>NZ_JBEZDS010000020.1:0-125200 GCF_040648435.1 Dactylosporangium sp. NPDC049140 | reverse complement strand
GGCTTGTGGGCTTGCGGACCGCCATGGTTGCGCGTCCCGGTGGGTCGCGTCGGCTTGTGGGCTTGCGGACCGCCATGGTTGCGCGTCCCGGCGGGTCGCGTCGGCTTGTGGGCTTGCGGACCGCCATGGTTGCGCGTCCCGGCGGGCCGCATGGGCTTGTGGGCCGACATGGTCACGTGGCCGTCTGGGTCTCCTGGGTCGAGACGATCACGGTGCCGAAGCGCTCGATGTCGTCGTGCTTGACCACGTCGTACCGCCGGATCGCCGAGGCCTCGTCCGTGCCTGCCCACAGCACCTGCACGCGCAGAGTGTCGCGGTCCTTGGCGGTGGTGTACGTGCACGTGAGTCCTCGTCGGTGTGGCCGATGCGCGAGCGGCCGGTGCCGTGATCGCCGGACGGATTCTGGCCCGGGTCAGCGCCGTCTCCGTTCGAGCCGCGCGCGTTGGAGTTGCGGTCGCGGGCGTCCGGGTCACGGTCGGAGTTGCGGTTGTCGGACCCCGGGTTCTGGGTGGCATTCGGCCGAGCGGATTTATCCGACTTGGGGGTATCGCGCGGATCGGACCACTTCATGGGGGACGAGCTCTCCGCCGGCTCGCCCACCAGCAGGGCCGGGCCCGCGGCCATGGCCTCCGTCCGGGCGGTCAGCGGCATCCGCCAGCGCACCGTGCCCGTGCGCGTCGACAGGGCGGTCAACTCGGCCGTCTTCGCGCCGCGGTGGTACGTGCTCACCAGCACCGAGCCCGAGCCCAGATCGCTCTGCGACCACAGGACCGTGCCCAGGTCGCCCGAGGAGTCCAGCCGGCGGCGCCAGCGGACCGTGCCGGCGTGGCGTCGATGCCGGTCAGCTCGGTGCCCGCCTCCGCCTGGGTCACGATGATGTCCGCCGTCGGGTCGTAGCCGACCAGGTCACGCGCCGCCGTCTCGAACGTCGCGCCGCGCAGGAGGTCGCCCGGGTGGGCGCCCGGGTTGGCGCCCGGGCTCGTGGCCGACGTCCCGAACGACGGGAGGATCGGGGGCTCCGGGTGGGCGGCCACGCTGGCGGTCAGGACCGCCGCCGGAACCACCAGCAAACCCGCCGCGGCGTACGGCCTCACGTCAAACCCCCGGTTGCTCCACCCGAAAACCTAAAAAGACGCTAAATGCGAATATTTCTGGAAACACGAACCGACGCGGCCCGTTCACCGTTCCTGGCATATCATCATTTAGCCCCGCAAAAACCCCGTTACTGTGGCAAATGCGGATCGTTCACCGCGCGACCCGGCACCAGATGGCGATGCAACGTCCGCAGGGCCGCCTGCACCTCCGGCAGGGCCCGTGGATCGTCGAGGGCCGCGAGCAGCACGTCGTCGGCGGGCGCGCCGCTCACGATCAGCAGTGGCGGCCGCGCGGCCGGGTTGGGGCGCACCAGCGTGCGCCGGCGGTCGCGCGGGTCCGGGGACGTGACCACCGAGCCGTGCTCCTGCAGCCGCGCGACCGCCGCCGACACGTGGCTCTGCGGGAAGCCCGTCCGCGTCGCGATCTCGCCCACCGAGCTGTCCGGGTGCTGCGTCACGTCGACCAGCACCGAGCGCACGCTCGCCGGCAGCGACTCGTCGCCCAGGGCCGGCATGGCGCTGCCCGCGAGCTTCATCAGCGTGCGGCCCAGGACCAGCAACTCGAGTCCGTTCACGGTCGCCAGAATACAACAGACTTGATGCATCAGAAATGATGCTTTACCGTCGGCGGCATGTACACGCGACTGCACGGCAGCGGGGAGCGCCTGCTCGTGATCGTCCAGCCCGGCGACGGGGACGCGGACGGCACGGAGGCGCTCGTGCGCGAACTGGCGAAGGACCGGACGATGAAGGACCGGACGATCCTGACGTACGACCGCCGGGGCCTTTCCCGGAGCCCGGCCGGGGACGGCCCGGTGACGATCGAGTCGCACACCGACGATCTGGCCCTGATGCTCGCGCACAAGGCGCGCTCGGCCGGACGCGCCCAGGTGGATGTCCTCGGGATCAGCATCGGCGCGCTGATCGGGCTCGACCTCGCGGCCCGGTACCCGGCGCTGGTGCGCACGCTCGTCGCGTACGAGCCGCCGTTGCCGCAGCTGCTCGACGACCCGGAGCCGTTCGTGGCGGAACAACGGCAGATCGAGGCGGGCGGCCTGCAGCGGTTCCTCGCGTTCACCGGCTTCGACCCCGCCGACCGCGAGCCCGACGCCGTCCTCCCGCGCCCGGGCCCGGACCGGGCCCGGAACCTCGAGTTCTTCCTGACCTACGACGCGCCCGCGGCAAGACGATTCCGGTTGTACCTCGAGCCGCTCACCCGGGACACGGTCGTCCCGGCGATGGGCCGCAGCAGCCGCGGCCGTCTGCACGCGGCCCCGGTGGAGGCCCTGGCCCGGCTCCTCGGCACGGAGCCGGTCGAGTTCGAGGGCGGGCACAGCGCCCACGTGTTCCGGCCGAAGGCCTTCGCGCGGACGCTGACCGAGGTGCTAACGTCCCGCGGCTGAAGTTTCTTGACCGGTCCGCCGCTGGCCGCGGCCAGCGCGGGGGTCAAGAAACGGCGACGCGCGACGCTGGATCACCACTGAGCCCAGGGGATGGTCCAGTCGCCGAGGCCGTCGGTGACCGGCAGGTTCTTGGGCGTGTTGCGTACCTCGACCACGTCGCCGGTGTCGAAGGTGTCGTAGAACCACTGCGCGTTGGCCGGCGCCACGTTGATGCAGCCGTGCGACGTGTTCGCCTTGCCCTGCGAGGGGATGTTCCAGTCGGCCAGGTGCACGTACTCACCGGAGAGGGAGATCCGGCAGGCCAGCTTGATCTTCTCCTCGTAGTAGTTCGGGTTGTTCTTGTCCGTGATGCCGTAGCTGGCGGAGCTCATCGTGACGACCGGCTCCTTGGTCATCAGCACGTGCACGCCGGAGCGGGTGAAGAAGTCGATGGTCTCGCCCTTGGAGCCGGTGGTCGTGCCGCCCTTGCCCATGCTGACCGGGATCTTCTTGACCATCTGGCCGTCGATGTAGCACTCCATCTGCTTCGTGTTGGAGTCCGCGATCGCGATGCGCGACGGGCCGATGGAGAAGTTCGCGGTGGCGTTGCCGCCGCCGTACACGCCGTTGCCCAGGTCGACCCCGAGGACGTTCACGCTCACCTTGACCGTGGTGCCCTTGGCCCAGTACTTCTCCGGGCGCCAGTGCGCGCTCTGGTTGGTTACCCAGTGCCACTTGCCCTCGACCGACGGCGAGGTGGTCACCTTCATCGCCTGCTCGGCCGCGTCCTGGTTCTTGACGGCCTTGTTGAAGAACACGATGACCGGCTGCCCGACGCCGTAGGTGGCGCCGTTCTTCAGCGCGAGCATCGGGTTGGCCTGGAACGTGACGCTCGCGACCGACTTCGGCTGCAGCGTCGTGAACGAGCTGCTCTTGCTGACGTCCTTGCCGTCCGCGCCGGCGCCGGCGACCGTGACCGTGTACGTCTGCCCGTAGCTCAGGGTCCCGCTCGACGTCCAGCTCTTCTTGTCCTCGGCCAGCTTGCCGTCGAGGTTCTTGCCGCCGGCCGCCACGGTGACCGTGTTGAGCGTGCCGTTGTCGATGGCCACGGTCACCTGGCTCGTCGGCGACACGTCCTTGGTGTCGGCCGCCGGCGTGATGGTGACCGTCGCGGGCGTGCCTCCGCCTCCTCCGCCGCCCCCGTCGGCGCCGGGCGAGCCGTTGCCGGTCCAGGCGGCCTTGCCGGTGTTCCCGTCATTGCACGCGGCCAGCGCGACGGCCGCGGCCGCTCCCGCGCCCGCGGCCAGCATCTTGCGACGACTCAACATGTCTGTGCCCTCCCCGTTCGCGAACGGTACCGATCGGGAGCCGGACTGCAAAACCCTCGAAAGGTATTGCCCGCAATGTCCGAAGCGCTGCGCCCGGAGGTTAGACGTGCGCGGAGGGCCGCGGCGTTCATGTCAGGTAACCGACACCACAGTCACCTCGAGACGGTCCGTGTAGAAGGCGACACGCTTCGCGATCGGGGCTACGGCCTCGTACGGCGTCTCGTAGCTCCACACCGCGTTGTCCACGGTGCCCTCGGGCGTGACGACCGAGTAGTAGGAGGCGTCGCCCTTGAACGGGCAGTACGTGCTGTGGTCGGTGCGCTGCAGCAGCTTCTGGTCGACGTCCTCCAGCGGCACGTAGTACGCGACCGGGTACGTGGACTCCTGCAGGGCCAGTGCGTTGGTGGTGTCCGCGACGACGTGCTCGCCGGAGCGGACCACGACCCGCACGTCCGACGGGGTCACGGTGATGGGGTGGTCGGGGCCGGGGATCAGCTGTGGGCGACTCATGCGCCCAACGCTATGCCGGCAGGAGTTTGTCGACCAGGCGGACCGGTAGATCGTCGTCCAGCGTCCAGGGGAGGAAGATCGCGCGGTACACGATGGGTCCGATGATCCCGTCGACGATCTCGTCGGCGGTCGGGGTCGCGGGCCCGCCGACGATGACGAGGGCCTCGGCGCGCCGGTTGCGCAGGCAGTCGGTCTCCTGCTCGCCGGCCGACGCGCTGCCCCCGCGCAGCAGGGCGGCGTTGAGCGGCTTGCGGTAGTGCTCGACGATCTCGCGCGCCCAGGCGACGAGGTCGGCCCGCAGGTCGCCGGTGCGGGGCAGTTCGCGCTGGGGGTCGAGCCGGTAGGTCGCGATGTCGTTGAGCAGTGCGGCGGCGTCGCCCCAGCGGCGGTACACGCTCGTCGGGTTGACCCCGGCGCGCTCGGCGACCAGCGGGATCGTCACCTTCTCGGCGCCGCGCTCGCGGACGAGGTCCTCCACGGCGTAGCGGATCGAGGAGAGCACGGCGGCGCTGCGTCCACCGGTGCGGCGCACGGGCGCGGACATGGTGTGACCCTCCTTACTAAAGCAAAATTCTTGGCTTTAACGCGCCGGAAGCGCGTACTTTCAGCGTAACGCAAAGACCTTTGCTTTAGGAGTCGCGTGATGTCTACCGCAACACTCGACCGCCCGGTCGCTCCCGTCCGGCGCCGCACGCTGCCGCCGGGCGTGGCCTTCGCCGGCGCGGCCCTGGCCTTCGCGTCCCTGTACCTCGCCGCCGGCGCCCCCACCCCGCTGCTCGTGCTGTTCGAGCGCGAGTGGGGCTTCGCCCCGTGGGTGCTGACCGTGGCCTTCGCCGCCTACGCGTTCGGCCTGCTCGCCTCGCTCGTCGTGTTCGGCTCGCTGTCCGACCACATCGGGCGCCGCCCGGTGCTCATCGGCGCCCTGGCCGTCGAGCTCGGCGCGATGATCATGTTCGTGTTCGCCCCGAACATCGGCTGGGTGATCGCCGCCCGCATCGTGCAGGGCATCGCGACCGGCGCGGCCAGCAGCGCGTTCACCGCGGCCCTGGTCGAGCTCGCCCCCGAGCGGCACAAGCGCCTCGGCGGCATCCTCGGCGCGGTCGCCCCGGCCGGCGGCCTGGGCCTCGGCGCGCTGCTCACCGGCGCCGCGGTCCAGTTCACCCACCAGGCGAACCTCATCGTCTTCACCAGCCTCACCGTCATCATGGCGGTGGGCACCCTGACCGCGGTGCTGTCGGCCGAGACCGTCGGCCGCCGCCCGGGCGCCCTGGCCGCCCTGAAGCCCCAGGTTTCGGTACCGCGGGCCGCTCGCCCGGACTTCCTGGCCGCCGCCCCCGCCCACCTGGCCTCCTGGATGCTCGCGGGCCTGTTCATGGGCCTGTCCCCGAGCATCCTGCGCGACGTCTTCCACCACAGCAGCGGCCTGCTCAACGGCGTCACCGCGTTCATCCCGCCGGCCACCGCCGCGACGTCCGCGTTCCTGCTCAGCCGCCACCCGGCCCGCGCGGTCGTGCGCAACGGCACCGTCGCCGTGCTGGCCGGCACCGCGATCGTGCTGCTCGGCATCGCGACCGGCACGCTGCCCCTGCTGTGGGTGGGCGGCCTGATCGGCGGGGCGGGCTTCGGCGCCACGTTCTCGGGGGCGCTGCGCGCGGTCGGCCCGCTCGCCGAGGCGCACCAGCGCGCGGCGCTCTTCGCGGCCGTGTTCCTCGTGGCGTACCTCAGCTTCGGCGTCCCGGCGATCGTCGCCGGCCAGCTCGTGGCGCCGCTGGGCCTGCTCACGACGGTGCTGTGGTACGGCGGCGCGATCATCCTGGCCGCGCTTGTCGCGCTCGGCGCCCAGCTGCGACTCGCCCGCTGAAAGTCTCACGAGCGCTGGTCCCCGTGCCGATGGCAGGGGGACCAGCCGTCGTTCACCTCACGGAGGACAGCTCGACCCGGCGACCCGCAAGGCCCGGGTCAACGCCCAGGCCGACACCTTGAGCCGGCTCATGGGCACCAGGCACAACGTCCAGATGGCCGCGAACGTCACCGACGGCAAGGGCGTCGACCTGTACATGTGACGGTCGCCGGGCCGACTTGCGTCCCCGAAAGCTTTTGAGTTAGCTTTCTCAAAAGCCTTTAGGGGGTACACGTGGATCTGCTCATTCGCGGCGGGCGGCTGCTGTCCGGGGCGCCCGCCGACGTGCTCGTCGCCGGCGGGGTCATCGCCGCCGTCGGCGCCGCCGGCGCGGCCGCCGCCGAGGTCATCGACGCCGAGGGGCTGGTGGTGGCGCCCGGCTTCGTCGACGGGCACCGGCACATGTGGCAGGCGCCGCTGCGGGGCGCCGGGGCCGACCTGACGCTGCCGGAGTACTTCGGCGCGGTCCTGGACCGGGCCCTGGGCGCGTACTCGCCCGAGGACGCCCACCTGGCCACGCTGCTCGGCGCGGCCGAGGCGCTCGACGCCGGGATCACCACCGTGCTCGACTGGTGCAACGTGACCCGGTCACCGTCGCATGTGGACGGCGTCCTCGACGCCTACGCGACCGCGGGCATCCGGGCCGTGGTCGCGGCGGCCGACACCGCCCACGCCGCGCGCATGGCCGGGCTGACCGGCCTGGTCACCGGCGCGCTCGCGCTGCTCGGCCCGCAGTACGGCCGCTGGGACGACGCCGTCGCCGAGCTGGGCCTCGCCCGCGAGCTCGGCCTGCTCGCGTCCATGCACCTCGCCGGCGGGCCGGACGGGCCGATCGCCCGGCTGGACGCGGCCGGACGGCTCGGCCCGCACCTGCAGTTCGTGCACGTCAACGCCATGACCGCGGACGACGCCGCGCGGCTGGCCGGAACCGGCACGGGTGTCACGGTCACGCCCGTGGTGGAGGCGACGATGGGGCACGGTGCCTCGCCGTACACCCGCTTCGCCGCCGCGGGCGGGCGCTGCGGCCTCGGCACCGACGTGGCCGTGAACGCGCCGCCGGACCTGTTCGAGCCGATGCGGGAGACGCTGCGCCGGCACCGGGCCGAGTCCGCCACCATGGCCCCGGCGGGCACGGTACTGGCCGCGGCGACCGCGGACAGCGCCGCCGCGATCGGCCTGGGCTCCGTCACCGGCGCCCTGACCCCGGGCCGGCGCGCGGACATCGTGCTGCTGTCGGGCCTGTCGCACCTGCCGGGCGAGGCCGTCGCGGGCGCGGTGGTCACCGCCCTCGGCCCGGCCGACGTGCACACGGTGCTCGTGGACGGCCGCGTGGTGAAGCGTGACGGCCGGCTGACCGCCCTGGACCTGCCGAAGCTGCGGGCCCAGGCGGTGGACCTGGGCCGCCGGGCGCTGGCGGGCGGGTGAGGCGCGACGGCCGGCTGACCGGCCCGGACCTGAGCGCCTACAGGCCGCCGGCGACGCGCAGCGTGGTGCCGGTGGCGTAGGAGGCGGCCGGGCTCAGCAGCCAGGCGATCGCCTCGGCGATCTCCTCCGGGGTGCCCAGCCGCCCGGCCGGGATCCGCGCGACGACGTTCGCGGCCCGGTTCGGGTCGCCGGTCTGCTCGTGGATCTCGGTGTGCACGAAGCCGGGCGCGACGCCGTTGACCCGGACGCCGGCCGCCGCCAGCTCCTTGGCCAGGCCCAGGGTCAGCGCGTCGACGGCGGCCTTGCTCGCCGCGTAGTGCACGTAGTTGCCGGGGCTGCCGAGCGTCGCCGCGGTCGAGGAGACGTTCACGATCGCGCCGCCCGCGGTCATCACGCGGGCGGCCTGGCGGGCACACAGGAACGCGCCGATGACGTTGACGTCCATGACCCGGCGCAGCTCGCCGGTGTCGAGGTCGGCCAGGGGGCCCAGGGGCGAGGCGATGCCGGCGTTGTTCACCAGGCCGGTGACCGGGCCCAGGCGCTGCGCGGCCGCGTCGAACAGGGCCAGCACGTCGTCCTCGGCCGAGGTGTCGGCGCGCACCGCGACCGCGTCGGCGCCCGCGGCCCGCACGCCCGCGACGACCTGCTCGGCGGCGTGGGCGTTGCTGCGGTACCCGACGGCGATGCGGTGCCCGTCGCGGGCCAGGCGCAGGCAGGTCGCCGCGCCGATGCCCCGGCTGCCGCCGGTCACGACCGTGACGTGTTCCATGCGCCGAAGCTACCGGTCGGCGGGGGCCGTGGGCGGCGTTCCGGCCCCGAACGGGCGCCCGCCGAGCGCCTCGCGGCCATGCGGCTCGGACCAGCCGGACAGGTCCGGGCCGAGCGGGACGACGCCGGACGGGTTGATGTCGCGGTGGACAGCGTAGTAGTGGCGCTTGATGTGCTCGAAGTTCACCGTGTCGCCGAAGCCCGGGGTCTGGAACAGGTCCCGCGCGTAGGCCCACAGCACCGGCAGCTCGGTGAGCTTCTGCCGGTTGCACTTGAAGTGGCCGTGGTACACGGGGTCGAAGCGGACCAGCGTCGTGAACAGCCGCACGTCGGCCTCGGTGATGGTGTCGCCGACGAGGTACCGCTGCCGCTCCAGCCGCGCCGAGAGCCAGTCGAGGCGGGCGAAGAGGCGCGCGTAGGCGGCCTCGTAGGCCTCCTGGGAACCGGCGAAGCCCGCCCGGTACACCCCATTGTTGACGTCCTTGAAGACGAGCTCCATGACCTCGTCGATCTCGCCGCGCAGCGCCTCGGGGTAGAGCTCGGGCGCGCCCTCGCGGTGGTGGGCCCGCCACTGCGTCGACAGGTCAAGGGTCAGCGGCGCGTAGTCGTTGGTGACGACCTCGCCGGAGGGCACGTCGACGATCGCGGGCACGGTGATGCCGCGCTCGTAGCCGGGGAAGCGCTTGAGGTACGCGTCCTGGATGCGCTCGATGCCCAGCACCGGATCCCGGCCGCCGGGGTCGAGGTCGAACGTCCAGCTGCGCGCGTCGTGCGTCGGCCCGCACACGCCCATGGACAGCACGTCCTCGAGCCCCAGCAGCCGGCGCACGATGATCGCCCGGCTGGCCCACGGGCAGGCGCGGCTCACGACCAGCCGGTACCGCCCCGGCTCGACCGGCCAGCCGTCCCGCCCGTCGGCGGTGATGCGGTCGGAGATGTACCGCGCGTCCCGCTTGAACTCGCCGTCGGCCCGGTATGCGTTCACCGTCCCATTAGACCAGCTGCGGGTACAGCGCCGCCGGGTCGCCGGACAGCCCGCGCTTCACGGTGCGGCTGATCTCGTCGGCGAGCACCTCGAACTCGCCCGCCTCGACGCCGTCCAGCGCCTGCCGGGCCACGTCCTGCGCGCTGGCCTTGGGCCCGTCGATGCCCCGGGTCATGTCGGTGTCGATGTACCCCACGTGCAGCCCCGTCACCTTCGTGCCCTGCGCCGCCAGCTCGAGCCGGAACGCGTTTGTGGCCTGCCACACGGCCGCCTTGGTGGAGCTGTACGAGGTGCCCTGCGAGATCCAGCTCAGCACCGAGTGCACGTCGAGCACGTGGCCGCCGCCGTTGGCCGCGAGCACCGGGGCGAACGCGCGGGTGACGTTTATCGTGCCGTAGAAGTTCGTCTCGAACTCGCGGCGGATGTCGTCGAGGTCGCCGTGCAGCAGGCTGCTGCCGGTGGTGATGCCGGCGTTGTTGATGAGCACGGTGACGTCGGGCGCCTCGGCGGCGGCCCGGCGTACCGACTCCGGATCCGTCACGTCGAGGGCCAGGGGCACGGCGCCGGGCGTGCTCACCGACCTGGGGTCGCGCGCCGCCGCGTAGACCTTGCGCGCGCCCCGCGCCAGCGCCTCCTCGACAAACGCCTTGCCCAGGCCCCGGTTGCCGCCGGTGACCAGCACGACCTCGTTCATCGCATTCACCCTTCGCTCGCTTCCGGAAACCGATCGGTTTCCGCGTGTGCCCCTACGGTAGAGCGATCGGTTTCCAATTGGGTAGACTGAACCGTGTGACCTCCATCGCCCCGCCCCGCGAACGGCTGCTCAAGGCCGCGGCCGAGCTGTTCTACGCCGAGGGCTCGGCCGCGGTCGGCGTCGAGCGCCTGTGCAAGGCCGCGGGCGTGTCGAAGCGGTCGATGTACCAGCTGTTCACCACCAAGGACGAGGTGATCGCCGAGAGCCTGCGCAGCTACGGCCCGGCGACGGTCGCGTCGTACTTCCCCGGCCCGGCGGCGGACATGCCCCCGCGCGAGCGCATCCTGCACGTGTTCGCCCGGCTGGAGGAGCAGTCCGGCACCGGCCCCTTCCACGGCTGCCCGTTCGTGAACACCGCGGTGGAGCTGCACGACCCCGCCCACGAGGCGTCGATCGTGGCCTTGTCGTTCAAAAAGTGCCTGGAGTCGTACTTCCTGGAGCACGCGACCGCCCTGGGCGCTCCCGACCCGTCCTTCCTGGCCGCGCAGCTGACCATGCTCTTCGACGGCGCGGCCGTGCGAGCGGTCATGCGAGCGGAGCCCTTGTCCGGCCTGTCCCTGCGCGCGGCGACCAACCTGCTGAACTTTTAGCTCGCTGCCGCTCGCGGCGGGGGAGCTGCGCTCCACCCGCACCCCCTCAAGATCGGCGCCGGCGCGCACAACACCGGACAAGTGCGCGGGGATGAGGCCCGCAGGATGATGACCTCGCAGGTCATCGACATGTTGATCACCGGGCGTTCATGATCGGAAGTATGAACGGATACGCGATAGCGCACCTCTACGACCGCAGCGACCACGATGACGTTCTCGACTACCTGGAGCGGATCGATGCGACGCTCGCGCCGTTCGAGGGTCACTTCCTGGCCCACGCCCCACAGGTCGAGGTGCTCGAGGGCGAGTGGCCCGGCACGGTGGTGATCCTCGAGTTCCCGAGCCTGACCGCGGCGCGCTCGTGGTACGACTCGCCCGCCTACCAGAAGATCAAGCACTTACGCACCGACCACATCGACGGCGCCGCGATCCTCTTCGAGGGCGTCGCCGCCGACCACGACTCGGCCAAGCTGGCCGCCGCCATCCGTGCCGCCGCTTAGCCGGTCAGCCGGTCAGGCGTTGCCCGCCTTCGGGTCGCCGATCAGCGGGGGCTGGGCGATGTCGGTGCGGGCCGTGCCCAGGGCCGCGCCCATGAACTGCCGGTAGACGGTCGCCGGCAGGGTCGCGCCGGTCACGGGGGCGCCGGTGCGGTCGATCAGCGGGCGCTCCTCGGCCTTGTTGCCGACCCACACCGCGACCGCCACCTGCGGGGCGAAGCCGGCCGCGGTGGCGTGCGCGGGCCGGTTCAGGTCGCCGCCGAGAGGCCAGTCGCCGACCGCCAGGGAGGTCTGCCGGCCGTCGGCCAGGCGCCCGGCCGGCTGCTGGGTGAGCGCCCAGGCCACGTTGCGCGCGATGGCCTGGTCGACGCCCGTGTCCGCGGTCTCCGGGGCGCGGTAGGTGGTACGGCTGCCCTGGGTCACCGACGCGATGAGGTGCGGGTGGGCCCGGCGCCCGTCCGCGGCGAACGTCGCCATGACGTTGGCCTGGTCGGTGAGCGCCATCGGGTACTGCCCGAAGGCCATCTCCGGGCCGAACCACTTCGGGAACAGCTCGTTGCCGGGGCGGTCGAGCGCGACCGCCTCGGCCTTGCCGTCCACCGCGGACCACATGGTGCCGGCCCCGGCCGCCCGGGCCATGTCGAGCACGGCCGCCGGGCCGGTCTTCTCGGCCACCCCGAACAGCGGCACGCGCAGCCCGTCGCGCTGGGCGTCCAGCAGCGTGCACGACGGCTTGCCGCCCGGGCAGCGGTGCACGTCGCGCACCGGGTTGCCGCCCTTGGCGGTGCGGCCCGAGCCCGGGTAGTCCATCTCCGCCGGCGCCTGCCACTTCGACTGCAGCGAGATGCCGGCCTTCAGCGCCGCGGCCACCGTGATCGGGGCGAACACGTTGCCCGGCGGATGGGCCCCGGCGTAGTCGACCAGGGCGCCGTCCTTGCCGCCGTAGTAGGCCAGGACACGCCCGGTCAGCGGCTGTACCGCCACCGCCCCGGCCTGCACGTTGGCGGGCTGGCCGTCCATCGCCGCGCCGACCGCGCCGAGCAGCGAGCCCTGCAGCTTCCGGTCGATGGTGGTCGAGATCCGGGCGCCCGCGGCGGGCAGTTTGAGCGCGTCGTACTCCACCATGACCCGCTGCCGGATGAACCCCTCGCTGCCGGCCGGGCGCAGCGCGTCGTGCCGCTTCGTCGCGTCCTCGGCGGTGCGGGTGGTGCCCTCGGGGAAGACCACGCCGGCCCCGCCGCCGGTCATCTGCTTGCGGATCTCGTCGAACCGCTTGCGGGCCGCGTCGGCGTGCATGGTCGGGTCGTAGGCGCCGTTGCCGGGCGCGTCCAGCTGCGCGGCGAGCACGACCGCCTCGCCCGGCGACAGGGTCGCGGCCGGCTTGTCGTAGAAGGCCTGCGCGGCCGCCTCGATACCGTAGGCGAGGCGGCCGAAGTACATCGTGTTGAGGTACCGGTCGAGGATGGCGTCGCGGCCGAGGCGGTCCTCGATCTTGCCCGCGATCACCTGCAGCCGGGCCCCGCCGAGGTTCGGGTCGTCGAGCACCTTGCGGGTGTACTGCACGCTGATGCGCGTCGGCCGCCCGAACCAGTGCCCGCCGCGGAAGCCGGGGTCCTCGGCGGCGATGACGGCGTCGGCCACGTACCCCGGCAGCCGCGCGGTGTCGATCGGCACCTGGTCGTCCTTGCCGGTGCGGGCCATGAGCGTGCCGTCGGCGTAGAGGATCTCGGTCGACCCGCCCGGCTCCGGCAGGCCGGGCACGGCGACGCCACCGGCGTAGATGCCGGCGGCCGCGGCGGCCCCGCCGAGCAGCACGACGACGATCGCGGTCCCGGCGAGCACCCGTTTCCTGGTCATCTGCGTCAATCCTCCCCATGGACTGACGCATCGTACGCCGTCGTTCTAAGGTAGTCGGGCCTCGACCGCGTCGTAGAGCGCGTTGCTGCGATCATGCCCGGCCAGGTGCCGCGTCACGTAGGCCATCCGGTACCCGTCCGGCTCGGCGAGGTACCCGCCCGCCGACGAGCCGCCGATGCCGCCCATGCCGATCCACGCCTCGTCGCGGCGGAAGCCCAGGGTCCAGACCGCGTCCTCCTCGAGCAGCCGGTCCACGCCCTGCGCCTGCGGCGCGAGCGCCTCGGCCAGCAGGTCCGCGGGCAGCAGCCGGGGGAGGGCCTGGTACAGCCCGGCCAGCCCGCGCGCGGTCGCGTGCAGGTTCACGGCCGGCAGCTCGCCGCCGCGCCAGGCGTCGCCGTTGAGCACCGCGGGGTCGAGCAGTCCGGCCGGGTTGCCCAGCGCGCGGGCCCACAGCTCGCCGTGGCCGTGCACCGACTCCTCGGCCCAGCCCGGGGCGTGCTCCAGCTCGGCGCAGCGGGCCCGGTCGGTCGCCGGCACCCCGAAGTGCACGTCGTGGCCGAGGCCGCGGACCACGTCGCCGACCGTCTCCCCGGTCGCGCCGCGCAGGATGGCGCCGAGAATGTTGCCGTACGTCAGCGCGTGCTCGCCCACCGCCGTGCCCGGCTCCCACTCCAGCGGCGAGGCGGCGATCGCGGCCGTGAACCGCGGCCAGTCCAGGCCCGCCGCGGCGTCGAGCGGCTCGGCGACCGCGGGCAGGCCGAGCTGGTGCGCCAGGGCGTGGCGGACGGTGCCGCGCTCGTGCCGGAACGCCGGCCAGTACGTCGCGACCGGCTCGTCGAGCCCGATCCGGCCGTCGGCGACGCGCGCGAGCACGGCCAGGGCCGCGACCGGCTTGCCGGCCGAGAACACCGTGGCCAGGGTGTCGGCCCGCCACGGCCGGGTGCGGGCGGCGTCGGCCCAGCCGCCCCACAGGTCCACGACGAGCGCGCCGCCGGCGTAGGCGGCGACCGAGGCGCCCGTCTCCGCGCCGGACCCGAGCAGTTCGCCGAAGACCTCGGCGACCGGCTCGAAACCCTTCGCGACGGTACCGCTGACCAGTTCGTGCATTCGCCCCGCCTCTTCGGCTCGCCTTCTCGGTGCGTTCATCCGCACTGTGCATGCTCCACGCGTGCGAATCGTGATCGTCGGCGGGGGCGTGCTCGGGACCATGCACGCGTGGCACGCGGTACGCCGCGGCCACGAGGTGGTGCAGCTGGAGCGCGAGGCCGAGGCCCGCGGCGCGTCGGTGCGCAACTTCGGGCTCGTCTGGGTCTCCGGGCGCGCCGGTGGGGCCGAGCTGGCGACCGCGCAGCGCGCCCGCACGCTGTGGGAGCAGATCGGCGCCGAGGTGCCCGGGGTCGGCTTCCGCGCCAACGGCTCCCTGACCCTGATCCGCACCGAGGCCGAGTGGGCGGTCGCCGCGGCGGCCGCGGCCGCTCCCGACGCGGCCGGGCGCGGGTGGCGGCTGGTCGAGGCTCGTGAGGTACAACTGCTGAATCCGGCGCTGCGCGGGGACTTCCTCGGGGCGCTGCACTGCGCCCGCGACGGTGCCGTCGAATCCCGCGTGGCGCTGCCGGCGCTGCGGGCCGCCCTGGCCCCGACCGGCCGCTACACGTGGCTGCCCGGGCGCGAGGTGCGCGCCGTCGCCGAGGGGTCGGTGCGCGACGACACCGGCGCGGTACACGGCGCCGACCACGTGGTCCTGGCCACCGGGGCGGCGCTGGGCGGGCTGGTGCGGGAGCTTGCGGCGGCGGTACCGGTCCGGCGCGTGTGGCTGCAGATGGCGCAGACGGCGCCGCTGGGGGAGCCGCTGACCACGTCCGTCGCGGACGCCGACAGCTTCCGGTACTACCCGGCCTACGACCCGGCGCCACTCGCGGCCCAGCCGCAGCCGCCGGTCGCCGCCGAGCACAAGATGCAGCTGCTCATGGTGCAGCGCCTCGACGGCGGGCTCACCATCGGCGACACCCACGCGTACGCCGAGCCGTTCCCGTTCGACGAGGTCGAGGCGCCCTACGACCACCTGACCGAGGTCGCGTCCGCGCTGCTGGGCCGGGCGCTGCCGCGCATCGAGCGGCGCTGGAACGGCGTGTACGCGCAGTGCCTCGACCCGGCCGCCGTCGCCTTCCGCTCGGCCGTCGCGCCCGGGGTCTGGCTCGTGACCGGGCCGGGCGGGCGCGGCATGACCTGTTCCCCCGCCATCGCCGAGCAGACCGCCGAGGAGCTGTCGTGGTAGCCGTCGACCTCGTGGTGCTGGACATGGCCGGCACCACCGTGCAGGACGGCGGGCTCGTCGAGCGCGCCTTCACCGCGGCCATCGGGGAGCAGGGCGTACACCCCGGCGACCCGGTCTACGCCGACATGCTCGCCCACGTGCGCGCCACCATGGGCGAGTCGAAGATCAGCGTCTTCCGGCACCTGCTCGGCGGCGACGAGGCCCGCGCCCAGGCCGGCAACGCGGCGTTCGAGCGCGCCTACGGTGAGCTGGTCGCCGAGGGCCACTGCGCCCCGATCCCCGGCGCCGCCGACGTCATCGAGCGGCTGCGCACCGCGGGCGTGAAGGTCGCGCTCACCACCGGCTTCTCGCGCGCCACGGCCGGCCGCATCCTCGCCGCGCTCGGGTGGCAGGACATCGCCGACCTCACGCTGGTACCGGCCGAGGCGGGCCGCGGCCGCCCGTACCCGGACCTCGTGCTCACGGCCGTCATGCGCCTCGGCCTCGACGACGTGCGCGCGGTGGCGACGGCGGGGGACACGACGTACGACGTGCAGTGCGGCCTGCGCGCGGGCGCCCGCATCGTCACCGGCGTGCTGACCGGCGCCCACGACGCCGAGGCCCTGCACGCGGCGGGCGCGACCCACGTCCTGGACTCCGTGCGCGACCTGCCCGACATAATTCTTTCGGCACGCCGATGAGTCCGGTGCGGCGCCGGCGTTACACGGGCATGACGAACACAGTGATCGCCGACATGACGATGTCCCTCGACGGCTTCATCGCGGACCCGCAGGACGGATGCGAGGAGCTCTTCGGCTGGTTCTCCAACGGCCCCGTCGCCGTACCCGCCCCGGGCTCGCCGGGCTTCGCCTTCCAGACGTCCGAGGCGAGCGCCCGCCACCTGCGCACCGGCATCGAGAACGTCGGCGCACTGGTCTGCGGCCGGCGCCTCTTCGACTACACCAACGGCTGGGACGGGTCCCATCCGATGGGCGTGCCGGTCGTGGTGGTGTCGCACCGCCCGGCCGCGCCCGGCTCCCCGTTCACCTTCACCGGCTCGGTCGAGTCCGCGATCGCGGCGGCGAAGGAGCTCGCGGGCCCGTCGAGGTGGGTGGGGGTGGCGAGCGCGTCGATCGCCCGGCAGTGCCTCGAGCTGGGGCTGCTCGACGAGATCCGGGTGTCGCTGGCGCCGGTACTGCTGGGGAAGGGCATCCCGTGGTTCGCGGACGTGGCTTCGGCGCCGGTGCGGCTGTCCGACCCGGAGATCGTCGCCGGTACCGGGGTGACGCACCTCTACTACACGGTGCTGCGCTGACGGGCAACCGTCGCACCGCGGTCGGCGGTTCTGCGCTCTTGGCCGGGCATGCTGTGGCCTGGTCCCGGCATGTCGGGTGCTTCGCGCCACCGCGCGTGGCCCTGCGCTCTTGGCCCGGCATGCTGTGGCCTGGTCCCGACATGTCGGGCGCTCCGCGCCACGACATGTCGGATTTATAGGTCGTCAGGCGATAAATGAGATAAGTCGCGGCGCGGAGCGCCCGACTTATCGGAAACGCCACCGCGAACCACCCGGCACCGGCTCAGTTCCAGGACGCCGTGGACCAGTCGTCGCTGGACCAGTAGTGCCCGGACCACGTGCCGTTCGACCAGTAGTGCCCCGACCAGTAGTGGCCGGACCAGTAGTGGCCGGACCAGTCCGGGTCGCTCCATGTCGACGCGCCGCCCCACGGGGAGCCCGTCCACGACGCCGCGGCCCACGTCTTCGAGGCCCACGACTTCCCGGTCCAGCCGTCGCCGGCCAGGCGGTAGCCCATCCAGAGCCCGCCGCTCCAGGCGTCCAGCGACGCGCTCTTCGGCGCCCAGGTCGCGCTCGACAGCGGGCCCCAGACCGTGGCCTCACCGCTCAGGGTGACGTTGTCGCGCACCACGTGGCTGCCGCCGCGGGCGTCCTCGATGCTGCCGGTGCCGCAGTGCCGACCTTCACCGAGGTGAGCTTGGCCTTCGGGGCCAGCCCGACGGTGCCGGTCGCGGTGTCGTTGCCGACGATGATGCCGGCCATGTGCGTGCCGTGGCCGTACGTGTCGAGGTACCGCAGATCCGCCGACTGCGACTCGAACGACAGGTCGGGGCCGTTCACGACCTGCGCCGCGGGCAGCCCGGCGACGGGGGCGACGCCGAACCATGTCTTCCGTAACATGATCACTACGGTGCGTCCCGGCGGGGCCGCCGTCATCGGTGCGCGGGCAACGCTCACTGAACCGCACCCGCCCCCTGTCAGCCGGTGCTGCGCGACATCATCCGTTCGCCCGGCACGACGGGCGCGTCGAAGTCGATCGGGTGGTCGAACTGCCAGGCGAACTTCTCCGGATCGCCGAACGCCTTCATCGCCACGGGCATGATCAGGTCGCGCAGGACGCGGGCGATCGGGCCGGCCGCCTTGTCGGCGTTGGTGCGCGCGGCCATCTTGATGATCCGCTCGACGCGCGCCCGGCGCAGCTGCTCGTAGGTGGCGAAGGCGCGCTCGACGGGCAGGTCGCGCAGGCACCGGGCCAGCTGTACCGCGCTCTCGATGGCCAGCGACACGCCCTGGCCCGAGCTCGGGGACGTGGCGTGGGCGGCGTCGCCGACCAGTACCACCCGGCCCCGGTGCCACACGGGAACGCTCGGCATGTCCTCCAGCCCGCCGGTGATGACGAGATCCTCCGGGCGCGTGCGGCGGACCATCTCCACGGCGGGGGTGCGGTCGTCGCGGAAGAGCTCGGCGATGCGGCGCAGCCACTCCTCGGCCGGGGTTGAGCGGGCCTCCGCGGCGCTCATCGGCGCCGGGTGCGGAAGGTTCGCGAACCAGCCGGCCTCGTCGGGCTCGATCTGGTACCCGAAGAACGCCCGCTTGCCGAAGACCATGTGCATCTTCGGGCCGGTCGGGGCCAGCCCGTCGCCCGGGCACCGTGCGCCGAAGCCGAGCAGCCCGGCGTACCGCGGCGACGGCGCCCCGGGGTCGATGGCGGCCCGCACGGTGGAGCGGATGCCGTCGGCGCCGATGAGGATGTCCCCGGCCGCCGTGCTGCCGTCGGCGAACGTGGCGGTCGCGTCCTGCAGCGAGACCAGGCGCTTGCCGTGCTCGATGCGGATCCCGCGCCGCCCGGCCTCGGTGTAGAGGGCGCGGTACAGGTCGGAGCGCCAGATCAGCAGCTGCTCGGGCAGCCGCTCGGGGGCGGCGAACTCGGCCAGGCGCTTGCCTGTCCAGCTCTGCATGACCATCGCGCGCATCGGCCGCCCGGCCGCGGCCACCGCCGCGTCGGCGCCGATCGCCGCGAGCGCCTGCCGCCCGTTCGGCGCGAGGCCGAGCGCACCGCCGACGCCGGTCGCCGTCCCGTCGTACGCCTCGTAGACCGTCGCCTCGATGCCGGCCTTCTGCAGCGCCATGGCCGCAACCGGTCCTCCGATGCCGCCACCGATGACGATCGCCCGCATGACGAACCCCCGCTCCTAGATTGGTTGGTACCAACTATCCAGGAGCGACTAGTCAGTGTCAACTATTCGGGCTTGAACTCCACGCCGTGCGCGCCGGCCCACATCGGGCCCCACTCGTTGATCCGGGCGAGGAACTCGTGCACGAAGGCGATCTCGGCGTCGAGCAGGCGCAGGCGGTACACCTCCTCGATCAGGAACAATGCGGGCACCCCCTCGGCCTCGGACTGCTCGATCTGCCGGCTCGTCTCCGCGCGCTGCGTCGCGAGCCCGTCCAGCCGGGCCCGCAGCAGCGGGATGACCTCGTTCGGGGTGAGGGCCGAGACCATCGACAGGGCCGAGACGAACGCCGGGTACTCGTGCTGGGGCTCCCCGACCAGCTCGCGCAGCCAGTCGTGCAGCTCGGCGCGGCCGGCGTCGGTGATCTGGTACACGGTGCGCTCGGGGCGCGCGCCCTCGCGGTTGACCTCCTGCTCGGCCACGAAGCCGGCCTTGGCCAGCTGCTGCACCACCATGTACAGCGAGCCGTGGTTGAACTTGATGCTGCGCTCGTCGCCGTGGCTGCGCAGCGTCTTGGCCAGTTCGTAGGGGTGCATCGCGGCCTGGCTCAGATAGCTCAGCACCGCGAGCGCGAGAAGGTTCCCGACCTTCCGTCGTTTCACGCGGGTGTACCCGTGACGCCCAGCGCGGCCCGCGCCTGCTCGTCGAGCTTCAGGTGTCCGGCCGCCATGTTCTCCTCCAGGTGCTCCAGCGACGCGGTGCCGGGGATGAGCAGCGTGTTCGGCGCCACGGCGAGCACCCACGCGAGCGCGACCTGCGCCGGGGTGGCGTCCAGGCGCGCCGCGACCGCCTTGACCTGCGGGTGGCCGAGCACCCGCTCGCGGCCGAAGGCGGCGCCGAGCGGGAAGAACGGCACGAAGGCGATCCCGCGCTCGGTACACAGCTCCAGTACCGGCCGCGACTGCTGGTCGACGAGGTTGAACGGGTTCTGCACGCAGACGATCTCGGTCCGGCCGAGGCCCTGGCGCAGCTGCTCCTCGTCGACGTTGCTCATCCCGATGCCCTCGATCAGCCCCTCGTCGCGAAGGGCGATCATGGCGTCGAGCTGCTCGTCCAGTACCGCCGGATCGCCCTTCGCGTGCAGCCGCAGGTTCACCGCGGCCAGCCGCTCGACGCCCAGGGAGCGCAGGTTCTCCAGCACGCCGGCGCGCAGCTCCTCCGGCCGGTCGGCCGGCAGCCACGCGCCCTTCGCGTCCCGCCGCGCCCCGACCTTGCTGACCAGGGCGAGCCGCTCCGGGAACGGGTGCAGGGCGCTGCGGAGGACCTCGTTGGCGACGTCGGGGCCGTAGTACTGGGCGGTGTCGATGTGGTCGACGCCCAGGTCGACGGCCCGGCGCACCACCGCGAGGGCCTCGGCGCGGTCCCGGGGCGGCCCGAAGGCGCCGCGGCCCGGCAGCTGCATGGCGCCGAACCCGACGCGGTGGACGGTGCGCTTGCCCAGCGGGTACGTTCTCACGCTCCTTAGCGTTTCACACGACCAGGTTCAGCCGCCGCTGCGCTACACCGATGCTCACCCGCTGCCCCCACGCCAGCTCGAGCCGGTCCGCCTCCAGCCCGTCGGCGAACACCACGAGCCGCTCGCCCTCGCAGGCCAGCTCCAGCCGCTCGTCGCGGGTGAGGCGCCCGGCGGTGAGCGTCGCGCCGGTGGCCGGGGACGGCCAGGCCTCGCGCACGAACCAGCACACCTCGGCCGCCTGGGGCTCGGGCAGCTCGGGCGGGTCGGCGCGCTCCAGCGCGATCGACGAGCACCAGCCGGTGGCGCCGGTGCCGGTGCCGACCACCACGCCCGACGACGACTGGCGTTCGCCCTGCCCGTCCGGAGTTGTGATGGTGTACCGCGCGGACTGGTGGCCGACGTGCCCGAAGTACACCTCGTTCAGGCCCAGCAGCTCCTGCCCGTCGTCGAGCCGGGCCGACACCATGGTGCGCTCCTGCGTGGCCCGGCTCCGCAGCGCCCGGCCGAGCGAGCTTGCCTCGTGCCGCACCAGTACCCCGGGATTGCGGCCGGGCTCCGGATCGACCCCGATCACGGGCTGGCCGTCGAGGTACTTGGCCACGTTCGCCACCAGCCCGTCCTGCCCCACCGCGATCACGACGTCCTCGGGCCCGAACAGGAACCGCGGCAGGTCCTCCCGGTCGATGTGGCCGCGGCGCCAGTCGGCCGGGACGGCCGCGCCCACCGTGGTGAGCGCGGCCTGCAGCGCCGCGTGCCGCCGCGCCACCTCGTCGAGGTCCCGCCCGCGCTGGCGCAGGTAGTAGTCGGCGGCGGCGCGGGTGCCGTGCCGGGCGAGCAGCTCGTCGAGCTCGCTGCGCCGCGACACGACGACGGCCCGGGGCGCGAGCGTGCTCATGCGCTACTTCCCCAGCCGGTTCAGCAGCCCGGTGACCACATCGGGCGTGACCGTGAGCTGCCCGATCTCCGGCAGCTGCCCGGCGAGCTCGCGAAGGGCCAGCGCCTGCAGCACCGCGGGCGGCAGATCCCGGTACGCCGCGAGCCGCGCCGCCTCGGCCTCGCCCTCGGCCAGCCCGACCGCCCGCACCCCGTCGGCACGCGCCAGGCTGCGCAGCCGGTCCGCCTCCGCCTCGGCCGCCGCGGCGACCCGCGCCCGCTCCGCCTCGGCCTCCGCCGCGAGCCGGGCCCGCTCGGCCTCGGCGACGGCCGCGACCTTGGCCCGGTCCGCCTCCGCCTGCGCCGCCACGAGCGCCGCGGCCGCGTCGAGCTCGGCCTGCCGCTGCGTGTTCGCGCCGTGCTGCTCGACGAGCTGCTGCTCCCGCCGCGCGAGCTCGATCTTGCTCTGCAGCTCGTTCTCGGCGATGGCCCGCTCCTGCTCGACGGCCCGCGCCCGGCGCGCGTACGTGGCCCGGTCGGCCTCCTGCTGTACCGCCTCCCGGGTCGGCGTCTGCAGCGCCCGCTCGAGATCGGGCTCCGGCCGGATCGCGACGACCCGCGCGGACACCACGCTGACCCCGGTGTCGGTGAGCCGCGGATCGCTGCCGAGCGCCGCCGAGACCGCCTCCCGCACCGGCGCGATGCCGGCGGTGAGCGCCTCGGTCAGCGGCAGCCGCGCGAGCAGGTCGAGCGCCGGCTGCTGCGCGAGCTCGGCCAGCAGCGTGGCAACCTGGTCGAGCGGCTGCGCCCGCCACTGCCCCGCCTTGGGGTCCACGGAGAAGTCGAGCCGCTCGGCCGCGGTGGCCGGGGCACTGATCCGGTACGTGACGGTCGCCTGCACCGTGACGTCGGCGAAGTCACTCGTGCGCGCGTGGAACAGCAGCGGCAGCTCCCGGTCGTCGACGGGCACCTCGGAGAGCACGGCGTTCAACGGCCGGTACCAGAACGACTGCCCGACCCCTTCGTGGCGCACCTTGCCCTTGACGTGGTGCCGCACCCAGCTGGTGGGCGCCCCGCGCAGGTGCCGCAGAAACAACCGCCGTGTCACATCCGCCATGGCGACCTTCCCCTCGGTTATCGTCATGACGACGATATAAGTCCGAGCAGTTTCTCGTCAATGTGGTGATAAATACATGCCTTTTGCCGTAACGGTCGACCTGGTCATGCTCACGGTCCGCGCGGACGCGCTGTGCGTCCTGCTCATCCGCCGCGCCATCCCCCCGCACGAGGGCGCCTACGCCCTGCCGGGCGGCTTCGTGCTGGACGACGAGGACCTGACCGACGCGGCAATACGCGAACTTTCGGAGGAGACGGGGGTGCACCACCCGGCGGCCCACCTGGAGCAGCTGGCCACGTACGGCGCGCCCGGCCGCGACCCGCGAGCCCGGGTGGTGACCGTCGCCTACCTGGCCCTGCTCCCGGAGGCCCCGACGCCGACCGCGGGCAGCGACGCCGCCGAGGCCGTATGGCTCCCGGTAGCGGAGGTCCCGCCCCTGGCCTTCGACCACGAGCGCATCCTGCGCGACGGCGTGGAGCGGGCGCGGGCGAAGCTCGAGTACTCCCCGCTGGCCGCCGCCTTCTGCCCCCCGGAGTTCACCATCGCCGAGCTGCGCCAGGTCTACGAGGCCGTCTGGTCGGCCCGGCTGGACCCGCGCAACTTCCACCGCAAGGCCACATCGACTCCCGGCTTCGTGGTACCAACGGGCCGCTCAACAACAGGCGACCGAGGCCGCCCGGCCCAACTCTTCAAACGCGGCCCGGCAACGGCCCTCTACCCCCCACTCCTACGGGCGGGCTGACCCCCGGACGCGCACAGCTTCACCCGCGTTCCTGCTTCGCCGCGCCGGAGGCCCCGCCCAGCCCAACTCCTCAGACCGGCCTCGGCAACGTCTACGACCCTTCGCTCCTGTGCGCTGGCTGATTCATCCCCAGCTCGCACGAGCGTCAGCCGTGGTGGCCTGCTCCTCGCTCCTGCACGCCGCTTGATCCCGGATCGCGCCCTTCAGCGGGAACAGCAGGGGCCGGAGGCTGCGGCGTCGCAAACGGGGTCTTCCACCCCGCGACCTGTGCGCAGGCTGATCCTCGGCTCGCACGAGCGTCAGCCGTGACGGCCTGGTCCTCGCCTTCTACGCGCCGGTTGAGCCCGGATCGCACCCTTCTGCGGGAACAGCGGGAACAGCGGGAACAGCGGGAACAGCGGGAACAGCGGGGGCCCGGAGGCTGCGGCGCGGCAACGGGGCCTCCACCCCTGACCCGCGCGCCGGCTGACCCTGATCCCCGGCCGGCGGGAGCTCCAGCCGTGACAGCAGGCCCGGACACCGCGACTCGGCAACGGCTATCTCCCTCGGGGCTTCTACGGGCCACCAAAACTGCGGGCTTCTGCGGGCCACCAAACCGCGGGCTTCTGCGGGCCACCAAAACTGCGGGCTTCTGCGGGCCACCAAACCGCGGCGCGCGGGTCGGCGTGGCGGCGTAGCTTGCCGGGGACGTTCATCCACGCATGCATCCGTTCGGCGACCCACCACCCGGCCCCAGCGGAAGCGCGACCACGGAATCTCTCAGCCGGCCGTGGAGCTTGGACAAGTCCACGGCCAGCCGAGACTTTGCCCGACCCAACCTCGTAGCCGGTGCCGATCTCCGCGATCGTCTCCCGCCGGCCGTTCTACGTCTCGGATCGCCCCCTCTGCCGTGGCAGCAGGAACCCGGCGGCGATGAGCCAGGCGATGGCGGTGAAGCGCGCGACCGGCAGCAGGTAGGCGGCCCCGTCCACCAGCAGCGCCAGCGTCGACAGCTCCGCGACGGCCGCGATCGCCAGCCCCGCCCAGGCCAGCCACCTCGGCAGCAGCCGGGCCAGCAGCCCCGGCACCGCGACGCCGGCCAGCAACAGCCCCAGCGGCACGACGTGGGCGACGCCGCCGGCGCCGAAGTTCAGCAGTTGCAGCGCCCGGACGAGCGCCGGGTCCTCGTGCACCTCGGGCCGCGACAGCACCCAGCCGATCACGCCCGACAGCGCCAGGAACCCCGCGGCGAGCAGCCCGCCGGCCAGCGCGATCGTCGGGCCGGGCACCCGGATGCCGAGCTGGTGCAGCCGTGCGCTCGCGGTCGCCGCGTAGATGGCGAGGGGGATGGCCGCCCCGAACTGGAAGGCCCCGCCGATCCGCACCGCGTCCGGGTTGTCGCGGAAGTACGCCACGATGCCCGCCCCGTCCCCGAACGGCGACGGGTACGGCTTGCCGCCCGCCAGCATCGTGCTCAGGACCAGCCCGACGAGGAACAGCGCCGCGAACACGATCGCCAGCGCCCCGAGGTGCGGCCCGCCCTGGACCCGCCGCCGCTCGGCCGTGCCTGCCGTGGCACTCATACGATCACCCGGCCGCCGGTGAGGTCGAGCGTGGCGCCGGTGATCCAGGAGGCGGCGTCGGAGGCGAGGTAGAGCACGGCCTCGGCGACGTCCTCCGGGCGGCCGATGCGGCCCAGCGGGAAGTGGGTGGCGAGCTCGTCGAGCTGCTCGTCGGTCATGTGCTGCCGCATGCGGCTGTTGAGCACGGCCGACGGCGCAAGGCAGTTGACCCGGATGCCGTGCCGGCCGACCTCGGCGGCCAGGTGCTTGCTGAACATGACCACGCCCGCCTTGGCCGCGGCGTAGGCGGCGCTCGCAAGGCCGGGCATGCGGCCGGCGGTGGAGGACATCGTGACGATCGTGCCGGTGCGCCGCTCGATCATGCCGGGCAGGACCTCGCTGACGGCGAGGAAGACCGAGGTCAGGTCGGCCTCGACGGTGGCGCGCCACTGCTCGGCGCCGAGCTCGTGCGTGGGCACCGGGCGGCCCTGCCCGCCGACGAACGGGGCCAGGATGTCGACCGGGCCGAGCGCGCGCTCGACCTCTTCGCGGATGCGGTGCACGACCGCGCCGTCGGTGGCGTCGCCGGGCACGGCCAGCGCCGTCCCGCCGGCCGCGGCTATCTCGCCGACGAGGCTCTCGACCGCGGCGGGGTCACGCCCGTTGACGGCGACGCGAACCCCGTTGGTGGCGAGTGCCCGGCATGTGGCGGCGCCGATTCCGCGCGACCCGCCGGTGACGAGGGCGACCTTGCCGGCCAGGTCGGGATGGCTGGTGAACGACATCGGACCACTCCCTTCTCAAGGCTGAATAGTTCAGTGGAGTGAATCGTTCGTTGTGGTGTACCATAGCGGCATGACGGACGGCGGGCAACCCAGGAGGCCACGAGGGGCGGCCTTCCTGCTGGCGCAGGTCGGCGCACACGCCTCGGAACGATTCGCAGACCGGGTGCAGCGGCTCGGGCTCTCACCGGCCGAGGTCGGACTGCTGCGGATGATCAACGGGCAGCCCGGGCGCAGCCAGCAGTCGGTCGCCGTCGACCTCGGCGTGGTGCCCAGCCGCGTGGTGGTGCTCATCGACAACCTCGGGCACAAAGGCCTCGTCGAGCGGCGCACCGGTGCCACCGACCGGCGGCATCACGAGCTCTATCTGACCGTCGACGGGGAGCAGGTCATGATGGATATGCGATCGATCGCCACCGAACACGACGACGAGCTGCTCACCGCGCTCGATCCGGACGAGCGCGCGCAGCTGACGGGGCTGCTGCAGAGGATCGCGGACCAGCAGGGATTGGTGCCGGGGGTCCATCCGGGCTATCGGCAGGCGACCGGGCGCCGAAAACCTGTCGCACCGGGGAAATGAGCCGTCTCGGCGGCGACAGGGCGCTGAGAACCTGCTGCGGCGGGGGGAGTGGAGCGTTGGGCGGTGACTGGGCGCTGGGAACAAGTCGCGGCGGGGAAGTGAAGCGTTGGGCGGTGACTGGGCGCTGGGAACAAGTCGCGGCGGGGAAGTGAAGCGTTGGGCGGTGACCGGGCGCTGGGAACAAGTCGCGGCGGGGAAGTGAAGCGTTGGGCGGTGACCGGGCGCTGAGAATCTGTCGCGGTGGGGGAGTGGAGGGTTGGGCGGCGACAACACGGCGCGGTGAGGAAGTGAACCGTCTCAGCGGCAATCGGGCGCTGAGAGCCCGTTGCGGCGGAGAAGTGAGGCGTTGGACCACTACCGGGCGACGAACGCCTCTCGCGGCGGCACTCGACGGTAGTCAATCGCCGGATAAGCCGTCGTTGCGGGGAAATGGCGTGACCGAGTGCCGAAAACCGTCGGGGCGGGGGCGGGAAGCGTTTCGACGACCATCGGCCGGGGCCGTGACTTGGCCGGTGCGCGACCACTACGGTCTACGGGCATGAATTCACCGCAGGACGCCGGGGTTGGGCCGGGCGAGGTTACGCCGCCGCCGGGGCCGACCACGGCCGGGCTCGGCAGCCGGATCGTGGCGCTCGCCGGGGCGATCGGGGCGCTGCTCGCGCTGGCGTTGCCGTGGGCTCGGGAGGACAACGCGGTCATCGTGGAGACGAACTTCGGCAACGCGACGCTGCTGCAGCGGGGCGGTGACGAGTGGAGCGGGTGGGTGCTCAACGGGGCCAGCCGGCTCGACGGGCATCGGCCGGTTACCGTGGCGATGGCGATGCTGATCATTACGGCCACGTTCGTGGTCGTGGGCGGGGCTTGGGCCACGTTCGAGCGGCCGCGGGCGGTCTGGGTTGCGCCGGCGCTGGCGGGGGTCGCGATTCTCACGCTCATCGTCAGTATGCCGGGGCTCGATGGGGTGGCCGGGCGGTACGGGGCCGGGCATGTCACGACCATGGAGTTCGGGGTTGCGGTGTGGCGGACGGCGCTGGCGGTCGTGGCTGTCGGGGCGATTCGGCTGGCGTTGCTGCAGGAGGCTGCCCGGCGGCGGTTGCGCTGATCCCGGCTGGGACATGCGAGCCGTGGAAACAGGGCGGCATCGTGCAGGCCGGCGCATCATGACCGCGCCGATGTGGGAGTCGATGTCGGAGTAGGGCGGCGTCGTGGAGACCGCGGCGCCGTCGCGCCCGGGCGGATGCCGGACTGGGTGGCCTCGTGAGATAGGGCCGGGGTGGCGTCTCGCTCGCGCAGATGCGGAGCTGGGCGGCGTCGTGGAATGGAGACGAGACCTGCGCGCCGGTGCGGAAAATGGGTGCGCTGTGAGGGCCGGTGCATCAAGACCGCACCGCGCGGGGGGGCGAAAGGCGCAACCGGCGAGCGAAGACCTCAGCGATCCGAATCCTCGGCGGCCCGCCTCGCGGCGGCGGCTCGGCGCTGGTTCTCGCGCATCTGCCGGTACTGGTCCCGCGCCTGCGGGCTCCACCCCTGCATGGCGCCCTCCACCGTCGGCGGCCCGAAGATCTGGAAGAAGAAGTTGCCCACGCGGTCCTTCTTCCCGGCGGCACGGTCGCGGCGCAGCAGACCGAACATGAGCGGCACTCCTTTGCGGTCCAATGGTTGGTGTACCAATTGTTGGCGTACCGCTAGTATGGCAGCCGACAGCGTCGAGAGGAAGGGCTGCCGTGGTGACCGAGGACGCAGGGGTGCCCGATCCGCTCGCGCTGGAGCATCAGGTCTGTTTCGCGCTCGCCGTGGCGTCGCGCAACGTCATTGCGCTCTACCGGCCGTTGCTGGAGCCGATGGGGCTGACGCACCCGCAGTACCTGGTGATGCTCGCCCTGTGGCAGCACGCCACGCTCTCGGTCAAGGACCTGAGCCGGCTCCTGCAGCTCGACCCGGGCACGCTCTCGCCCCTGCTCAAGCGGCTCGAGGCCGGCGGACTGATCCACCGGCGGCGGGCCGAGCACGACGAGCGGCTGCTCGAGGTCACGCTCACCGAGACGGGGCGGGCGCTGCGGGCCGAGGCGCAGAAGATCCCGCCGGCGGTGTTCGAGCGGCTCGGGATGCCGCTCGACGAGCTGCTGCAGTTGCACGCGGCGCTCACCCGGGTCATCGGCATCACGTCCGTGACGGAGTAGGTCTCAGCCGCGCACCTCGTACAGCTCGGCTTCGAAGCGGCGCTTCAGGGCCGGAATGCGGTCCGTCGCGCGCAGGAAGGTGCGCTGCGCGGCCAGGGCCACGCGGCCCACGACCGGTCGGTGCACGAGCTGGTCGCCGCCCGTCTGCTTCTTGGAGGCCTCGACGGCCTTGAAGCCGTACTCGATCATCTCCCGCTCGTAGTCCCGCACCGCGTCGAGGAGCGGGCGGCCGCCGGTCAGGGCCCGCACCAGGTTGTGCGCGTCGCGCAGGGCGGTGTTCGCGCCCACGCCCTGGCCCGGCGTCATGGTGTGGATCGCGTCGCCGAGCAGGGTCACGTTGTCGGTGGGCCAGGGCTCGACGCGCACCGACGTGCGGATGGTGATCGGGAAGCAGGTGCTCGCGTCCGTGAGGGCGAAGAGCCGGTGCAGCCGCGGGTCCCAGCGTGGCGTCATCGCGGTGACGAGCCGGGCCAGGTCGGCGCCGGAGCGCTGCATGACGTCGGCCGGGTACTTGTCCGTCGACGCCCAGAACCCCCAGTTCAGGTAGTCCCGCGTGTTGTCGAACAGCAGCCCGGGCCACGCCGCGAGCAGCTCCTGGTCGCTGCCGCCGATCCCCGACTTGGGCCGCCCGTCGGCGGTCCAGGGGAACTCCATCGAATGCAGGATGCACGCCATGCCGCGCGGCGCCAGCACCATGCCGATGCCCGGAAAGAGCCCTCCGGGCATGAGCGAAAGAGCTTCGGGCGTCGTCGGTACCTTCGCGGCCACCGCGATGATCCCCGCGTCCTCGAGCCGGGCGTGCGGCAGCCGCTGCCGGCGCACCGGGGAGTGCACCCCGTCGGCCCCGACGAGCACGTCGCCGGTGTCGCTGGTGCCGTCGGCGAAGTGGGCGGTGACGCGGCCGTCGGGCTCGTGCTGGTACCGGACAAAGGTCTTGTCGAAATGCAGCACGTCCTCCATCCCGGTGAAGAGCACCTGGCGCAGGGTCATGCGGCTCACGGACTTCTCGTCGTTCACGTCGTCGGTGGTCTCACGCAGCGTGAGGGTTAGCGTCGGGCGCAGGCGCTCGTCGAGGAACATGAAGCGCTCGGGGGCCTTGGCGCAGGTGGCGACGAACGTGCGGTACAACTCGGGCGGCAGGCAGGCCTTGAGCGCGCGCGATCCGTGCGGGTCGATGCCGACCCGGTATCCGTGGAGGCCGCTGGCGCGGGTGCGGTCGCGCTCGTACACGGCCACGTCGACCCCGGCCCGCCGCAGCCCGTGGGCCAGGCACATGCCGCCGGTGCCCGCCCCGATGATGATGACCTTCACGTCAGGTTACCTCGCTGATCTAGTCGCTAGAATTTCTAGTTACTTAGCGTACGAGTGATCCGGTAGGATCGCAAGGGTGAGTTCGGAACTGATCGCCGCGTTCGGGCGGGCGATGCAGGAGTACCAGCGGGCGGTCGACGCACTCGACCAGCGCGCGGCGGACCGGCTGGGCCTCAACCGCACCGACATGCGCTGCCTGGAGCTGCTGTTCGGCCCGGAGGCGGGGCCGCTGTCGCCGGGCGAGCTGGCGGTCGCGGCCGGCATGACGACCGGCGGGGTGACCACGGCGATCGACCGGCTGGAGCGCGCCGGGTACGTGACCCGCGAGCGGGACGCGGGCGACCGCCGGCGGGTGACGGTGCGCCCGACCCCGCTCGCCCTGCGGTCGGTGTACGAGATCTACGGCCCGGTCGTCGAGGAGGGCAACGCGTTCCTCCAGCGCTACGACGACACCGTGCTGGCCGGCATGATCGAGGTCCTGGAGTTCTCCACCCAGCAGCACAACCGGCACCTGGCGCCGGGCGGGGGATAGCGGCCGGCCGCGTACGACCGGCGGCGTGGACGACGAGCTCGGCTTGTCGCCCAGCCGACCTGACGTTGTGTGGGCGGCTGCTACGTTGCGTGACATGCGGCTCGCTACGTTCAACGTGGAGAATCTCTTCGCCCGGGCCAAGGCGATGGACAACACCGTGCGCGAGACCGGCCAGCCGGCACTCGCGGCCTTCGAAGCCTTCAACCGGATCGCGGCGCACGACGAGTACACCCCGGAAGACAAGGCGGCGCTGCTCGACGCCCTGGTGACGCTGGGCGTGCTCGTGCAGACCCGCGACGGGCGGCGGCTCAACCCGCGGCAGTTCGACACCGCATGGGCCCTGCTGCGCGAGAACCGCGGCGACTTCCTCGCCGCGCCCGCCGACCGGGAGCCGCACATCGTGGCGGCCGGCCGCGGTGACTGGACCGGCTGGGTCGAGCTCATCACCGAGCCCGTCGACGAGACCGGCACCCGGATGACCGCCCGCGTGATCGGTGACCTCGCCGCCGACGTGCTCTGCCTCGTCGAGGCCGAGAACCGGCCCGCGCTCGTGCGGTTCAACGACGAGCTGCTGGGCCGGCGGTACGAGCACGCGATGCTCGTCGACGGCAACGACCCCCGCGGCATCGACGTCGGGCTGCTGTGCACCGCGGACGTCGGCATCGACTGGGTGCGCAGCCACGTCGACGTGCCCGACCCGGCGGTGGCCGGCAAGCGGCTGTTCAGCCGGGACTGCCCGCTGTACAAGCTGCGGCTGCCCGGCGGCGAGGACCTCTACCTGCTGCTGAACCACCTCAAGAGCCAGTCGTTCGCGTCCGGCGACCCGGACCCGCTGCGCTCGCGGCAGAGCGCCGAGGTCCGCGCCCTCTACGACCGGCTGCGCGCCGACGGCGCCGAGTACGTCGCGGTCCTCGGCGACTTCAACAAGGGCCCGGACCGCCACGACCCCAAGCACCACCCGACCCTGGAGCCGCTGCTCGACGCCGGCTCGCCGCTGGTCAGCTGCTACGACCTCGACGCCTTCGGCGGGCTGTTCGACCCGAAGGACAGCGGCCAGGAGCGGCCCGGCACGTTCCAGTCCTGCACCATCTCCAACCGGCTCGACTACATCCTGCTCTCGCCCGGGCTGGCGGCGAAGGTGACCGGCGGCGGCGTGTTCCGCAAGGGCCTGTGGGGCAGCCCGGAGAACAAGAAGCCGCCGAAGCTGTGGGGCATCTACCCGGAGCTGACGGCGGCCAGGCACGGCGCGAGCGACCACGCGGCCGTCTGGGTCGATCTCGCTTTCTGAATGCACACACATCCGCCACCGCATGCGCCGAAACTCGTCCTAGCGTCGGGGGCATGCGGGTCCTGATGATTCTGCCGGCGCTCACCGAGGCCACGAGTCCGCTGTTCCGCCCGATCAAGTACTCCCTCTTCCCGCCGCTGGGGCTGGCCACCCTCGCGGCGTACCTGCCCGACGACGACGAAGTGCGGATCGTCGACGAGCACGTCGAACGCTTCGACCCGGCCGGCGGGGACCGGCTTCCCGACCTCGTCGTGATCCAGGTGTACATCACCTCGGCGCGCCGTTCCTACGAGCTCGCGGACTGGTACCGGGCCCGCGGGGTCTTCGTCGCCCTCGGCGGGCTGCACGTCACCTCGCTGCCCGACGAGGCGGCCGCGCACGCCGACGCGGTATTCCTCGGGCCGGGCGAGGACACGTGGCCCGTGTTCCTGGCCGACCTGCGGCGCCGGGCGCCGCTGCCGCGGTACACCTCGAAGCAACGCACGCTCGAGCGCCTGCCGCCGATCCGGCGCGACCTGATCCAGCGGCATCGCTATCTGGTGCCCAACTCGATCGTGGTGTCGCGCGGCTGCCCGCACCACTGCGACTTCTGCTACAAGGACGCCTTCTTCGGGGGCGGCAAGTCGTTCTACACCCAGGCCGTCGACGCGGCGCTGGCCGAGATCGACCGGCTGCCCGGCCGCCACCTGTACTTCCTCGACGACCACCTGTTCGGCAACCGCCGCTTCGCGCTGGCGCTGTTCGAGGGGATGCGGGGGATGGGCCGGGTGTTCCAGGCGGCCTCCACGGTCGACGCCGTGCTCGCGCCGGACCTGCTCGAGGCGGCGGCCGGCGCCGGGCTGCGCAGCCTGTTCGTCGGGTTCGAGTCGGTGAACGCGGCCAACCTCGCGGCCCAGCGCAAGCGGCAGAACATCGGGCGCGACTACGCGGCCGTGGCCCGGCGCATCCACGACGCCGGGGCGATGGTGAACGCGAGCTTCGTGTTCGGCATGGACGAGGACGGGCCCGACGTGTTCGACCGGACGGTGGAGTGGGCGGTCGCGCAGGGGATCGAGACCGCGACCTTCCACATCATGACGCCGTACCCGGGCACCGGGCTGTTCCGCCGGATCGAGGCCGAGGGGCGCATCGCGCACCGCGACTGGGAGTTGTACGACACCCGCCACGTCGTCTACGAGCCGCGCGGGATGACCGCCCGGCAGCTGGAGGACGGGTACTGGCGCGCGTACAAGGACTTCTACCGCTGGGGCGCGCTCTGGCGGGGCGCCGCGAGCCACGGGCGGGCCGGCGACCGGCTGCGGCACCTGGCGTACGCGGGGGCCTGGAAGAAGTTCGAGCGCGTCTGGGACGCCCTGATCCGCACCCGCCAGGTGCTGCACGCCCTGCCGCTGCTGGAGGCGGCGCTGGCCAGCTTCGGGGGGCGGCGCCCGGAGCGCGGCTCAGGCGCGCAGCAGCGACAGGACGGCGAGCACGCGGCGGTTGGTGTCCGGTAGCGCGGGCAGCCCGAGCTTCAGGAAGATGCTGCGGATGTGCGCCTCGACGGTGCGCTCGGCCAGGAACAGCCGCTCGGAGACGGCCACATTGGACAGTCCCTCGGCCATCAGGGCGAGGATCTCACGCTCGCGCTCGGACAGGGCGCCGATGCCCTCGTCGGCGCGGCGGCGCGGGCGGCGCATGACCCGCTCCACGACGAGCGGGTCGATCGCCGTGCCGCCCGCGAGGACCCGGCGCACGTCGGCCAGGAAGCGGTCGATGTCGGTGATGCGGTCCTTGAGGAGGTACCCGACCCCGGCCTCGCCCTGCTCGAGGATCGTGACCACGTCGCGGGTCTCGATGTACTGCGACAGCAGCAGGATCGCCAGCCCCGGCTCCTCGCGGCGCAGGCGCAGCGCGGCCCGCAGCCCCTCGTCGGTGAAGGTCGGCGGCATGCGGATGTCGACGATGACGGCGTCGGGGCGCTCCTTCGCGACGCAGCGCAGCAGCTCGTCCGCGTCGCCGGCCGAGCCGGCGATCTCGAAGCCCTCGGCCGCGAGCAGCCGCTCCAGCCCGGCGCGCAGCAGCAGGGAGTCGTCCGCGAGCACGATCCGGTCGGTCACAGCGGCTCCTCGGGGGTCAGCGGCAGTCTGGCGGTCAACCTGGTGCCGCCGCCGGGCGGACTGTCCAGCAGCAGGTGGCCCCCGCACGCCTCGACCCGGTCGCGCAGCCCCTCCAGGCCGCCGCCGGGCACGAACGCGGCGCCGCCCGCCCCGGTGTCGCGCACGAGCACGACGAGCTCCTGGTCCGCGGTGGTGAGCCGCAGCTCCAGCTCGTCGGCGCCGCCGTGCTTCTCGGCGTTCGTCACCGCCTCCAGGGCCACGTAGTACGCGGTCACGGCCGTCTCGTCGCTCAGCGCCGCGCCGCCGGCCCGGTCGTCGACGCGCACCGCCACCGCCGACCGCTCCGCGATGCTCTCCAGGGCCCCGGCGAGGCCGTGCAGGACCAGCGCCGGCGGGTTCATGCCCCGCGCGATCTCGCGCAGCTCCGCCACCGCGGTGTCCAGCTCGGCCAGGCCCTGGCCGAGCAGCGGCGAGGTCGTCCCGGCGGCCCGCTGGGCGCGGCGCAGCAGCAGCGACGCGGCGATGAGCCGCTGCTGTACCCCGTCGTGGATGTTGCGCTCGATGCGGCGCCGCTCGGCGTCCGCGGCCTCGACGATCCGGCGCCGGGAGCGCTGGACCTCGTCGAGGCGCAGCCGGTTGTCCAGAACCAGCGCGGCCATGCGCAGCACCGCGTGCAGCACGTCGGGCGCGGCGGCCAGCGCCGGGTCGTGGGCGAGGGCGCCGACCGCGCGGCCGCCGGCCCGCAGCGGGGTCACGACCGTGTCCGGGTGGTCCCGGGCGTGCGCGGCGACCTCGTCGAGGGCGAGCACCTCCAGGCTGGGGTCGCCGAGGGAGGTGCGCAGCGCGTCGCGCAGGGCGGCCGGGGCGGGCTGCTCGGCGCCGAGGGCGGCGACGAGCGAGCGGATCGCCGGCGGGGGCGGCCGGCTGCGGGCGAGGCTGAGCCAGGCGCCGACCGGGATCGCGGCGCTGCCGGCGTAGTAGACGATCTCGGGGACGGAGCCGCCGACGTACCAGTCGGCGCTGACCAGCGCGGTCGCGGCGACGTTGCCCAGGTTGGCGATCCAGAACGGGGTGTAGGCGGCACGGTACAGCGGGGTTGCCGCACGGTACCGATGGAACAGGAAGAGCAGCAGGAACACGCCCACGGCCGGGTAGGTCGCGGCCCGCAGCTGCAGCAGGCCGGCGGTCCCCGGCGGGTGCCCGGGCGTCAGCCACCACGCCAGGAGCGCGGCCGGCCAGAACAGGTAGCCGGCCAGGGCGGTGGCCCGGTCCAGCCGTCCGCGCAGCCGGCCGATCGGGATGACCAGCGCGCAGTGCAGCACCAGCGGCTGGTACACCATCCCCAGCATCAGGTCGTCGCGGAACAGCCCCGGCAGCGCGATCCGCCCCGCCCCGTCGGCGAGCCAGCACAGCCCGGCGGCGAGCATGAGCGGGCCCATCCGCGAGTCCGGCCGCTCCCGCCACATGCGCTGGCCGGCCTCGGTGTGCAGCACGCCGGTGGCCACGAAGCAGGCCAGCTCCCACGCGCCGAAGGCGTCTCGGCCCAGCACCGCGACGGCGACGGCCGCGGCCGCCGCCAGACTCCGCAGGGCTGTGCGCACCACCGTATCGTCGGGCACCCGACGTATCAGGGGAATACGTGCTGACACTGATGCCCGGGATCCGGGCCGATTTCTACCTTGAGCGGCATGCGAACCCTCACCGTTTCGGCCACGGCCGCCGCCCTGCTGCTGCTCGCGGCCTGCTCCTCCCCGAAGAACACCGCGGCCCCCGCGCCGAGCCCCGCCGCCCCCGCGCAGAGTTCGGCCGCGCCGGTGCAGACGACCGCGGCGGCCGGCAAGCTCACCCTCGACGTGGTCAAGTCGCAGGTCCAGCCCGTGTTCGCCAAGGACCCGGACTGCCCGAAGGGGGAGTGGGTCACCGACCCGGCCAACATCGACGCGAAATACCGCGCGAACGTGACGGCGTTCGGGGAGTACGACTGCCACCTGGCGGACGGCGAGATGATTCCGCACCGGGTGGCGCAGGCCGTCTACCTCACCTTCCGGGACTCCCACACGATGAACGACTACGTGGACAACGAGCTGGGCATCATCCCCTCGCTCGTGGACGGCACCACGGTCGTGGTGATCGGTTCCGGGCTGAAGACCGTGCCGACACGCCCGATGCTGCGCAGCATCTCGCAGGCGTGCGTCTGCGGTCACGTCACCTGAGCCGCGGACCCCGTGGCACGATCGAGGGCATGACACTGGCAGTACTGGGCACCGGGATCATGGGCGCGGCCGTCGCCCGCAACTGGCTCAGGGCCGGGCGCGAGGTGCGGGTGTGGAACCGCACCCGCACCCACGCCGAGCCCCTCGCGGCCGACGGCGCGATAGTGGCCGACAGCCCGGCCGACGCCGTCGCGGGGGCCGACCCGGTGGTGACCATGCTCTTCGACGACGCCTCGGTCGCCGAGGTCATGCGGGCCGCGGCCCCCGGGCTGGCCCCGGGCACCCTGTGGCTGCAGCTGAGCACCGTCGGGGCGGACGGCGCCGACCACCTGGCCGGGCTCGCCGACGAGCTGGGCCTGGTGTACGTCGACGCGCCCGTGCTGGGCACCCGCGGCCCGGCCGAGCAGGGAAAGCTGCATGTGCTCGCCTCCGGGCCCGAGGACGTCCGGGGCCGGGTCGAGGAGCTGGCCGGCCCCATCGCCGCGAAGGTCACCTGGCTGGGCGAGGCGGGCCGGGGCAGCCGCACCAAGCTCGTCGTCAACAGCTGGGTGGTGACCGCGACCGCCGCCCTCGCGCAGAGCGCCGCCCTGGCCGACGCGATCGGCGTCGACTTCCTGCCGCTGGTCGCCGGCGGGGCCCTCGACCTGCCGTACGCGCAGTTCAAGGTCCCCCTCATGCAGCGGCGCGACTACCCGGTGGCGTTCCCGGCGGAGGGCGCGGCCAAGGACGCCCGGCTCGTCGGCGAGCTCGCCGCGGCGGTCGGCGTCGACTCCTCGGTGGTGGACGCGGCCCGCGGCCTGCTCGACGAGGCGGTCGCCCGCGGGTTCGGCGAGGACGACATGGCGGCCGTGTACGAGGCCGTCCGCTCGCCCGAGTGAGGCTGACCCGGCGCGGCCTGCTGCTGCTGAGCGCCGCATCCGTGACCGCGGCGTGCGACGCGCCGCCGAGGACCGTCCACGCGCCGGCCGGGGCCGCACCCTCGGCCGGCACCTCGGCGTGGTCGATCCCGGTCGGGACGCCCGAGTCCTGGGCCACCCCGCCGGTGACCCGCTACGAGGCCGGGCTGCGCGCCGTGGTCGGCCGCTACCTGAGCACCACGCCGGAGAACCCGCAGCACCCGCTGTACCCCGGCGCCGTCGCCTTCGCCGCGCTCGACGGCCGCGTCGCCGCGCACTTCGCGGTCGGCGACGCGGTGCGGTACGCGGCGGACAAGACCGAGCTGCCCGCCGCCGACCGGGTCCCGGCCGACCCCGGCACCCTCTACGACCTGGCCTCGCTGACCAAGACGTTCACCGCCGTGCTCGCCCTGCGGCTGGTCGAGCGCGGGCAGCTCGACCTCGACGCGCCGGTGTCGCGGTATGTGCCGTTCTTCGAGGCCAAGCCCGGGATCACGGTCCGCATGCTGTTCACCCACACCTCGGGCCTGTCGAAGGACACGCCGCTGTCCGGCGACACCCCGGACGAGCGCCTCGCGTCGGTGCTCGGGCAGCCGCCGGTCGCCGCGCCCGGGTCCGGTTTCCTGTACGCCGACCAGAACTTCATCGCCCTGGGCGCGATCGTCACCGGCCTGCACGGCGAGCACCTCGACACGCTCGTGCGGCGCGAGATCGCGGCACCCCTGGGCCTGGCCGACACCGGGTACCTCCCGCCGCCCTCGCTGCTGCACCGCATCGCCGCGACGGAGGGCGGGATCCGCGGTACCGTCCACGACCCCGCCGCGGCCGGACTGGGCGGCGTGGCCGGCCACGCGGGCATCTTCTCGACCGCGGCCGACATGGCCCGGTTCGGAAGGGCCCTGCTCGACGGCGGCGGCCCGCTGCTCAAATCGTCCACAGTGGAGCGGCTGCGGACGAACCAGAACACGCGCTTCGGCGCCGCGGCGGCGCACGGGCTCGGCTTCGACATCGACCAGAGCTGGTACATGGGCCGCCTGGCGGGCCGCGGCGCCTTCGGCCACACGGGCTTCACGGGCACGTCGATGGTCCTGGACCCGCACCGCCGCGTGATCCTGGTCCTGCTGACCAACCGCGTCCACCCGGACGCGAGCCGGGGCAGCGCCAACCCGGCGCGCAAGGCCGCCGCGAACGAGCTGAGTTCCTAGCTCGCTTCGCTCGCGCCGGGGGAGCTGCGCTCCACCCGAACCCCCTCGACATCTACGGCGGCTCGCCCGGGCACCGGACAGTCGCGCGACGCCGCCGTTGACGGGTGTCCCAGCCGCGGCGGAACCAGTCCAGCACCGTACGGTCGGGCAGCCGCCGGATGTGCTTGCTCCACGGCCCTTCGTAGTGCGACCGGTGGACGAACAGCACCAGCTCAGTCCTCCGCGACGCCGGGGGTCATGACGACCGTCCACGTGCGGACGGTCACGGCGAGCAGGCCCGAGCGCACCGCCTCGTCGTCGGACTCGGCGAGGCGCCGCGCGTCCTCGAGGGTCGGCGCGGCCAGTACCGTCATGCCCTCGTCCACCGCGCCGTCCGTGTCGTCGAACGGTCCGGCCGCGACTAACGTGCCGTCCTCCGCCCGCCGGTTGAGAAACGCCAGGTGCTCCTGGAAGCCCGGCTGGTCGGTGATGCGGACGCCGGGGGTGGCGGCCGGGCCGGGACGGTGCTGCAGGACGAACCAGATGCGCGGGGTCATAACCACCAGGATCGCACCCGTCACACGGGCGGCGGCGGGGCGGTCGAGGAGCGCACCACGAGCTCGGTGGCCAGCTCGACGTGCAGGGCGTCGAGCTCGTGCTGCTCCAGCAGCCGGACGAGCAGCGACACGGCCATGCGGCCCATCTCCTGCAGCGGCTGGCGTACCGTGGTCAGGCCGGTCGCCTGGGCCAGGTCGAGGTCATCGAAACCGGTGATTGACAAATCCTCCGGCACGCGCAGGCCACGTTCGGCGGCGGCCCGCAGCGCGCCGACCGCGGCCTTGTCGTTGAAGCAGACCAGCGCGGTCGGGCGCGCCGGCTGGTCGAGCAGCTCGCCGGCGGCGCGGTGGCCGCGCCCGGTGGTCGGCTCGACGCTGCGCAGCAGCTCCGCGGCGGGCAGTACCCCGACGTCGGCGAGGGCCGCGTTGTGCCCGGCCAGGCGGGCGTCGCTGGCCAGCCACTCGGTCGGGCCGCCGATCACGCCGATGCGGCGGTGGCCGAGCTCGACCAGGTGGCCGGTGAGGCGCCGGGCGCCGGCGAAGTGCGCGGCCGAGACCGAGACGATGTCGCGGGGGAGGGTGGTGCGCGGGTCGACGACCACGAACGGCATCCGGCGCCGCTGCAGCTCCACGAGGTCGTCGCCGGGCTCCGGGGGCAGGATCACGATGACGCCGGTGACCCCCTCGCGCCCGTCGAGGTCGGCCAGCAGCGGGGTGCGCTGGCCCGCCTCGCCCGCGGTGAGCACGAGCTGGCGGCCGTGCAGGGTCAGCGTCTCGGCGATCGAGGAGACGATCAGGCCGAAGTAGTCGGTGAGCACGTACGGGCAGCGCACGAAGACGGCCCCGCCCTTGGACCGGCCGCTCACCCCGATGCGGGCCCGCAGCCGCTCGGCCGCCTCGTGCACCAGCGCCCGGGTCGCGGGCGTGACCGCGTGGTGGTCGTTCAGCGCGCGCGACACGGTCGCGATCGACATGCCCGTCTCGGCCGCGATGTCGCGCACCGTCACCCGTCGATGCCCCGCCATCGGCGCGCCTCTTTCTATAAGGACTCTTGACAGTCAATCCCCGCAGCGGTTTGCTGATGCCCAGCGATGTTACAGGACGTTTCATTCCGTTACATCGCCGTCGGCGTCCGCACCGCCTTCACACTGGCCGAGGAGGCCGCAATGCACCGCCCCCGCATCAGGTTTCGCTACGGGATCGCCGCGCTCGCGGCGGTGACCGTCGGCGTGGCCGGTTTCATCGCCGCGCCCAGCGCGCTCGCCGCCGGCGAGTCCGTCAACGTCTGGCTCACGACCACCAGCGACGCCGGTGGCCGCACCGTCACCCGCGGTCTCGCCCAGCAGTCCGCGATCAGTTTTTCCAGTGGTACCGGCGGCAGCGGTCAGAACATCACCGTCAACGACGCCACCAAGTACCAGACCTTCACCGGCGGCGGCGCCTCGTTCACCGACACCGCGGCCTGGCTCATGAACAGCTCCGGCGCGCTGTCCGCGAGCACCCGCACCGCCGTCATGCAGAAGCTCTTCGACCCGGTCAACGGCATCGGGCTGAGCTTCCTGCGCAACCCGATGGGCGCCTCCGACCTGGCCCGCAGCGGGTACTCCTACGACGACCGCCCGGCCGGCCAGACCGACCCGGGTCTCGCCAACTTCAGCATCGCCCACGACCTCGCCGACGTACTGCCGCTCACCAAGCAGGCCCAGCAGCTCAACCCGCAGCTCACGACCATGGCGAGCCCGTGGACGGCGCCGGGCTGGATGAAGGACAGCGGCAGCCTCAACGGCGGCTGGCTGCAGTCGCAGTACTACGCGGCCTACGCCCAGTACTTCGTGAAGTACGTCCAGGCGTACCAGGCCCAGGGCGTCAAGGTCGACTTCGTGACCCCGCAGAACGAGCCCACCTGCTGCGCCGGGTACCCGTCGATGAGCTGGAACGCCAACGGCCTGGACTTCTTCGTCGGCTCGAACCTGCTGCCCGCCTTCCATGCGGCCGGGCTGTCCACCAGGGTGCTGGTGCACGACTGGAACTGGGACGTGTACGACTCCTACGCCGCCCAGTCCGTCAACGACGCCGCGATCCGCAACGACTCCCTGTTCGGCGGCATCGCCTGGCACGGCTACGGCGGCGACGTCACCAAGCAGACGTCGGTGCACAACCAGTACCCGGCGGTCAACGCCTACAGCACCGAGCACTCCGGCGGCACCTGGATCGCGAACCAGCAGCAGGAAGACATGCTCAACATGATCGACTACGGCCGGAACTGGTCCAAGAGTTTCACCAAGTGGAGCCTGGCCGTGGACCAGAACATGGGCCCGCACTACGGCGGCTGCGGTACCTGCACGGGCCTGATCACCGTCCACAACGGAGACTCGCGCTCCGGGCAGGTCGACTACACCATCGAGTACTACACGATGGGCCACCTCACCAAGTTCGTCCGGCCCGGCGCCTCGCGGGTGGACTCCACGGCGAACGCGAGCGTGCCGAACATCGCGTACCTCAACCCGGACGGGACCCGCGCGCTCATCGCGTACAACAACACCGGCAGCACCCAGGCGGTGACCGTCAACTGGAGCGGCCAGCACTTCACGTACAGCCTGCCGGCCAAGACGTCGGCGACGTTCACGTGGAAGGCGGGCGCGTCGACGCCGACCCGGACGGGCCAGATCACCGGGCTCGGCGGCAAGTGCGTCGACGTCGCCGGCGGGGGCTCGGCCAACGGCACGGCGGTGCAGCTGTACACCTGCAACGGCACCGGCGCCCAGCAGTGGACGGTCGGCACCGACGGCACCCTCCGCGCCCTGGGCAAGTGCCTCGACGTGACCGGCGCGACCGCGACGGACGGGACGAAGGTGCAGCTGTACGACTGCAACGGCTCGGCCGCGCAGACCTGGACGGCGAACGCGGACGGGACGCTGCGGGCGCTCGGCAAGTGCCTCGACGTCACCGACAACTCGACGGCCGACGGCGCGCGGCTGCAGATCTGGACCTGTTTCGCGGGCGCGAACCAGCGCTGGAACCTGCCCGCATGAGGACGCCCGGGTCCCGGACGACGCCGGTGGGGTGGTCGTCCGGGACCCGGTCGCTACCGTGAGCACATGCTGTTCATGGTGGTCGAGACGTTCCGCGGCGGACAGGCGCGGCCGGTGTACGAGCGGGCCCGCGAGCAGGGCCGGATGATCCCGGAGGGCCTGCGGTACGTCGACAGCTGGGTCACGGCCGACTTCGGCCGCTGCTACCAGCTGATGGAGTGCGACGACCTGACCCTGCTCATGACCTGGGTCGCGCGCTGGAGCGACCTGGTCGACTTCGAGATCGTCCCGGTCGTTGCGTCCGCTCAGGCGTCGCCGCTGCTGTGAGCCGGCGCCAGCCCGGCCACTCCAGGCGCAGCTCCTCCCCGACGCCCAGCTCCGCCCAGGCCGCGGCGGCCCGGTGCAGCGCCCGAGCCGCGGTGCGCAGCTGCTCGACGGTCAGCGCCATGTTGGGCTCGCGCGCGGCGAACCGGGGCAGCTCGGCATCGGGCAGCGCGGCGGCGCGCTCGCACAGCCCGCCGAGGAGCTCGGCGCGCTGCAGCCGGTCGCGGTGCTCGCGGATCATGTCCTTGGAGCGCTCGGCCGCGTGCGGCGGCCGCCGGCCCGCGACGTGGTGCATGCTGTGGAAGACCACGCCGCCGGCGATCGCGCCCCAGATGCCGTCGGGCACCGCGAGGGCGTCCTCGACCGTGTAGTGCACGAGGTCGTGCGGCGTCTCCGGGCCGGCCGGGCCGGAGTCGAGCCGGTAGACGACGCCGTCGTCGCGCTCGACGACGACGTGCGCCCGCTGGTGGTCGGGGAACCGGATGAAGGTGACCCGCATACCCTCAGCTTGGCGCGCCACCGCCGGCCGCCTCAACCGATTAACCGGCGCGAAATGCCGCGGGCGGACGATGGTGCGCATGGTCGACGAACGCGCCCGGCTCGAGATCGCCCGGCTCGGCGAGGGGCGGATCGACTCGCCGCTCTCGGCCCTGCTGCGCCGCCAGGGCACGACGTGGCATTACGTGGACGAGGCCGACCGGGTGCTGCTGGAGGACACCGTCGCGCTGGTCGCCGCGCGCGGCGTGCCGGTGGCGGAGCTGCCCGGGTTCGAGCCCGGCGGCCCGCGCTCGAAGATCTACTTCGACCCGTCCAAGACGCGGGTCGGCATCGTCACGTGCGGCGGGCTGTGCCCGGGCCTCAACGACGTCATCCGGGCGCTGGTGCTGGAGCTGACGAACCACTACGGCGTGCGCCGGATCGTGGGGTTCCGCAACGGGTACCAGGGGATGACCGCCCGCTACGGCCGGCCCGTCGTGGACCTGGACCCCGACGCGGTGGCCGGCATCAACGAGTACGGCGGCACCATTCTCGGCACGTCGCGGGGCAACCAGGACCCGGACGAGATCGTGGACTGCCTGGAGCAGCTCAGCATCAACGTGCTGTTCGTCATCGGCGGTGACGGCTCGATGCGCGGCGCGCTGCGCATCGCCGAGACGGTCGCGGAGCGGGGCCTGCGCATCGCCGTCGTCGGGGTGCCCAAGACCATCGACAACGACATCCCGTACATCGAGCGCTCGTTCGGCTTCCAGACGGCCTTCGGCAAGGCGACGGAGGCGATCCGCGCCGCGCACGTCGAGGCGACCGCGTTCCCCAACGGCATCGGGCTGGTCCAGCTCATGGGCCGGCACTCGGGCTTCATCGCCTGCTATGCGGCGCTGGCCAACAACGACGCCGACTACGTGCTCATCCCCGAGGTGCCGTTCGCGCTCGACGGGCCCGGCGGGTTCCTCGAGCACCTGCGCCGGCGGGTCGTGGACCGCGGGCACGCGATGGTGGTCGTCGCGGAGGGGGCGGGACAGGAGTACCTCACCGCGAACGGCCGCGACGCGTCCGGCAACGTACGGCTGGAGGACTTCGGGCGCTACCTGCGGGGGCGCATCGCCGAGCACTTCGCCGCCGCCGGGGTCGAGGCGAACCTCAAGTACATCGACCCGAGCTACACCATCCGCAGCGTTCCGGCCGACCCGTACGACAGCGTGTACTGCATCCGCCTGGCCCACGCCGCCGCGCACGCCGCGATGGCGGGGCGCACCGAGATGGTCGTCGGCCGCTGGCGGGGCCGGTTCGTGCACGTGCCGATCGCCCTGGCCATCAGCTCCCGCAACCTGGTCGACCCCGACGGCGACCTGTGGCTGTCCGTGCTCGAGGCGACCGGACAGCCACCGGTCTTCGCCTGAACCGCTCAGCCGCGGCGGGCGCGCACGGCGGCGGCCAGGTCGTCCAGCAGCGCCTCGGTCGTGTCCCAGGACATGCACGCGTCCGTGACGCTCTGGCCGTAGGTCAGCTCGCCCCCGAGGTCCTGCCGCCCGGCGGCGAGGAAGCTCTCCAGCATGACCCCGGCGATACCCTCCTGGCCGGCCGCCACCTGCTCGGCGACCTCGCGGACCACGACGGCCTGGCGCACGTGGTCCTTGCCGCTGTTGCCGTGGCTCGCGTCGACCACGAGCCGGCGCGGCATCTGCGCCTTCTCCAGGCGGGCGAGCGCGTCGGCGACGTCGCCGGGGCCGTAGTTCGGGCCGGTCCGGGCGCCGCGCAGGATGATGTGGCAGTCGGGGTTGCCGGCGGTGGAGACGACCGCGGCCCGGCCGTCCTCGTCCACGCCGAAGAACACGTGGCGGCTCGCGGCGGTACGGCATCCGTCGATCGCCACCTGCACGTCGCCGTCGGTGCCGTTCTTGAACCCGACCGGCATCGACAGGCCCGAGGCGAGCTGGCGGTGCACCTGGCTCTCCGGCGTCCGGGCGCCGATCGCGCCCCATGACACGGCGTCGGCGATGTACTGCGGGCTGGTCGGCTCGAGGAACTCGCACCCGACGGGCAGGCCGAGCCCGAGCACGTCGAGCAGCAGCCGCCGGGCCAGGCGCAGCCCCCGCGGCACGTCGAAGGTCTCGTCCAGCCCGGGGTCGTTGATGAGGCCCTTCCAGCCGACGGTGGTGCGGGGCTTCTCGAAGTACACCCGCATCACCACGGCTAGGTCGGCCGACAGCCGGCCGGCCGCGGCGGCCAGGCGCTGCGCGTAGTCCACCGCCGCCACCGGGTCGTGGACCGAGCACGGCCCGACGACCACGAGGAGCCGGTCGTCGGCGCCGGTCACGATGCGGTGCACGTCGTCGCGGCCGCGCTGCACGACCGCGGCGCGCTCGTCGTCCATGGGCAGCTCGGCGACGAGCTCCCGCGGCGAGAACAGCGGGCGGTATCCGGTGACGCGCAGGTTGCTGGTTTCCATGCCTTGGGTCCTCACCGCTGAAATGGGAGGCGGGCCCGGTCACACCAGCCCGCCGTCTGACACGACGAAGGGCAGAGACTCCGACGTCTCTGCCCTTGCTGGCTCCGGGTGTACTAGGTCAGCGCAAGCGGCCGCCGGCTCCACCCGGAGCCACGGTAAACGCGCGATAACCCAGCATCACGCGGCCATGGTACCCCACGGACGGGTCCTTCGGCCCTACGACCCGGCTCCACGCCCCGCCTACGGTCGGGGCAGATGCGAAGGAGGCCCGGAATGAGCCGGTGGAATGTCGCGGATGTCATGACCTTCGGCGCGGTGTCGGTGACCCCGGACACGCCGTTCAAGGCGATCGTCGACCTGCTGGAGGCGCACGGCGTCAACGCGGTCCCGGTGGTCGATGCCGCCGATCGCGTGGTGGGGGTGGTGTCCTCCGCCGACCTGCTGCCCCGGATCGAGCACGCCGGCTCCGGCAAGGCCCACGCCACCGTGGCGGGCGAGCTCATGAGCGCGCCGGCCATCACCGTCGCGGGCACCGCCCCGCTGCCCACGGCGGCGCGGATCATGGAGTCGGCCGGGCTCAGGCGCCTGCCGGTCGTCGACGGCGCCGGTCGCCTCGTCGGCCTGGTGACCCGCCGCGACCTGCTCAAGGTGTTCCTGCGCAGCGACGAGGAGATCCGCCGCGAGGTCGCCGGGCTGTGCTCGCGGTCCGGGGTCGAGGTGGAGGTGGCCGACGGCGTGGTGACGCTGCTGGGCGCGGTCCGGCGCGAGGCGGCGATCCCGTCCTTCGTGCGGCGGGTCGAGCGCGTCGACGGCGTCGTGGACGTCGTCAGCCTGCTCGGCTAGCCGGCACCTCCAGCACCGACAGGTGTACCGGCCACTGCTCGAACGCGGTCCGCAGCTCGCACGAGGCGGTGCTGCCCGGGCCGACCACGTCGGCCTCGCCGAGCACCACCTGGGGCAGCGCCACGACCGACGGCTGCGGCAGAAGGCTCTTCACGTTGCCGGCGATGATGTTCATGAGCTCCCCGGCAGCGCAGGAGCACGTGCCCGTTCCAGGCGCCCGCGATCGACACGCCGGCCGTCACGTCGAACGGCCCGGCGTACGCATCGGCGGGCGGCGGACCGGCGGGTGGCGTCCCGCCCAGGTACGCGGTCCACACCTGCCACACGATCCCCTGCAGGGCATCAGCGCCGACCACCCCGTCGTCGAGTTCGGAGCGCATGAGTTGCCGATCGGCCGGCGGGCGGCCCGATTGAGCATTTGGATAGGTTTGCACCGCAAGTTTCACGAGAGGGGGCCTGTGTGGCCGAGGACGAGAACGCGTGGCTGCGGCGCAAGGCCGAGGAGCCGGGGCACGTCGGCTGGTACGTCCAGCGCTTCCGCGACCTCGCCGCCGGCGGGGCCGACCTGGCGGGGGAGGCCCGGCTCATCGACGCCATGGTGCCCCGCGGCGCGCGGATCCTCGACGCCGGCAGCGGCACCGGGCGGGTCGGGGCGTTCCTGCACGCGGCCGGGCACGAGGTGGTCGGCGTCGACCTCGACCCCGAGCTCGTCGCCGTCGCCGAGCAGGACCACCCGGGCCCCACCTGGCTCGTCGGCGACCTCGCCCAGCTGGAGCTGCCGGTGGCCGGCTTCCACGCCGTCGTCTGCGCCGGCAACGTCATCGCCTTCGTCGCCCCCTCGACCCGGGTCGAGATCCTGCGCCGGTTCAAGGCCCACCTGGGCGAGGGCGGGCGGGTCGTGGTCGGCTTCGGCGCCGGGCGCGGCTACGCCTTCGACGACTTCCGCGCCGACGCTGCCGCCGCCGGGCTGCGTGAGGACCTGCTCCTGTCGACGTGGGACCTCCGCCCCTTCACCGCGGCATCGGAGTTCCTGGTGGCCGTGCTCGGCTGACGCTAGGGTCATGCCGATGTGGGGGCTGGTGTTCGGGGCGCTGCGGGCGCGGCGGGTGCAGGCGCTGGTGATGCTGGCCCTGGCCGCGGTGACCGCCGTCGCGGCCGGGATCGCGGCCCGGGCCGCCGACACCGCCGCAGAGAACGCCGTGCGGGCGCGGGTCGCGGCGGCCACCGTCGCCGAGCGGACCCTGCGCGTGCGCGGCACCGTGTCGAGCGGCGACCGGCCCGAGGACACGCTGCGGCACATGTCCGCCCTCGTCGACGCGCCGGTCGACGGGCGCGCCGGCGGCCTGCGGGTCCCCGGCGACCTGGTCGACCCGGCCGGCCCCCGGCGGCAGAGCGCCGAGCTGCGCTCGGCCGAGCAGCTGTGCGGCAACCTGAAGCTGCGGCAGGGCCGCTGCGTCGGCGCCGACGGCGAGGTGGTGCTCCCGGAGGAGCTGGCCCGGCTGCTCGGCGTCGAGGTCGGCGCGAAGCTCGTGCACGAGACCGGGCTGACCGGCGTGCCGGTCGCCCTGGAGGTCGTCGGCATCTTCACCCCCGCCGACCCGGCCGGCTGGTTCTGGGCCGGGCAGGACGGCGTGGCCGCCTACACCACCGCCGCCACGGTCACCGCGGCCGAGGCGACCCTCACCGCCACGTTCGACGCGGTGCTGGAGCCCGGGGCGTTCGACGACGCCGCCGAGCTGCGGGCCGTCCTCGACCGGCTGCGCAACGCCCGCTTCGAGGTCACCTCCGGCGCGCCCGCCCTCGCCGAGGCGGTGGCCGCCGACCGGCGCTCGGTGCACCGCGGCGTCGGGCTCGAGGAGGCCCAGATCCTGCTCTTCGGCGGGCTGGCGGTCGCGGTCGCGGCCGCCTACGCGGCCCAGGAGCGCCGCGGCGACGCCGCCCGGCTGGCCGTGCGGGGCCTGCCCGGCTGGCGCATCCGGGCCGCGACCGCCGGGCAGAGCCTGGTGCCGCTCGCGGTCGGCTCGATCTGGTCGCCGCGGCTGTTCGCGGCCGGGGTCGTGATCGTGGCCGCCGCCGACTGGAGCGCCACCCGCGGCGGGGTCACCGACCTGATGCGCGACGTGCGCCCGCGCCGCCCGCTCGCCGCCGCCACCGCCGAGGTCTGCGCGCTCGGCCTCGCCGGCGCCGCCCTGTTCCAGATCGTCGCCGCGCCCGCGGCCGACGTGCGCCGCGACACCGGCTTCGGCCTGGCCCAGGTCGCCCCGCTGCTCGTCGCGGCCGGCCTCGGCGTGCTCGGCACCCGGCTGCTGCTGGCCGGCGCCGGCCTCTACGGGCGCCACGCCCTGGCCGCGGGCCGGCTGAGCGCGGCCCTCGCGGGGCTGACGCTGGGGCGGCGCCGCACGGCTTTCCGCATCGTCCCCGTCCTCGCCGCGGCCACCTGTGTGCTGGCCCTGGCCGCCCAGGACTGGCAGGGCGGGGCCGCCGCCCGGGCCGACCGGGCCCGGGTGGAGCTCGGCGCCGACCGGGTGCTGCGCGTCGCCCCGGTCCCGCGGGAGCGGCTGCTCGCCGCGGTCCGCGCGGCCGACCCGGGCGGGCGCGAGGCGATGGCGGTGGTCGTCACCGGCGCGGCCGGCCCCTCGCCCGTCGTCGCCGTCGACGCCGGGCGGCTGCGCGCGGTCGCGGGCGTCGACGGGGCCGCCCTGCACCCGGCCGCCCCGGCGCCGCTGCGCTTCACCGGCACCGACCTGGCCCTGCGGGCCGGCGGCGACGGCAACCGGGTGCGGGTCCTGCTCGCCGCCGACGGCACCGGCGAGCAGGCCGTGGCCGAGTTCGGGCCGCTGTCGCACCAGCCGGAGCCGTACACCGCCGTCGTCCCGGCCTGCGCGCGCGGCTGCCGCGTCGAGGCGGTCGAGGCCGACCGGGGGACGGTCGAGCTGCGCGAGCTCACCGCTGGCGGCGCGATGGTCGTCGCCGGGGACGTCTTCGCCGACCCGGCCCGCTGGCGCACCACGGTCGCCCAGGCCGCCGCCGGCATCCAGGTCGTGCAGACCGCCGGGGTGCTGCGCCTCGGCGACGCGCAGCCGCGCACCCAGCGGCCGGTCGACAGCCGGCTGTACGTCGTGGACGCCCCCGTCCCGCTGCCCGCCCTCGCCGCCGGGGGCGCCGCGGACAACGACCGCCACGACCAGCCCGCGGTGAGCGTCTTCGGCGCGTCGGTACCGCTGGCCCCGCGCCCGGCCGCGCTCGTCCCGCGCGGCGGCGGCTCCGGCATCCTCGTCGACCTCGAGTACGCCGCCCGGATCACGGCCGTGGCCGTCGGCACCGTCCCGTCCGCCGAGCGCCCCGAGGTGTGGCTGGCCGCGGGCGCCGGCGACGCCGTCATCGCCCGCCTGCGCTCGGCCGGGCTCGACATCACCGGCAGCGACAGCCTCGCCGCCGCCACCGCCCGCGCCGACCGGCTCGCCCCGGCCGTCACCGCGCTCGGCGACGTGGCCGGCGCCGGGATCGTGCTGCTGCTCGCCGCCGTGGCCGCGTTCGTGGTCGCCGCCGTCGACCGCCGCGACCGCGACGCGGAGCGGGCGGCGCTGCGCCGGCAGGGCCTCCCGCGGCGGCTGCTGGCGCGGGTCGAGCGGCGCACCGCGGTCGTCCCCGTGCTCGTCGCCGTGGTGCTCGGCGTCCTGGCGGCGGTACTGCTGCGGGCCCTTGCCCCTCCGCCCGTGCGGGCCTTCACCGACCCGTGGCCGGTGCCGACGCCCGCGGTCCAGCCCCTGGCACTGCTCGTCGCCGGGGCGGCCGCGCTGGTGCTCTTCGGCGCCGTGGCGCTCGTGCGGGCGGGCCGCCGATGACCGCGCTCGTGCTCGGGATGCTGCGCTCCCGCCTCGGCCGCGCCCTCACGGTGGCGCTGCTCACCGCGCTGGCCACCGTCGCCGCCGTGGCCGCGCCGGTCTACGTCGCCCGCACCGACCGGCAGATCGTCGACGCCGCCGTCGCCCAGGCCTCGGTGAGCGAGCGCAACATCCTCGTGAGCGGCACGGTCGAGTCCGGCAACGACGGCACGATCCCGAACACGTTCGAGCGCCTGGGCTCGGGCTGGCTCGACGCGCCCGGCTACACGTCGGTCTTCACCGCCCAGTTCGCCGCGCAGCCGGCCGCCGTGCCGGACGCCGATCCCGAGCAGCTTTCCCGGGTGGTGTACCGCGAGGGCCTGTGCGACCACGTCGTCGTCGTCGCCGGGCGGTGCCTGATGGGCACGGGCGACACCGTGCTCGGGGTGAACGCGGCCGAGCGGCTGCACCTGCGGCCCGGCGACGCGGTCGAGCTGACCGGCTCGATGTACGACTCGACGAACAACCGCTACCTCGCCGCCGGCCCGCCCACCCCGCTCACGGTCGTCGGGATCGTGCGCGCGACCGACGGCACCGAGCCCTACTGGGGCAGCGGCGGCGCGCTGACCGACGCCGGCGGGCCCGCGTACGTCGTCGACCGGCGGACCCTGGCCACCATCGCCCGCCCGGCCGACCTGCAGACCTTCGACGCGTACCCGGAGCCGGGCGCGATCAGCGTGGCCCACCTCGCCCAGCTGCGCGAGTGGGTGGACGAGTCCGAGCGGCGCAGCAACAGCGGCGCGCGGCTCACCACCGAGCTCGGCAATCTGCTCGACCGCATCGACGCGCGCCGGGCCGACGTGCGCCGGACGGTGCCGTTCGCCGTCGCGCCGGTCCTGGTGCTCGCCTGGGCCGTCATCATCCTCGCCGTGGCCGCCGCGACCCGGGCCCGCCGCTTCGAGCACGGCATCATCGCGCTGCGCGGCGTGTCCCGCCCGGGCCGCTGGTGGCTGGCGACCGGCGAGACGCTCGTCCCGATGCTGCTCGGCGCCCTGGCCGGGTTCACCGCGATCGGCGGCTGGAGCGCCCCCGGCGCCCCGCTCTACGCGGCCGTGGCCGTGCTCGGCGCGCTGCTGGCCGGCCTGGTGGTCGGCATCCGCACCGTCTCCGGCCCGGTCACCGCGCTGCTGCGCCGCATCGACGCGCGCGGCGGGCGGTGGGGCGCCCGGCTCGCCGCGTTCGCCGCCGTGGCCGCGGCCGCCGCCACGTTCCAGGTCCGCGGCTCCAGCGGCGGCGTGGCCGGCCTCGCCCCCGCGCTGGTCCTGCTGGCCGCCGCGCTGCTGGCCGCCGTCGCCGCCCCGCCCCTCGCGGCCCGCCTCGGCCGGCTGGCCCTGCGCCGCGGCCGGCTGACCGGCGCGCTCGCCGGGCTCGGGCTGGCCCGCCGCCCGTCGTCGGCCCGCCTGCTCGCCGTTCTGGTCGTCGCCCTGTCCTCGCTGGCGTTCGCGGCCGCGGCCACGACCACCGCCGGGCAGCGCCGCGACGAGCGCGCCGATCGGGAGATGGGCGCCGCGACGGTACTGTCGGTCAGCGCCCCGAGCCGCCGCGCGCTGCTCGACGCCGTGCACGCCGCCGACCCGGGCGGCCGCCACGCGATGGCGGTCGTGCCGTTCCCGGGCGGCCTGGCCGTCGACGCGCCGCGCCTCACCTTCGGCGACGGCCTGTCCGCGTTGCTGCACCCGGGCGACCTCGGCGAGCCGGCGGTCGTCCGCGGCGGCAGCCTCAGCCTCGACATCACCGTCACCCACCTGGACCGCACCGACGACGCGTTCTCCGCCGTCGTCGCCCCGCTCGACGGCCGCCCGAACGCCACCGTCGAGTTCGGCGCCGTCCGGCCCGACCGCCACACCTACACGGCGGCCGCGCCCTGCTCCGGCGGCTGCCGCCTGCTCCAGATCGCGTTCCGCCTGGCCACGTACGCCGGCCCGGCCCTGGAGCTGACCCTGCACAACGCCCCGGCGACGGCCTGGCAGGCCCCGGCCGGCGGGACCGCCACGGCCCAGGGCGCCGACGTCCTGCTGAAGCTGCCGCCCGGCCCGGGCGCCGGCACCGGGGTCCTGCGCCCCGACAACGGCCCGGCGGTCCTGCCCGTGGTGTCGACCGGCCCGCTGCCGCCGGACGGGCAGCTGACCGTCTTCGACCGCCAGCGCCCCCTGCCGGCGACGGTCGCCGCGACCGTGCCGCGCCTGCCCCGCCTGGGCACCAGCGGCCTGCTCGTCGACCTCGAGTACGCCGACCGCCTCTCCACCGACAGCTCCGCGACCGGCGCGCAGGTGTGGCTCGCGGCCGACGCGCCGCCGGCGCTGCTCGACGCGCTCGCCGCCAACGGGGTGACGGTCACCGAGCGGCGCACGATCGCCGACGCCCGGGCCGCCCTGGCGGGGGAGGGCTCGGCGCTGGGCCTGCGCTTCTACCTCGTGGCCGGCCTGCTGGCCGTGGTCCTCGCGGCGGCGGCCCTGCTCAGCGGTACCGTCGAGGGCTCCTCCGGCGACCTGCGGGCGCTGCGGGCCCAGGGCCTGGCGGCGCGGCGGGCCCGGGTCGTCGAGCCGCTCGCCGCCGTCCTGCTTGTCGCGTTCGCGGGGGTGGTGGCGGTGCCGGCCACGGTGGCGGCGTGGGCGGCCGCGGCCCCGCCCGAACTGCGCGGCGTGCCGTCGCTGGGGCCGCCGGCCCTGGCCCTGGGGGCGGCGCTGCTCGTGCTGGCCGCGGTGGCGGTGGTGACGGCCGCGCGCCCCCGCCGCCCTTGACGGTGCCGGGGTGACTACGAGCGGCGGCTGATGAACGTGTGGATGCGGGCCGCGATCTCCGGCAGCTCGCCCATGCCGTCCACCACGAGGTCGGCGAGCTGGCGGCCGGGCGCGACGGTGCGGGCGTGGGCCTCGCGCCCGCCGTCGAGGTACGCGCGCAGCACCTCCCGCGGGTCGTCCTGGCTCAGCGCGCGCCGGGCCAGGCTCAGGTCCAGGGGCGTGTCGACGTAGACCGTCCAGCGGGCCGCCCACCGGATCGGGGACAGCGCGAGCGCGTACACGCCCTCGACCACGACGAGCGGGGCCTCCTCGTGCGAGTCGAGGCGCTGCTGCAGGGACGGCAGGTCGACGCTGTGCTGGTCGGGGCCGGCGCTGTCGGCGAGCCCCACGACCGGCGCGTCGAGCAGCCGGGCCACCGCGTCGGCGATGGTGCTCTTGCCCGCCCCCGCCGGGCCGCCGATGACGAGCAGGGGCGGCAGCACGCGCATCACGAGGCGTGACCCTACCGTGCGGGCGGCCCCCGCACGAACCCGTCAGCGCGCCGGGCCGAGCGGGATGACGGTCGATGCGTCGTGGGCGCGCAGGACCTTGCCCAGCGCGGCCGTCACGGCCTGCGCCTCGGCGCGGGTCATCCGGCCGGTGAAGTGGCGCTCGATCCCGGCCAGGTAGGTGGGGGCGGCCGCCCTGAGCCGCCCGCGGCCGGCCGGGGTGAGCTTGGCGAAGGCCGAGCGCTTGTCGTCGGGGTTGGCGACCCGCTCGACCAGGCCCGCCCGCACGAGCTCGTCGACGACGCGGCTCACCCGGCTGCGGCTGACCACCGCGGCGGCGCCCAGGGCCGACATGGTGAGCCGGCGGCCGGGGGCGGCGCTGAGCTCGAGCAGCACGTCGTACCAGGTCAAAGGGAGCCCGTGGGCGGCCTGGAGCTCCTGGTCGAGCACCGGCGTCAGGGCCGCGTGCACGCGCAGCAGCGCCGCCCAGGCGGCCGTGGAGTCCATGCTCACACCGTAGCAGTCTTGTGCGCGCGCACGCACATGGCTAGCTTCTCCCTCAGAAGGTGCGTGCGCACGCACGTAACATGAGGAGGAGCAATGCCCAAGCTGCTGCACATCTCGGCGTCCCCGCGGGGCGAGCGGTCGGAGTCGCTGGCCCTCGCGGCCGCGTTCCTCGACGGGTACCGCCGGCTGAACCCCGGCGACGAGGTCGAGGAGTGGGACCTGTGGGACGGGAGCCTGCCCGAGTTCGGGCCCGCCGCCGCGGCCGCGAAGATGGACGCCTTCGCCGGGCAGGAGCCGACCGGGGCGGGCGCCGAGGCGTGGCGCCGGGCCCGGGCCGCGTTCGAGCGCTTCGCGGCCGCCGACAAGTACCTGTTCTCCGTGCCGATGTGGAACGCGGGCGTGCCGTACATCCTCAAGCAGTTCATCGACGTGGTGAGCCAGCCCGGGATGGTCTTCGGCTTCGACGGCGAGCTGGGCTACTCCGGCCTCGTCACCGGCCGCCGGGCCGCGGTGATCTACACCAGCGCCGTCTACGGCGAGGGGCGCGGCCCGGCCTTCGGCGCCGACTTCCAGGCCCCCTACCTGGAGAGCTGGCTGCGCTGGGCCGGCATCACCGACATCGCGTCCGTCGAGTTCCGGCCCAACCTGGCCACCACCGAGGTCGGGGCGCGCCGCGAGCAGGCCCGCGCCGACGCCGCCGACGCCGCGAAGAAGCTCTAGAGGAACTCGATCACCCGCCGCCACGCGTCCTCGGCCGCCGGGGTGGTGCCGTCGAGGAAGAACGCGTGCGGCGTGTCCGGGTAGACCACCACCTCGTGGCCGGGGATCGCGGCGGCGATCCGCGCGACCTCGGCCGGCGGTACCACGTGGTCGCGCTCGCCGACGAGGAACAGCAGCCGGCCGCGGATGTCCGCGGCGAGCGACAGCGTGGGCTCGGGCCGGCTCAGCGGGATCTCGGTGCCCGTGAGCCAGCCCGGGAACAGCACCACCGTCGCGTCGACGCCGAGGCGCGCCGCGGCCAGGAACGCGGCGTGCCCGCCGAGGCTCACGCCCAGCAGGCCCGTGCGGGGGCCGGCCCCGCCCGGCCCCCGCAGCCAGTCCAGGCACCGGCCCACGTCCGCGACCACCTCGTCGCGGTCCATCCGGTGCATGAGCGCGAAGCCGCGCCGCCGGCCCTCGTCGTCCTGCGGCAGCTCGGCGCCCGGCTCGGTGCGGTGGTACAGGTCCGGCGCCACGGCCAGGAAACCGGCGGCCGCGAGCCGGTCGGCGCCGCGCCGCACGCTGCCGTCCACGCCGAAGAGCTGGTGCAGGACCACCACCCCCGGGTGCGGGCCGGGCCCGTCCGGCCGGGCCACGTAGACAGGCATCCCCGCGAGACTCAGCATGCCCCGACGCTAGGCCCGCCCGCCCGGCCGCGGCCAATCGCGATCGTGATGGCACCGATAGCCGAACCCCCGCGAAACGCCCGCGCGGTGCGGTACCGTATCCGCCGTACCCGTCCAATCACCTGTGGTGAGGATGGATCCACTTTGCCGCGCGGAACCGCCTCCAAGCCGCTCCTCGTCGCGTCCGTGTCCGTGGCCGTCGTCGTCGCGCTGGGCGGCTCGGGCCTGCTCTCGCCGTGGTGGTCGCAGTTCGTCGACGACCTCGGCCAGTTCGGCGCCGGCCTCGCCGCGACCCTGGCCTGCTGGCTCACCGCGGCCCGCCACGCCGGCGCCCAGCGGCGCTGGCGGCTGTGGATGGGCGGCGCGGCCTGCGGCTGGACCATCGGGCAGTTCATCTGGAGCTGGTATCAGCTGTTCCGCGACGACGCCCTGCCGTCCCCGAGCGCGGCCGACGCCGGCTACCTGACCCTGCCGGTCTTCGCGCTCCCGGCCATTATCTCGCTCGCGGTGGCCCGCCCGCCCGGCGACGGCCCCCGCCGCCGCCCCGGCCAGCTCGTGATGGTGCTCGACGGGCTCATCGTGGTCGGCGCGCTCTTCGTGCTGACCTGGGGGACCACCCTCGGCTCGGTGGCGCGCGCGGGCGCGGCGACGCCGTTCGCGTACTCCGTCGCCATCGCCTACCCGGTCACCGACCTCCTGCTGACCGTCATCGTGATCCTGCTGGTGGCCACGTCCGCGCCCGCCGCCCGCGGCCAGCTGACCGTCCTCGGCGCGGGGCTGCTGTGCCTGTCGTTCTCCGACAGCTTCTTCGCGTACCTGGTCTCCAAGGGCGCCGAAAGCATGCCACCGCTGGCCGACGCCGGGTTCGTGGCCGGCATGGCGCTCGTCGCCGTCGCCGCGCTGACCCCGGGCCATCCGGCCGCGGCGCGCCCGGCCGCCCGGCACGGCCGCTGGGCCCACCTCATGCTGCCGTACCTCCCGGTCGCCGGCACCGGCGTGCTGCTCATCGTCCAGCTCGTGCGTGGCATCAGCATGGACGGCGTCGAGATCGCCGTGGAGACCGCGGTCATCTCGCTGCTCATCATCCGCCAGGCGGTGACGCTGATCGAGAACGCGGTGCTGCTCGACCGTGTCTCCGACAGCCAGGCGCGGCTGGCGTACCAGGCCTTCCACGACGCGCTCACCGGCCTGTCGAACCGGGTCCTGTTCCACGACCGGCTCGAGCACGCCCTCGCCCTGCACCACCGCGACGGCCGCCCGCTCGCCGTGCTCTTCTGCGACCTCGACGACTTCAAGGGCGTCAACGACCGTTTCGGCCACCACGCCGGCGACCGGCTGCTGCGCCAGGTCGCGACCCGGCTGCGCGCGGCCGTGCGCGACAGCGACACCATCGCCCGGGTCGGCGGCGACGAGTTCGCGGTGCTGCTCGAGGGCGGCGGCGACCCCGGCGAGCCGGCCGAGCGCATCATGGCCGCCATCGGCCGCCCCTTCGACGTCGGCGGCGAGACCGTCAACGTCGGCGTGAGCATCGGCCTGGTCGAGGCGGGCGGGCACGGGGCGGTGCCGAGCGCCGACGCGCTGCTGCGCCGGGCCGACGCCGCCATGTACGCGGGCAAGCGCCAGGGCAAGGGCGCGCTCGTGCGGTACCGTGTCGACCTCCCGGACGGCACGGGCAGCTCCGACCTGGCCGAGGCGCTCGCGGCGACCCTGCGCGACGGGCACGGCCTCGACGTGCACTACCAGCCGATCGTCCGGCTGGCCGACGCCACCGTCGTCGCCGTCGAGGCCCTCGCCCGCTGGAACCACCCGAGCCTCGGCCCGGTCTCCACCGACGTGTTCATCGCCACCGCCGAGGAGATCGGCCTCATCCGGCTCGTCGACGACTTCGTGCTCGACCGGGCCTGCCGCGACGCCGCCGCCTTCCGCGGCTCGTGGGCGAGCATCGCCGTGCACGTCAACACCTCGGCCGCGCGCCTGGGCCGCCCCGAGCACGAGGCGACCGTGCGCGAGGCGGTGCGCCGCCACGGCCTGGCCCCGCACCGCCTGCTCCTGGAGCTCACCGAGACCGCGCCGCTGCCGGATCTCTCCGCGGCCGCCGGGGCCGTGCACCGGCTGGGCCGCTTCGGGGTGCGCTTCGCGCTTGACGACTTCGGCACCGGGTACAACGCGCTCGCCCAGCTGCACGCGCTGCCCGTCGACGAGGTCAAGCTCGACCGGACGTTCACCGTGGCCGGGGGCCGCAGCGAGGCGATCTGCCGCTCGATCGTGCAGATCTGCACGGGCATGGGCGTGACGGTGGTGGCCGAGGGCGTCGAGAGCGCCGACCAGGCGGTGGCCATGGCCGCGATCGGCTGCCGCTACGGCCAGGGCCACCGCTTCGGGGCGTCGGGCCCGCTGGCCGAGGTCGCGCCGGCGGACGCGCTCGACTCGGCTACGGCGCCGACAGACGCTCCATCTCCCGCATGACCTCCTCGGCCGCCGCCGGGTCGAGGTGCGCCGCGTCCAGGTAGACGCTCAGCCGCAGCGTGCCCGGCACGTCGTCGATGTGCACGAACAGCGGCTCGAACGCCGGCGCGTCCTGGGCCGTGACCCACCGGAACGCGGACTCGCCGGGCTCGATCGGCTCGTCGCGGGACGGGCCGCGGCGGTCGTTGAAGTAGCAGCCCAGCTCGACGTCGTACCGGTCCATGAGCCGCTGCATCTCGCCGTGGTGGAAGTACGCGTACTTGTACGCCGCCATCGTCACCCGCCGCGCGCGCCCGAGCAGCTCGGCGAAGTCCCCGGCCGCGGCCGGCAGGCTGAGCAGCCCGGCCTGCGCGAGCGTGCACACGACCCGGGCGAGGCCGGGCCGGAACCGGTTGCTCACCATCGGCCGGATGACCACCGGGTCGGAGCCGAGCACGTTGTGCAGCGCGCCGGCGAAGGCCGCCAGCAGCACGGTCGAGCTGTCGAGGCCGGTGCTCTGCGCCCATTGCCGCGCGGCGATACCGAGAGCCGGGGACGTGTACTCGCCGTGCCAGTACCGCGGTTTCGTGGAGTTCCCGGTTGGTGGAAAACGCCGCGGCGGTACCGTGCGCAGGATTTCGTCCCAGTACCGCTGGGCCGCCGCGTTGTGCCGCCGCCCGGCCGGCGACGCCTGCCAGTGCGCCTGCGCGAGGGGCGGTAACCCTTCGACAGGCGTCTCGGTGCGCGCGGCGACCTCGGTGAGCATCGTGAGCGCGCCGGCCGCGTCGGTGACGAAGTGCGAGACGAGCACCGCCATGTGCGTGAGCTCGTCGTTCTGCCGCACGATCGCCATGCGCAGCGGCCACTCGGTGGCGAAGTCGAGCTGCTTGGCCCGCCAGGCGTCGCAAAGCTTCTCGGCGGCCTCGCCGGGATCGGCGGCCCCGGCGTCGACGATCTCGAGGTCGATCTCGCCGCTGCCGTACACCACCTGCGTGGGCGTGCCGTCGGGCGCGAACCGCAGCAGGGTGCGCATCGGTTCGTAGCGGGTCATGAGGTACCGCAGCTCGGCCGCCACCTCGTCGACGGTGGTGCCCGGGGGCAGCGGCTTCACGCCGCCCAGCGGCAGCCACGTGCCCTGTTTGACGATCGCGGACCAGTTCTCCAGCTGGCCCCAGGACAGCGGGCCCTCGCCCGCCGTACCGCCCTCGAACCCGACGCTGACTCGCTCCGGCGCAGCAGGCATCCGCCGGCCCTCCCATCCTCGTGACGGCAGTGCACGGCCTCCCGAGCCCGGCCGGCCTCGATGCGCGGCGGGCTGAGGCGGCCTGCGAGACGTGGCGGGTCGCAGCAGGACGCATCGGCGTTCGTCGTAGCGTACGGACGGGTGATCGCCGGCACCATGCGCCGGATGTAGGATTGCGCGCATGACTGCCGGGTCGGCCGTGGGCCGTTCACGGAAGGTGCGCCCGGCGCACTGTTGATCGGCCCTCGGGGCCCGCCCTCCCTCGCGCTCGCTCAGCGGAGTCTGCGTAGAAGGGAGGTGAAGTGCATGATCCGCTCTGCGAACTGGGACGCGTTCGTCGCGCGCCACGGCGTCGGCTCCGTCGTCTCCGGCGTCGTCACCCGGCTCACGCCGTTCGGCGTGTTCCTGACGGTGGCCGGCGACATTCCGGGCCTGCTGGTGACATCGCAGCGCCCGGCCGTCGGCAGCACGCTGGCCGTGCGAATCCGCGCGCTGGACTTCGAGAACGCGCGCATCGAGTTCTCCAGCTGATCTCCGACGAGCTGTCGTGAGGAACGCGGACTGGGACCGGTCGGGCTTTGCGGCCCGGCCGGGCCCGGCTCGGCGGGGCGGTGCCGGCGTGGGGTAGAAACATGTCGTGTTTGCGCACTTCACCACCGACGCCCGCGCCGTGCTGACCCAGGTGCCCGGCTTCGCCCACGCCGCGTCCCGCCCGAGCATGGAGCCGATCGACCTGGCCCAGGCCCTGCATGCCCACCGCAACGGCAACGCGGCCGAGATCTGGACGTCCCCCTGGCCGGCCACGGACTTACCGGCGTCGCCCCCGCAGATGTCCTTCGACAAGCCGACCAAGGTCGCGCTGGAGCAGTCCCTGCACATCGCCCTGGCCGCGGGCGCGGAGCACATCGGCACCGAGCACCTGCTGGCCGCCCTGGTCCGCACGGGCCCCGCCGACGTGAAGGAGTGGTTGTCGGAGCGCGGCGCGACCCCGGAGGCGGTCGACGCCCTGCTGACCCGCCTGGCGGGCGGCCTGCACCAGGAGAGGCCGGCCGAGACCCCGACGGCGAAGGACCGCCGCGAGTGGAAGCGGGCCAAGGCCCGGCAGGAGGGCCAGAAGCCGCCGGGGCTGCCCCCGGCTTACACGATCGCCCTGGTGGTGCTCGGGGTACTGGTGGTGCTGGCCCTGTGCGTCTGGAGCGGCCCGTAGCCCTCACCGCTCCGCGTCGAGCACGGCCTGCAGGAGCGCGGGCGGCAGGTGCGCGCGGGCCCCGATGATTTCGAGACCGAGGACGTGACCGCGGGCGTCGAGATCGAGGTTCAACATGCCGTGCCGGGAGTCGAACGTGATGGTCCGGTCGACCCCGGCGTCGGCGATGGGGTGCTGCAGATGGACGTAGGCCGCGTCGGCCTCGTCGTCGTAGGTGCAGACCAGCGGGATCGTCGCCTTCTTGTACACAGTCACCAGGCTGACATACGCCGGCCATCGGCGGCTCCACGACCCGCGCTAGCTCACGGTGTCCGTCGTGTGGCGGCCGTCCGCGGTGCGTCTGGTCGATCCCCGGCGGTGCAGGAACTCCAGCAGCGGTACCGCCACCCGCCGCGTCGTTCCCAAGGCCTGCCGCGCCTCGCTCAAGGTGAACGGCTGCGGCAGCCCCGTGAGGCGCTCCAGCGCGGCCGGCGGGGCGTCCGGCAGCAGCACGATGCCGTCCGCGATGCGCAGCAGCAGGCCCGCCTTCGCCGCCGCGCCGAGCTCCTTCGGGCCCAGGCCCAGGGCGGCCAGGCGGTCGGACTCCGGGGCGGCGAACGGGTTCGCCGCGAGGCCGGCCCGGACGGCGTCGATGGCGCGGGACAGGCGGGGTGGCAGGCCCGTGCCGGTACCGATGCGCCCGTTGCGGATCGTCAGCGGCGGGGTCAGCAGGCGCTCCACAAGGGACCGGTCGGGCAGGCCCAGGCGGCGGCTCATCGCGTCCACCGGCGGGTCCGGGTCCACCGGGTGCTGCGCCGCGTAGGCCCGGACCTCCGACGCCAGCCGGGCCCGCAGCGAGGCCGCGTGGTCCGGGTCCAGCAGCCAGCCCTCGCCGGGCGCCGGGATGCCCATGCGCCGCAGGGTGTCCGCGTGCACCAGGCGGCGGCGGTGCAGCTCGCCGGCCAGGTCGGGTGCGCCGTCCATCTTGGACAGTTCCAGGGACCGGGCGGCCGCGGCGCCGCGGCGGGTCAGTGGGGGTGGGGAAACGTCCAGGACCGTCACGCCGCCGGGGATGCGGTGGCGGCCCGGGTCGCGCAGGAGGGCGCGGTCGCCCAGGTGCAGGGGTAGCGGGCGGGCCAGGCGCAGGCGGGCGGTGTCGTGGCCCAGGGGGCGTACCCGCGCCGCGACCGCCGCCGATCCTATGTGGAACACGACCGAGGCCGGCAGGTCGGCGACCGGGTCGCCGTGGACGCGCACGTCGAGCAGGTCGGTGCGGACGAACCGGCCGGGCGTCACGAGCGCGTCGCCCCGGGTCACGGCCGCGCGTTCGACGCCGCGCAGGTTCACGGCTACGCGCGCTACGGCGTCCACTGTGGATTCGGGCGCTCCGAGCGACTGCAGGGCTCGTACGCGTACCGCCGAAGCATCCAGCTCCAGATCGGCGTCCGCGGTCAGGCGTCCGGCGCCCAGGGTGCCGGTGACCACGGTGCCGCTGCCGCGGATGGTGAAGGCGCGGTCGATCCAGAGCCGCACGGGCGCGTCGAGGTCGGGCGCCGGCAGCGCGGAGCCGAGGCGGTCCAGCGCGGCGCGCAGGTCGTCCAGGCCGGCGCCGGTGACCGCGCTGACCGCGACCGTCTCGACGGGGCCGAAGGCGGTCAGCCGGGCGCGGGCCGCCCGGGTCGCCGGGCCGGGGTCGGCGAGGTCGGCGCGGCTGACGACGAGCAGCAGATGGCGTACCCCGAGCGCCTCCAGCGCCGCCAGATGCTCCGCGGACTGCGGCTTCCAGCCCTCGTCGGCCGCCACGACGAGCATGGCGGCCGGCACCGGGCCGGCGCCCGCGAGCATGTTGGGCACGAAGCGCTCATGCCCCGGTACGTCCACGAACGCCACCGTCGCCCCCGACGGCAGCCGCGTCCAGGCGAAGCCGAGGTCGATCGTCATCCCGCGGCGGCGCTCCTCGGCCCAGCGGTCGGGCTCCATCCCGGTGAGCGCCCGCACGAGCGTGGACTTGCCGTGGTCGACGTGCCCGGCGGTGGCGACGACCCACATGCTCAGCGGCCCGCCGCGCGCAGGACGGCGGCCGCGACGGCCTTGTCCTCCGCCTCGGGCACGCAGCGCAGGTCGAGCAGCAGCCGGTCCCGCTCGACCCGGCCGAGCACGGGCGGCTCCCCGAGCCGCAGCGGTTGCGCCAGTACCGCCGGCAGCGCCAACCCCGCCGACGCCAGCTCGACCGCGGGCGCCCCGCCGCCGCCGACGACGGCCACGCAGTCGACGACCTCGGCGTCGAGGTCGCCCAGCTCCTGCCGGATCGCCTCCGCCCGCCGCCGCAGCTGCGCCACGTCGGCGCGCAGCCCGCGCCAGGTGGGCGTGTCCGGCCCGAGCAGCGTCGCCTCCAGCGCGGCGAGGGTGAGCTTGTCGACGCGCAGCGCCCGGGCGAGCGGGTGCCGCCGCAGCGCCTCGACCAGGTCGGCCCGGCCGAGCAGCAGGCCCGCCTGCGGCCCGCCGAGCAGCTTGTCGCCGCTGGCGGTCACGAGGTCGGCCCCGTCGCGCAGCACCGTGGCGGCGTCGGGCTCGTCGGGCAGCAGCGGGTCGGGCCCGAGCAGCCCGGAGCCGATGTCCACGACGAGGGGCGAATCGAGGGCCGCGAGCTTGTCGGTCGGTACCGCCGAAACGAACCCCCGCTGGAAGAAGTTCGACGGGTGCACCTTGAGGATGAACCCGGTCTGCGGCCCGAGCGCCGCCCGGTAGTCCTCCAGCGACGTCCGGTTGGTCGTGCCCACCTCCCGCAGCCGGGCCCCGGTCGACACGAGAAGGTCCGGCAGCCGGAACCCGTCACCGATCTCGACGAGCTCGCCCCGGCTGACGACGATCTCACGCCCGGCCGCGAGCCCCGTGGCCACCAGGACGAGCGCGGCCGCCCCGTTGTTCAGCAGGTGTACCCGCTCAGCCGCCGGCACCCGCCGGGCCAGCGCGTCCAGGGCCCCGCGCCCGCGCCGCGCCCGCCGGCCGGTCTCGAGGTCGAGCTCGACGTCGGTGTACCCGGCCGCGCCCGCGATCGCGCCGACCGCCTCGGCCGACAGCGCGGCCCGCCCCAGGTTGGTGTGCAGCACGACGCCTGTCGCGTTGAGCACGGCCCGCATGCTGTGCGCCCGGCGCAGCCGCCGCTCGGCCGCCTCGACCACGTCGCCGGCCCCGATCTCGCCGCGGCGGACCCGGTCGAGCTCTTCGCGTACCACCACCCGGGCGCGGTCGCGCGCGAACCCGGCGAGCCGCGGATCATCGAGCACCGTGTCGGTCCTGGGCACCGCCCGTCGCGGATCCAAGGCAGCCCTCACTCTCAGCGTCTGTGCCCTTCCACGCTAACAGCGCGGAGTTATCCACAGGCCGCGATCCGTACTGGCGCGCAGGGGGTGACGGACCGCATCCTGAGGGTGACATCGGCGCATCGAGATTCGGGAGTCGGCCGTGGCGATCCTGGAGTGGACGGGCAAGGTCCTGCTGGCCGTGGGCGTGGTGGTCGCGCACGGCGCCCTGCTCGCGGTGGTGCTGACGGCCCTGTTCGCCCGGCGCCAGCTCGGCACCGCGGCCGACGCCATGATGTGGGCGGGCTGGTGCCTGGGCAGCGCGAGCGCCTGCTTCTGGCTCCGCCGCCAGGTCGGCCGCGAACGGCAACAGCGATGACCCGGGCCCCGTGAGAAATGTGCGTGCGGCGGGCGCTCGGACGTGTTGCCATCGAGGGCGACCATCAGCAGCGCACCCCGGGGAGTGATCGTGGGCACCGACGGCACCGGTCTCGGCGACCGCATGAAGGGGTACGAGCGGGTCTCGAAGGCGATCCTGCCGGGCCGCACGTACAGTCTGCTGCGCGTCGACGGCCGGGCGTTCCACACATACCTGCGCGGCGCGGCCAAGCCCTACGACGAGGGGTTCATGGCCGGCATGGACGCCGTCGCCGAGGTGTTGTGCGCCGAGATCTCCGGCAGCGTGTTCGCCTACACGCAGTCCGACGAGGTCTCCGTGCTCGCCGTCGACTTCGCCACGCCCGGCACGCAGCCGTGGTTCGGGGGCGAGGTGCAGAAGTGGTGCTCGGTCGCCGCCTCGCTCGCCACCGCCGTGCTCAACGAGCGCCGGCCCGGCGCGCGGGCCCTGTTCGACGCGCGCGTCTTCGCGATCTGCGACCCGGTCGAGGTGGCGAACTACTTCATCTGGCGCCAGCGCGACGCGGTCCGCAACAGCATCTCCATGGCCGCGCAGGCGCGGTTCACGCAGCGCGAACTGCACGGCGTCAACTCGGCCCAGGCCCAGGAGATGCTGTGGTCGCGGCACGGCATCAACTGGAACGACTACCCGGCGGGGTGCAAACGGGGCCGGGTGACCGTCCGCGAGACGGGCGAGCGCTCGGTGACGTACACCCACCGACAAACCGGGGCGGAGGCCACGATTTCGGCGACGCGCTCCTGGTGGGAAACCCGCCCGGCGCCCCACTTCACGCCGGCCGGGTTCCTGGCCGCGACGATCCCGGCCCTGCCGGCCCTGGGCGCGGCCGCGTGACCACCCCGCCGGTCTGGCTGCTGGACGTCGACGGCGTCATCAACGTACGCAGGCCGCAGTGGCACGCCCAACCGCACCACGGCACCGCGTTCAGCGCCGGCATGGGCTGGAGGATGCGCTGGGCGCCGCAACTGATTGCCCGCATCCGCGCCCTGCACCGCACCGGCGCCGCCGAGGTCCGCTGGTGCACGTCCTGGTGCGCGGAGGCCGACCAGCTGGAGCGCCTGTTCAGGCTCCCGGCGTTCGGCCGGGCGTTCCCGGACGAGACGCCCGGCGACGGCCGGAAACTCGCCGCGGCGCGGGCGGTCCTCGCCGAGGGCCGCCGGCTGATCTGGACCGACGACGCCGAGGTGCCGGTGCCGCAGGAAGAGCCGGAGTTGTACTCCGAACTGACCGCCGGCGGGCACGCCCTGCTGATCAGACCGCACGAACGCGACGGCCTGCGCCCGGCCCACCTCGACCAGATCGAAGCCTTCGCGCGCGCCCCGAGTACGGCATGATCGGTGGGCGATGACCAGAACCGGGGCATCCAGCACCGCAGTCGAATGGCCTCCCTGACTTCCACGGGGGCGGCTCTGGCCCCGACCAGCGCCCATCCTGGAGTCAGGCCTCGCTGAGGGATGTGGGCGGCCCGCCTGCGCTGGTCACGCACCAACGGGCACCAGGGCGGGCACGCCCTGGTGCCGTCCAGTACGCTGCTGCGCGTCGCGCAGGGGAGGGGCAGCGCATGGGTGCGAAGGACTGGATGCTGTTCTACGCCGAAGGCGACGTACGCCCGGTGCTCCAGGCCGCGCCGCCCCTGGACCGGGCGGCGACCCGGAGCTTCGTCGAGCGACTGTATCCCGGGCACCGGCTGACCGAGGTCGAGGACGGCACCCTCGCACGCAACACCAACCCGGCCGATGGGTACGTGTACGCCGGCTGCTTCCCCGGGCTGTCCATCGTGTGCACCGGCGACGTCGCGCTGGACCGGCCCTCCGCACTCGACCGGCGCTTCCTGGGCGAGGCGAAGGGCCGGACGCTGTACCTGCACGCGATGCACAGCGTCGTCGACTGGCTCGCGTTCGCGGTGTGGACCGGGGACGGCCGGCTGTGGCGGTCGCTGAGCCTGTCGCCGGAGCACGGCGTCCAGGAGAACATCGGCCCGCCGTTCGCGTTCGAGGCCCCGTACTGGGCCGGCGAGCACCCGGTCGAGCCGGACGAGGACGAGGACCCGTACCCGTTGCCGTTCCACCCCCTGGAGCTGGCGGAAGACGTCCTGCGCGAGTGGTTCGGCTTCGTCCACGAGGGGCAGCCGTACGCCGACGACCCGGACCTGTACCGCATTCCCCTGGCCGGATTCCTCGCCACGGCACGATGAAGGGGTGACGTACGAGCCGCACGCCGATGGCAGGGACGACCGCCCGGTCATCGCCGTCAACGATCGCGGCCTGACCCTCGGCCGAGACGCCGAAGGCACCTGGATCATCTGGAACGAGGACGACACCGTCTGGCCCCGGCACACCGTGTGGCTCGCGTACGACCGCCTGCTCTGGCTCCTGCCGCTCCTGCAGCAGCCGCCGCAGCAGGACGTCGTCGACACGCTCTCGGCCGTCGAGGGCGGTGGCGAGCTGCTCGCCGCGGTGCTGCGTTACGCGCTGGGCTGCTGGAGCGACTACTGGGCCGGACTCGCACTCGGTTGGCTGGAAACCGGCTACCCGGCAACCGGGCTCCTCGACGCGCTCCGCGCCCTCAAGGACTCCACCCGGCAACCCGTCCGGCATCGAGCCCTGAGACTGTGGCGCAAAGCCACCAAAGCCGACCCCAACCCGGACCGGATCGTCTAGCCGGAGCTGTCACGGATCAAAGTCAGAACACCCCGGCTGGTTGGCGGAGACGGACGGGAATCGAACCCGCCTGGCCCGGGTTCCGGACCACACCAGTGTTGAAGACCAGGACGTTCACCAGAACGCGTACGCCTCCGGTGCCGAGCGTACTTACCAGCTCGCGGACCAGGTGTACCAGGGTCCGTCGAGCATTCGGAACCGCGGCCCCTCCCAGGCGCCGTTGCCGAGCCCGGTGCCGAAGCCGCCGGGGAAGTACCCCCAGCCCACATCGTCGAAGCCCAGCAGCGTCTCGTGTTCGCCGGCGTAGAAGATGTAGCCGCCGTCGACGGCGTACGCACTGCCGACCTTGCACGCCCCGATCAGGTTGGGCACCGTGACCGGATCGAACAGGTCATCCCCGCCGCGCGGCGCCGGCAGCCCCTGCACGAACGCATCGAACGCGTCCCGCTGGAAACACCCGGGGAACGCCTGCGCCTCCCGCGCCCGCTCCTGCGCCAGGAACAGCGCCCCGACCCCGATCATCGCGCCGACGAGGACCCCGAGGACCATTCCGACAATGATCAGCCAGCGAGCGACGCTCATAGCGCGCAGTCTGCCAGATCCCGTCCCGTCCCGGCGTCCCGCGACGCTCCGGCCAGGGCCGAGCCATGACGGGAATCGAACCCGCCTGGCCCGGGCTCCGGACCACACCGGTGTTGAAGACCAGGACGTTCACCAGAACGCGTACGCCTCCGCCCCACACTTTAGCCACTAGGGTCGTTGCATGACGTACGCCGAGGTGAACGGGGTCTCGCTGTGGTACGAGGAGCACGGCGAAGGTGAGCCGCTCGTCCTGCTGCACGGCGGGTTCTGGACCGTCGAGATGTTCGGGGCCTTCCTGCCCGCCCTGGCCGAGCGGCGCCGGGTCGTCGCCGTCGAGCTCCAAGGGCATGGGCACACCCCCGATGCCGGGCGGCCGCTGCGGTACGAGACCTGCGCCGACGACGTCGCCGCGCTGGTCGGGGTGCTCGGGTTCGACCAGGCCGACGTGGTCGGTTACTCGCTCGGGGCCGGCACCGCCATCCGCGTCGCCGTTCAGCACCCCGACGTGGTCCGGCGGCTCGTCGTGATCTCCACGCCCGTCCGGCGCGCCGGGTGGTTTCCCGAGGTGCTCGCCGGGATGGCGCAGCTCGGGCCCGAAGCGGCCGAGGGCATGAAGGCGTCGCCGTTGTACGCGGCTTACGCCAAGGTTGCGCCGAGGGTCGAGGACTGGCCGGTGCTCGCGACCAAGCTGGGGGAGCTGCTGCGGCGCGACTACGACTGGTCGCCCGAGGCGGCGCGGATCCGGGCGCGGACGATGCTCGTGTACGCCGACGCCGACTCGGTCCCGCCCGCGCACATCGCCGAGTTCTACGCGCTGCTCGGGGGCGGGCTGCGCGACGCGGACTGGGACGCGTCGAAGCGCGTCGCGTCGCGGCTGGCGATCATTCCCGGGCGCACGCACTACGACATCACCGAGGCGCCGTCGCTGCCCGGCCTGATCGAGGAGTTCCTGACCGATCCGCATTAGGCGACGTCGATGGGGCCGGCCGCGCTATGAACTGGGCTGACGCTGCGAACTCGGGCGCGCCGGCGAAGGTTTTGAGGGGGTGCGGGTGGAGCGGAGCTCCCCCGCCGCGAGCGTAGCGAGCTGGAAATACAGCCTTCCGGGAAATCGCTCTCCTGGCTTGACGTAGCAGGGTAGGGCGGGAGTAGCGTGCGATTCGAGAGAGCGCTCTCTATCCGCCTGCACCCCAATAGGAGAGCCATGCACTACCCCAGGCAACGCCGGATCAAGGGCTGGGCCGCGGGTGTCACCGCCGCCGCCACGCTCGCCCTGGTCGGGATCATCGCTGTGCTCAACGCCGGCACGTCCGACGCCGCTCAGCTCGCCGCCGCGGCCGCGCCCGCCCCGCCGCCCGGCTTCACGCTCACCTGGAGCGACGAGTTCAACGGTGCCGCCAACACCGGTGTCAACACGGGCACGTGGAAGTACGACACCGGGCCGGGCAGCACGTTCGGCACCGGCGAGATCGAGACCATGACCAACAGCACCGCCAACGTCTTCCAGGACGGCGGCGGGCACCTGGTGCTGCGGGCCCTGCACTCCGGTACCGACCCCCGGGCCGGCTGGACGTCGGGCCGTATCGAGACCCAGGCCGCCACCTTCGGCGCCGACGCCGGTGACGTGGTGCGCATGGAGTCCTCGATCCAGCAGCCGAACGTCACGACCGCCAACGGCGCCGGCTACTGGCCCGCGTTCTGGATGCTCGGCTCGACGCTGCGCACCGGCACGACGTGGCCGACCAGCGGCGAGGTCGACATCCTCGAGGACATCAACGGCCGCAGCTCCGTCTTCGGCACGCTGCACTGCGGCACCAACCCGGGTGGCCCGTGCAACGAGTCGACCGGCCTCGGCAGCGGCGAGCGCGCCTGCGCCGGGTGCCAGACCGGGTACCACACCTACGCCGTGGAGATCGACCGGTCCAAGTCGCCGGAGGAGATCCGCTGGTACCTCGACGGCGCGAACTACTTCACGCTGCCGGCCACCCGCGTGGACGCCACGACGTGGAACAACGCCGTGCACCACCCGTTCTTCATCATCTACGACCTGGCGATGGGCGGCGGCTTCCCCGACGCGTTCGGCGGCGGCCCCAACGCGGCCACCATCTCCGGCGGGCAGATGAACATCGACTGGGTCGCCGTCTACAACAAGAAGGGCGGCGGCACCACCAGCCCGCCCCCGGCCGGTACCAACATCGCCCAGGGCAAGCCGACCACGGCCTCCTCGAGCGAGAACGCCGGCACCCCCGCGTCCGCGGCCACCGACGGCAACGCCGGCACCCGCTGGTCCAGCGCGTTCAGCGACCCGCAGTGGCTCCAGGTCGACCTCGGCCAGTCGTACAACCTCACGAGCGTCAACCTGAACTGGGAGGCCGCCTACGCCAAGGCGTTCCAGGTCCAGACGTCCAACGACGGCACCAACTGGACGAGCATCTACAGCACCACCACGGGCACCGGCGGGAACCAGACCCTGAACGTCTCCGGTTCGGGGCGCTACGTCCGGGTGTACGGCACCCAGCGCGCCACCGCCTACGGGTACTCGCTGTACGAGTTCGGCCTGACCGGCACCCCCGGCGGCGGCACGGGCGGCGGCACGCTGCTGTCCCAGGGCAAGGCGACCACCGCGTCGTCGACGGAGAACGCCACCGGCGCCGCGGCCAACGCCACCGACGGCAACACCGGCACCCGCTGGTCGAGCGCGTTCAGCGACCCGCAGTGGCTGCGCGTCGACCTCGGCGCCACCCACACGATCAGCAAGGTGAACCTGAACTGGGAGGCCGCCTACGCCAAGGCCTTCCAGATCCAGACGTCCAACGACGGCACCACCTGGACGGACATCTACAGCACCACGACCGGCACCGGCGGCAACCAGTCGCTCAACGTGGCCGGCTCGGGGCGCTATGTGCGCATGAACGGCACCCAGCGCGCGACGGCCTACGGCTACTCCCTCTGGGAGTTCCAGGTCTTCGGCAGCTGATCGGAAAGGGGGCATCGGGAGGTGTACTCCCGGTGCCCCGACGATCACCGCGTGAAGAACGCGTCCACGTGCCGGGCCACGAGCTCCGGGGAGTTCAGGTCGGGCGCGTTGTGGTCGGCGCCGGGCAGGATCTCGTGCCGCGCCGCCGGCATGATCCCCGCCAGCCGCGGCACCACCTCGAGCAGGTACGGCACCGTCTTCGAACCGGCGAGCAGCAGCGCCGGGGTGTCGACGGCGGCGTAGCGGGAGCCGTCGGAGTCCAGCCGGGCGATCTCGCCGAGCTCGGCCGGGGACGTCGGCATCATCGCGAGCGTCTCGGCGCCGTCCCGGCCGCGCAGCAGCAGGAACGCCAGGGCGTAGTGCACCGCCATCGGGACGGCGGGGATCGGCAGCAGCCCGGTGCGCGGCGGTTGTTGCCGGGCACCACCACGAGCCCGGGTCCGTCGCCGGTGCTGCGGTAGCTGATCGCCGTACCGTCGGCGGAGACGGCGGCACTCGAGTCGGTCATACGGGGCAGTCTGGCCCGGGGCGCTGACAGAGCCCTGTCAGACCGCTGGCGTCCACTCGGAGCGCAGCAGGCCGAAGAGCGCGCTGTCCCGGAAGGCGCCGTCGTCCTCCCGCGAGTACTGCCGCAGCGTCCCCTCGTGGGTGAAGCCGAGCGACGTCAGCAGCCGGACCGAACGGTGGTTGATCGCGATCGTCTGCGCCTGCACCCGGTGCAGGCGCATCGCCGTGAAGCCGAACGCCAGGACCGCGCGGGCCGCCTCGGCCGCGTACCCCTGCCCCCAGTGCGCCCGCGCCAGGTCGTAGCCGAGCTCGGCCCGCCGGTGCCCGCGCTGCCAGCTGTGCAGCCCCATGAGCCCGACGACCCGCCCGCCCAGCTCCAGCGCCCAGTGCCGGCGCAGGTCGGCGGCGGCCTCGGCGAGCAGGTACTCCAGGAACGCCTCGGTCTCCGCGATCGTGCGCAGGGGCTCGTCGTTGAACCGCTGCACCTCGGGGTCGCCGCGGAACACGAGCACGTCGCCGGCGTCGGCGACGGTAGGCTCGCGGAGCACGAGCCGCTCCGTGTGGATCGGCTTCAGGGCCACGCCCGGCACCCTAGACCACGGCCGGCGCACGCGAACGGACGGGGAGAGACAATCGGCAGGGTGCGGATCGGGCTGCTCGGGCCACTCGAGGTGCACGCCGGGGACGGGGCGGCCGTCGAGGTCGGCGGCTCGCGGCTGCGCGTGCTGGTCACGCTGCTCGCGCTCGAGCCCGGGCGCGTCGTCACCGCCACGCGGCTGACCGACGACCTGTGGGGCGAGAATCCGCCGAACGGGGCCGGCAACGCGCTGCAGTCGCTGGTGTCGCGGCTGCGCCGGGTGCTGCCCGACGGGGTGCTGCAGGCGCGGCCGACCGGGTACCTCCTCGACGTCGAGCCGGAGGACGTCGACCACCTGCGCTTCGAGGCGCTCGTCGAGCGGGCCCGGGCCACCGCCGAGCCGGCCGCGGCCGTCGCGCTGTTCCGGCGGGCCGAGGCGCTGTGGCGCGGGCCGGCGCTCGCCGACGCCGGCGACGCCGCGTTCGCCCGGCCGTGGCGGGCCCGCCTCGACGAGCTGCGCTTCGCCGCGGTCGAGGACCGGCTCGAGGCCGAGCTCGGCATCGGGGAGCGGGTCGTCGCCGAGCTCGAGGCGCTCGTGGCCGCCCACCCCCGGCGGGAGCGGCTCGTCGGGCTGCTCATGCGCGCGCTCGCCGACGCCGGGCGCGGGGCCGAGGCGCTCGCCGCGTTCGAGCGGTGCCGGGCCGGCCTGGCCGAGGAACTGGGCACCGATCCGTCGGCGGGGCTGCTCGCGGTACACCTGCAGATTTTGCGGGGTCAGGAGAAGGAGCCCGCCGAGGGCAATCTGCGCGCGGGGCTCACGAGCTTCGTCGGCCGCGACGCGGACGTCGCCGATGTCGGCCGCCTCGTCACCGGCGGGCGGCTCGTCACGCTCATCGGGCCCGGGGGCGCCGGCAAGACGCGGCTGTCCGTGGAGACCGGCCGCACCCTGGCCGGGGCCGCCCCGGACGGCGTCTGGCTGGTCGAGCTGGCCCCGGTCACCGACCCGGGCGACGTCATCCAGGCCGTTTGGGGCGCGCTGGGCCTGCGCGACCCGGCCGGCAAGCCCACCACCGGCGGCCGCCGCGTCGACGCCGACGACGCGCCCCGCCGCCTGGCCGGCGCCCTGGCCCACCGGCGCCTGCTGCTGATCCTCGACAACTGCGAGCACGTCGTGGCGGCCGCCGCCGAGCTCGCCGAGCGGCTGCTGGGGGAGTGCCCGCACCTGCGCATCCTGGCCACCAGCCGCGAGCCGCTCGGGATCACCGGCGAGACGCTCTACGGCGTGGAGCCGCTCGGGGAGGACCCGGCGGCGCGCCTGTTCGCCGACCGGGCGGCGGCGGTACGCCCCGGGCTCGCCCCGGACCCGGAGGCGGTCGCGCGCATCTGCCGTGCCCTCGACGGGATGCCGCTGGCGATCGAGCTCGCCGCGGCCCGCTGCCGCTCGCTCACCCCGGCGCACATCGCCGACCGGCTCGACGACCGGTTCCGGCTGCTCACCCGGGGCAGCCGCACCGCCCGGCCCCGCCATCAGACCCTGCGCGCGGTGGTCGACTGGAGCTGGGACCTGCTGACCGAGCCCGAGCGCGCGATGCTGCGGCGCCTGGCGATCTTCTCCGGCGGCGCGACGGTGACGGCCGCGGCCGCCGTCTGCGACCCGGACGGGCGCCTCGGCGACCCGGACGAGCTGCTCACCACCCTGGCCGAGAAGTCGCTGCTGATCGCCGGGGACGACCTGCGGTACCGCATGCTGGAGACGATCCGCGCCTACGGCCTGGAACGCCTGGACGAGGCCGGCGAGACCGACGAGCTGCGCCGCCGGCACGGCGCCTGGTTCCTCGACCTGGCCGGGCGGCTCGAGCCGCACCTGCGCGGCACCCGCCAGCTCGAGGCGCTCGCCGAGCTCGGCGCCGAGCACGACAACCTGCACGGGGCGCTGCGGCGGGCGATCGCGGCCGGGGACAGCGACCTCGCGGTGCGGCTCGTCGCGGTCGTCGGCTGGTACTGGTGGCTCGGCGGGCACCGGGTCGAGGGCGCGGCCCTGGCCTCGGCGGCGCTGTCGATGCCCGGCCCGTCCGACCCCGACGCCCGGGCCATGGCCTGCGGGGTGGCCGCGGTCAACGGGTTCGACGGGCTCGGCGACGTGGAGATGCTCGACGAATGGTTCGCCGAGGCGGTGCGGTACCAGGGCGACCATCCGCTGTTCCGGCTCTTCCAGGCGGTCGCCGGCCTCTACCGGGAGGGCCCGGTCGGCGCCGTGCTGGAGCGGATCGCCGCCCTGTCCGACGACCCCGACCCGTGGATCGCCGGGCTCGGCCGGCTGCTCGTCGGCCACACGATGCTCAACACCGGCGCCCGCACGACCGAGTCGCGCGCCGCGTTCGAGGCGTCGCTGGCCGCGTTCCAGGGCATCGGCGAGCGGTGGGGCATGTCGTTCGCGCTCGCCGCCCTCGCCGAGGCCAAGGGCCAGGAGGGCCGGTACCGCGAGGCGATCGCGCACTACGAGGAGGCCCTGACCTATCTGCGCCTGCTCGGGTCGACCGAGGACCGGCCTATCACGGAGGTGCGGCTGGCGCAGCAGTACTACCTCATCGGCGACGATGCCCGGGCGGAGGCGACGCTCGCCGAGGCCCGCCGGACCGCCGAGCGCTCGGGGGTACCCGACAGCATCGCCTTCGTCGAGTTCATCTACGCCTACCTGGCCCTGCGCCTCGGCCGCCTCGACGAGGCCCGCACCCGCTTCGGCCGCGCGCTCGCGCTCGTCGGCGACAACCGGGTCTCGCCGCAGATGCTCGCCGTGCTGCACTCCGGCCGCGCGGTGCTGCTCGCCCACGACGGCGAGCACGCCGCGGCCGACGACGCGATCCGGGTCGCCGTCGGGCACGGGCGCGCCGCGTTCGACGCGCTCGCCGTCGCCACCGTGGTCGAGGACGCCGCCGAGGCCGCGCTGCTGGGCGGCGCCGCGGCCCGCGCGGTGACGCTGCTCACCGCGGCCGAGACGATCCGCGGCGGGCCCGACGCGACGCGGCCGTGGACCACTGACGTGTACACCCGGGCCTGCGCCGGGCTCGGCGCCGACGACGTGCGGAGCGCGGTCGAGCAGGGCCGCGGGGCCACCCTCGACAACGTGCTCGACTACTTCGCCGCCCGTAAATGCGTTGAGCCGCCCCCGGCTCCCGAGGCAGGCTGGAGGCACCGCAGCAAGTAACCCCGGGGGGCCCCGCCACCATGCGTCTGATCCGTGATCTCTGGGCCACGTCACCGCGAAGAACCGCGGTCGTGGCCTTCCTCGTCGTGCTCGGCGCCGCCGGGCAGGCCGCCGCGTCCGCGGTCGGCGGAGCCGTGCTCATCCATCGATCTTGGGTGATGTTCGGCGTGCTCGCGGCCGCCCTGGTCGCGGCCGTGCTCACCGACCTCGGCGTCGGGCTCATCATGGCCCGGCTCACCGCCGACTGGTGTGCCGACGTGCGCCGGCGCCTGTGCCGGGTCGCGTTCGGCCAGGACCTGCCGACCCTGGAGACCACCCCGGTCGGCGAGCTGCTCGACCGCATCGACAACGACGTCTACCAGGTCGCCTCCGAGATGCGCAACGCCGGCGTGCGCATCGCCCAGTCGGCCTGCTACACGGTGCTGTCGGTCGCGACGACGCTGTTCGTGTGGTGGCCGGCCGGCATCGCGATGATCGTCATCGCCGTCGCGCTCACGCTCGGGCTGCGCAAGCCGGCCGCGAAGATCGTCGCCAGCCGGATGGGCGAGGAGGAGGCCTGGAGCGACCTTGCCGCGGTCATGGAGGAGAGCATCCACGGCCAGGACGACGTGCGCACCTCGCTCGCCCGCCCCTACGTGCTGCGCCTCTACGCGCGCCGGGCCGCCGTCGTGCTCGAGCGCGGCCGCAAGGTCTGGGTCCGCTCGGCCGCCGTGACCTCCGTCGCCTCCGCCTTCGTGCGGCTCACCATCGCGCTCATCGTGCTCGGCGGCGTGTGGGCCCTCGCGACCGGCCGCATCGACGTGGCCCGGCTCAGCGCGGTCTGGCTGCTGGCGCTGGGCTTCGGCGCGACGGTCGAGCACACCAGCCGGATGGTGCCCGACCTGCAGTACGCGCTCGGCGCCTGGGCCCGGATACAACTCCTGCGCGACGCCAGACAGGAGCCCGTGGGCGGACGAACGCCCGCGGCCGGAGACCTCGAGGTGCGCGACCTGACCTTCCGGTACTCCGAGACCTCCCGCAAACCGGCCCTGCGCGGCGTGAGCCTCACGTTCGCCCGGGGCCGTTCCTATGCCCTGATCGGGCGCACCGGCTCCGGCAAGTCGACGCTGGCCAAGGTCCTCACACGCGCCGTGGACATCCCCCGCGGCACGGTGTTCCTGGGCGGCACCGACCTGCTCGACCTCGACGTCGAGGAGCTGCGCCGGTGGATCGCCGTGGTACCGCAGCGCACCGAGATCCTCGCCGGCACGCTCGCCGAGAACATCGCGCTGTTCGATCCCGGGCTGCTCGGCACGGCCGCGCGGGCGATCGACGAGCTCGGCCTGGCCGGCTGGGTCGCCGAGCTGCCCGACGGGCTCGACACCCGCCTCGGCGACGGCGGGCACGTGCTCTCGGCCGGGCAGGAGCAGCTCGTCGCGTTCGCCCGCATCGTGGTGCGCGACCCGCAGGTGGTCATCCTCGACGAGGCGACCGCGCGGCTCGACCCGGTGACCGAGGCCCAGGTGCAGCGGGCCACGGCGCGGCTGCTCGACGGGCGCATCGGCGTCATCGTGGCGCACCGGCTTTCGTCGGTACAGCAGTGCGACGAGGTCGTGGTCCTCGCCGACGGTGCCGTGGTGGAGGCCGGCCCGCTCGCCTCCTCGGCGCGCTTCGCGGCGCTGCTGGCGGCCTCGTCCGCGGCGCCGGTGCCGGTGCCGGGCCCGGCCGCCGCGCCGGTCGTCTCCACCGCCGCGGTCAAGGCCGACCCGCCGCCGCTGCCGAAGCTGCCGGCGGCCCGCACGATGTGGAACATCTTCAAGCTGGCCACCAACGACTGGCGGTACGGCCTCGTCGCCGTGGCCATGTTCGGGCTCATGACGCTCGCCGGCCTCGACGGCTCCGTGCTGCCGTGGCTGTGGGCCGACCTCGTCGACGGGGCCGGCGGCACGCTGTGGCCGGCGCTCGGCATCACGGCGGCGCTGCTGCTGCCGATGGCGCTGCCGTACTACACCGGCAAGTGGTTCCCCGAGTGGTGGGTCCGCCAGCTGCTGCGCATCAGCCTCCGGCTCGTGCACGGCCAGACCGGCGCCCGCCGCGTCAGCAAGCACACCCCGGCCGAGGTCGTCGCCCAGGGCGGCGACACCGAGCGGGTGGTCGTGCTCGCCGACAACCTCGTCGACCAGTGGATCTGCCTGTGGGTCCTGGTGTCGATGACGGTCGTGGCGGGCTCGTTCGTCCCGGCCGCGTTCATGGCCGCGACGATCGTGCTCTCGGGCCTGACCGCGACGCTGTTCGGCCCGGTGCTGAAGCGCTCGGCGCAGCGCACGGTCACGGCGCGGGCCGCGTTCGCCACGGCTCTCGTGTCGTCGCTGTCCGCCGCCCGTACCGTGAAGCTGGCCGGCGCCACCGTCCCGGTGCTCGCGCATCTGGCGAAGCTCGACCGCGTCCGCAGTGCCCGGGTCCGGCAGGAGATCGCGGTGAGCGTGTGGGCCCGCTCCACTCCGGCGCTGGCCAGCGGCCTGCTGCCGATCGGGGCCTGGGCGCTGCTGCTGTCCGGCCGCCTGACCGCCGGCGCCACCCTCGTGGCGGTGTCGACGCTGGGCTCGGCCCGCTGGTTCGCCTGGACGACGGCGTCGCTGATCTCGCAGCTGCCCTCGGCGCGGGTGTGGACGCGTCGGACCGTCGAGATGGTGGGCAACGGCGAGTACGCGGCGGCCGTCCCGGGCGTGGACCTGTCCGCGGGCACCGCCCCGGCGCCGCCGACCGCCCCGCGCCATCCGCTGCGGCGGCTGGAGCTGGACGGGTTCGCGGCCGTGCACGAGGACGGCACCGTGGCCGTGCGCGACCTCGACCTGTCCATCGAGCGCGGCGAGCTCGTGCTCGTCGTCGGCCCGGTCGGCTCCGGCAAGTCGTCGCTGCTGCGGGCCCTGGCCGGGATCGTGCACCACACGGGGAAGCTGCGCTGGAACGGCGAGCCCGTGACCGAGCCGGAGATGTTCCTGCGGCCCAACCAGATCGGGTACGTCGCGCAGCTGCCGCGCGTGCTCTCCGGTACCGTCGCCGACAACATCGCCCTGGGCCACGAGGTCGACGCGACGAGCGCCGTGTCGACCGCGCAGCTGGAGCACGACCTGACCGCCGCCGGCGCGGGCCTGGGCCTGCTCATCGGGCACAAGGGCACCCGCCTGTCCGGCGGGCAGCTGCAGCGCCTGGCCCTGGCCCGCGCCCTGGCCCCGCGCACGGAGCTGCTCATCGCCGACGACGTGTCCTCGGCGCTGGACGTGACGACCGAGCTGGCGCTCTGGCAGGCCCTGCGCGAGCACGGCGTCACGGTGATCGGCTCGACGTCGAAGCGGGCCGCCCTGACCCAGGCCGACCGCGTCGTCGTGCTGAAGGACGGCACCGCGGCGGCCCAGGGCACGTGGCGCGAGCTCGAGCCGGACTGGGGTCATCTGGCCGGCTGATGCGGGTCAGAGGGTCTGGATCAGGCCCCCGTCGATGGCGAAGTCGGCCCCGGTGACGTTGCCGGCCCGCCCGGAGGCGAGGAGGACGACGAGGTCGGCGACCTCGCCCGGCTCGGTGAACCGCCCGGTCGCCGAGCCGGCGGCGGCCCCGCGGGCCACGTCCTCGGGCGTGGCCCCGGCCGCCGCGGCCACGGTCACCGCGACGCCCTCGGCGCCGAGCCACAGCCCGGTGCTCACCGGGCCCGGGCTGACCGTGTTCACGCGGATGCCGTGCGGCGCCACCTCCTTGGACAGCGCCTTGGAGAAGTTGCCCAGGGCCGCCTTGGCCGCGCTGTAGTCGATCACGAGCGGGTCGGGCAGCCGCGCGTTTACCGAGTTGACGGTCACGACCGCCCCGCCGCCGCGCTCGATCAGGTGCGGCAGCGCGGCCCGGGTGGTGCGCACGGCGGCCAGGAAGTTGATGGTCAGGGTGGCGAGCCAGTCGTCGTCGGTGACTGAGGCGAAGCCGCCCGGGCGCGGCCGTACCGCACCCACGTTGTTGACCAGGATGTCGAGGCCACCGTGCGCGGCGACCGCCGCCGCGACGAGCCGCCCCGGGCCGTCGGGCGTGCCGAGGTCGACCGCGACCGGCTCGACCGCGGCCCCGGCGGCCAGATCCGACAGCTCGGTGGTGAGGCTGCGCGCGCCGGCGACGACCGTGGCGCCCTCGGCCGCGAGGGCGCGGGCGATCGCGAGCCCGATGCCCTTGCTCGCCCCGGTGACGACCGCGACCTTGCCCGTCAGATGCAGATCCATGACGTCTACAGGCCGTGCCGGGCCAGCCAGGCCAGGGTGACGTCGGCGACCTCGCGCCAGCCGTGGTCGATGGTCAGCGAGTGCGCCCGGTCGGCGAACTCGTGGATTTCGGTGACCGCGTCCGAGTGCCGGTACTGCTTCAGCGTCGCCTTGGTGACCGCCTCGGGCACGGTGTGGTCGCGCCCGCCCATGATCAGCAGCAGCGGGCCGCGCAGCTCGTTGGCCGTGTCGACCTTGGCCGGCGAGTGCGGGTCGAAGTTGGCCGCGGCCGCCTCGAACAGCGGCTTGCCGGGCGCCGGGATCGCCCACCGCTCGAAGAGCTCGTCGGACTCCTGCTCGCTTACCGCGTTGCCGAAGGCGTAGCGGAACTGCTCGGCGGTGAGGGACACGGCCCGGTTGCGGTTGGCCGGGTTCTTGAACACCGGGAAGGTCGCCCGCAGCGACGACAGGGGCAGCGGCAGCACGCCCTTGATCTGCGCGGCGTCGATGGCCACCGCGGCCGCGGCGCGGTCCTGGCCGAGCAGCTTCTGGGCGATCATCCCGCCGAACGAGTGCCCGACGAGGATCGGCTTCGCGCCCAGCCCGTCGATGATCTTCGCGTAGTGGTCGACGACGTCGTCGATGCCCTGGCCGGCGACGGCGTCCGGGTCGGCGCGGGCCAGCTCGACGGTCGGGGGCTCACCGGGCCAGCCCGGCGCCGCGGTCTCGTAGCCGGCGGCCGTGAAGAACTCGGACCAGGGGGCCCAGGAGGTGGCGTGCAGCCACAGACCGTGGATGAATAGGACAGGCGTGCTGGAAGTCATGGACAGACCCTACGGCGCCGCGGCCCGGCCCCGCTTGCGTCACATGACTTCATCATGCAGTCGGGCGCGCGAGGTGACGCCCGGCTCCGGGGTTGTGTCACACGACTTCATCACGCAGTTGCGCGCGCGAGGTGACGCCCAGCTTCGGGAAGATCCGGTGCAGGTGGGAGCCGATGGTGCGGTGGGACAGGTACAGCCGCTCGCCGATCTCGCGGTTCGTCAGCCCCTCGGCCGCCAGCTGCGCGATCTGCAGCTCCTGCGGCGTGAGCCGGTCGCGGGCGTCGGGCGCGCGGCGGCGGCTGGTCTCGCCCGCGGCGCGCAGCTCGGCCCGGGCCCGGTCGCCCCATGGGATCGTGCCCAGCGCGTCGAACGTATCGCGGGCCGCGCGCAGGTGCGCCCGCGACTCGGCCGCCCGGCGCTGCCGGCGCAGCCGTTCGCCCTGGACGAGCTGGGCGCGCGCCCGGGCGAAGGGCCACGCGCTCAGGTCGGCCTCCAGGTTGGCGTGGTCGCCGCCCAGCAGCGCCCGCGCGTGGCGCAGGCCGATGTGCAGTGCCGGCGACGGGGTCCGGCGCGCGACCGCCGACATCTGCGCGACCAGGCCGGCGACCGCCTCCGGCCGGCCGGCCCGCACCGCCGCCTCGACGACGTCGCCGAGGGCGAAGCAGCGGTGCCCGCCGTGGTACGCCGGATCGGCCGGATCGTAGATGCGCCGCAGGTCGGCGAGCGCGTCCGCGTGCCGCCCGGCGCCGAGCGCGGCCAGCCCGCGGGCGTGCTGCACGGCCGCGAGCACCGCCCGGGCCGCGACGGGCAGGCTCGCCCGCTCCGCGTCGCGGGCCAGCCGGTCGGCCGCGTCCTCGTCGCCGCGCAGCGCGGCCAGGACGGCCTGGGTGGCCCGGGCCGTCGCGGCGACGATCGGCTGCGACGTGTCCCGGGCCAGCCGGAAGGCCTCGTCGGCGGCCGGCATCGCGACGCTGAGGTCGACGAGCTGGGCGGACGTCCACGCCTGCAGCGTGAGCGCCCGGGCGAGCAGCCCCAGCCGGCCCTGGGCCCGCAGGTCGTCCAGCGCGCCGGAGTAGAAGGCGGCCGCGAGGTCGAACGCGCCGACCGCCATGGCCGCGTTGCCCGAGAGCCGGGCGGCCCGGGCGTCGCCGGCCAGGCCGGGGCGCCGCAGCCGCTCGAGCACGACCTCGCCGCAGTCGATCGGGGCGGTGTACGCGAGGATGACCAGCAGCCGCGGGTCGTCCCGGGCCACCGCCGTCTTCCCGGCCGCCGCGACCACGCTCGCCCGGGCCTCGGCCCCCGGCTCGGTCCACCAGCACCGCAGCGCCGCCCCGTGCAGCAGGTTCAGCGCCAGATCCGGGTCCTCGGCCGCCGCCCGCGCGGCCACCTGCGCCAGCGACCACGCCGCCTGCGCCCGGCCGAGCACGCCGTCGTCGAAACTGTCGCGGATCCACGCCCTCCGCCAGCGCTGGCGCTCCGAGAGCTCCAGCCGGTCGGCCGCGCCCAGCAGCCGCACGACCGCGTCGCGCCGCCCCAGCTCGAACGCCTGCTCCGCCGCGCGCAGCAGCCGCTCGCCGCGCACGCCCGGGTCGCGGCTCAGCGCGGCCGCGCGCTCGAGGGCGGCGACCCCGGCCGCGACACCGCCCCGGCGCTGGGCCCGCACCGCCGCCGCGTCCAGCTCCGCCGCGATCTCGTCGTCCGGGCCGGCGGTGGACGCGGCCCGGTGCCAGACCCGGCGGTCGTCGTCGGGAATGACCCGGGCGAGCGCGGCGTGCGTGCGGTGCCGCGGCCCCAGCCCGGCCCCCTGGTGGATCGCCGAGCGGATGAGCGGGTGGACGAACCGCAGCCGCGCGCCGTCGGCCTCGACCTCGACCAGCCGCGCCGCGATCGCCGGCGTCAGGTCGTCGGCGGTGCACGGGGCCCCCGTGGCCAGGCTCGCCGCGGCCAGCGCCTCCGACAGCGCCTCGCCGTCGTTGAGCGCGGCCGTGAGCAGCACCGCCCGCGTGGCCGGGGGCAGGCCCGACACCCGGGCCGCGAACGCCCGCTCCAGCCGCGCGGTGAGTGGCAGCACCGCCGTCGGCACCGCGGCGTCCCCGGCGTCGAGCACGGCGGGCAGCTCGACGAGCGCGAGCGGGTTGCCGGCGGCCTCCTGCAGGACCCGCTGCCGTACCGCGCCGGGCAGTCCGGGCGCCCGCGCGTCGAGCACCTGCTCCGCGGCGGCGGGTTCGAGCCGGGGCAACGGGATCTCGGGCAGCCCGCTGTCGGCGAACGGCCCGTCGAACCCGTCGCGCAGCGCCGCCACCAGGACGACCGGCTCGTACTCCAGCCGCCGCGCGACGAACACCAGCACGTCGGCGCTGGCCCGGTCGAGCCACTGCGCGTCCTCGACGACGACCAGGACCGGCGCCCCCATGGCGGCCGCGGCCTCGCCGAGCAGGCCGAGCGTGGCCAGCGCGACCAGGAACAGGTCGGGGACGGCCGCGTCGCCGCGCCCGAACGCCGCGAGCACCGCGTTGCGCTGCGGCCGGGGGAGCCGCTCGACCTGGTCGAGGACGGGGCGCAGCAGCTGGTACAGCCCCGCGAACGCGATCTGCGCCTCGCTCTGCAGCCCGGTCGTCGCGAGCACGCGCAGGTTCTGCTCGCCGGCCGCGCGCACCGCCGCGGCGAGCAGCGTCGACTTCCCGATGCCGGCCTCACCGCGCACCACGGCCGCGCCCCCGCCGTCGCGCGCGCGTCCGAGCAGGCGGCCGAGCGAGCGCAGTTCCGCCCCACGACCGACAAGCGACATGAGAATATGATCCACGGTGACCCCCGGTTCCGGGGCACGCGGCTTCCGGAATCGGCCCGATGATCGGCCGGCGGGTCGGCCGCAACGACCGGTACGGCATCCCTCATCGACCCCCAGCAAGGTGGTGTGACCGCTCTCGATCAGAGCGCCATACCTTGGGGGATGTCCAACCGATGCCGCGCAGACTCATTCTGTTCATCGTCGCCGCGTTGCTGGCCACCCTGGCCGTCGCCGCGCCGGCGCACGCCTCCGCGCGCTCCACCAGCCTGACGCCCGGAAGCCCCGTGACCGCCACGGTCGCCACCGCCGGCGCCGGCGTCTCATACACCTTCGCCGGCGCCGGCGGCCAGCACGTCGCGTTCGACGTGTCGGCCAGCGGCTGGGGTTCGGGCAGCGGCTACCTGACGCTGTACAACCCGTCCGGCGGCCAGTTCGGCTACATCGTCCTCGGCAACGGCGCCACCTATGGGGACTTCACGCTCAACAGCACCGGCACCTGGGAGGTGCGGGTCTCGGGCTACGCCGCCGCCACCGGTTCCGCGACCTTCACCCTGGCCTTCGACGTGACCGGGGGTGCGCTGACCGCGGGTGTGGCGGTGACCCAGCCGATCGGGTTGCGCGGGCAGAACGCCAACTTCACCTTCGCCGGCACCAGCGGCCAGTACGTCACCGTGGACGTGTCGGCCAGCAACTGGGGCACCGGCAGCGCCTACATCACCCTCTACAACCCGTCCGGCGGCCAGTACGCCTACATGCTCCTCGGCAACGGCACCGCGAACCGCCAGTTCCAGCTCAACGTGAGCGGCACCTGGACCCTGCGGCTCGACCCCTACGGCTCCGCCACCGGGGGCGCCACCTTCCGGCTCCTGACCCCCTGACGTTCCGCCCCGGCCGCGGCGGTGTCTCCACCGCGCCGGCCGGGGCGGTGGAGCACGGGCACCGGCGGCTCCGTCAGGCGGTGACGAGGCCCGACTCGTAGGCGAACACGACCAGCTGCGCGCGGTCGCGGGCGTGCATCTTCGTCATGGCGCGGCTGATGTGCGTCTTCGCCGTGGCCAGGCTGATCACCATCCGCCCGGCGATCTCGTCGTTGGACAGCCCCCGCGCCGCCAGGGCGACCACCTCGCGCTCGCGGTTCGTGAGGGCGTTCACCGCCCCGTGCAGCGGACCCCGCGGCGGCCGCGCCACGTACTCGCCGATGAGCCGGCGCGTGATCGCCGGCGACAGCAGCGCGTCGCCCCGGGCCGCGACCCGCACCCCGTAGAGCAGGTCGGCCGGCTCGGTGTCCTTCACCATGAACCCGGCGGCCCCGGCCCGCAGCGCCGCGTACACGTACTCGTCCAGCCCGTAGTTCGTCAGAATCACCACGTGCACGTCCGCGAGCGCCGGGTCGCCCGCGATCCGCCGCGTCGCCTCGATCCCGTCGACCCCGGGCATCTGGATGTCGACGAGCGCCACGTCGGGCCGGTGTTCGCCGGCGAGCTTGACCGCCTGCTCCCCGTCGACCCCCTCGGCCACGACCTCGATGTCGTCCTCGGCCGCGAGCAGCGCCCGGAACCCGGCCCGGATGAGCGCCTGATCGTCGACGAGCAGCACCCGGATCACGCGAGCACCGCCGTAACGGCCGGAGCGGCGAGGGGCAGGCGGGCCTCGACCGTGAAGCCGCCCGCCGGACGGGGGCCCGCGCACAGGGTGCCGCCCAGGGCCGTCACGCGCTCCCGCATCCCGGTCAGGCCGACGCCCGGGACCGGGGCCGCCGCCTTGGGGCCGTTGTCGTCGACGCGGATGGTGAGGGCGTCCGCGGCGTACTCGATGCACACCGTCGCCTCCGCCGGCCCCGCGTGCCGGGCCGCGTTGGTCAGGGCCTCCTGCACGATGCGGTAGGCGGTGCCGTCCACCGGCGGCGGCAGGTCGAGCCGCGCGCCCGCGATCCGCACGGTCACCGGCAGGCCCGCCTGCCGCGCGCCCTCGGCGAGCCGGTCGAGGTGCTGCAGCCCGTTGGCGTCATCGGAGGCGGCCGTGAGCGGGTCGGGGCCGGTGCGCAGGACCTCGAGCGTGCTGCGCAGCTCGCGCATCGCGTCGGTGCTCGCGTGCTGGATCGCCAGCAGCGCGTCGGAGACCGGCTCGTCGTGCTTGCGCGCGAGATGTACCGCGACCCCCGCCTGGATCTTGATGATGGAGATGCTGTGCGTCAGCGAGTCGTGCAGCTCGCGGGCGATGCGCAGGCGCTCCTCGACCGCGCGGCGGCGGGCCGTCTCCTCGCGTGTGCGCTCGGCCTCCTCGGCACGGCGCTCGACCTGCTCCAGATAGGCCCGGTGCTGCCGGGTCACCTCCGCCATCACGCTCGAGGCGACCATCCAGCCGATGATGAGGAACCAGCGCTGGAACACGTCCGCCGGCCGGGCCCCGGAGCTGATGGCGTCGCCCACGATCCCGACGACCAGGATCGCGGCGATGACGGCCCGGGCGGTCCGGCCGTGCCCGCGGTGCACGGTCGTGTAGAGCGCGATGAGCACCGGCACCGTGGGCCCCACGCCCGGATAGCCGAGCACCAGGTAGGCCAGCAGGCTCCCCGCCGCGAGGGCGAGCACCGGCCGCGGATGGCGCCGCCGCACCACGAGCGCGAGGCCGGCCACGACGAGCAGCGCCACACCCGGGGCGTCGAGGTCGGTGCGCCCGGCCGGGGCCGTCAGCGCCCCGCCGACCGCGACCACCGCGGCCCCGGCCGCCAGCGCGGGGTCGCGCCACGCTTGCCCGGAGTCGGAGCGCAAGGCCAGTTTCATGGACTCGAGGTTAGGCGGTCGGCGGCGGCGGCGCGTCGGCCCACAGTGGTATCCGGGTCGTCATTCCAGCGTGGTACAAGATCTAGACCCTGGTCTGACGACCTGATCTCCGCGGCGGAGCAGGATCGGCGGCCATGAACGCACGAACGGTCCACATAGCGCTGCGGGGGACCAGCGCCGCGCTCGCAGTCCTCGCCGCGGCTCAGGTGCTGCTGGCCGGAAGCTTCCTCAGCGGGCACTACGCGGTGCTGCGCTGGCACATGATCGCCGGCTTCTCGATGGTCGTCCTGGCCCTGCTGCAGGCCGTCCTGGTCTTCCTGCCCGGGCGCCGGGAACGGCCGCCGTCGCTGGCCCGCGAGGGCGTCATCCTGCCGGTCGTGCTCGCGGCGCAGGGCGTCCTCGGCGTGTTCCGCATCCTCGAGCTCCACGTCCCGATCGGCGTGCTCATGGCGGTCGGGGCGGCCCACGGGGCCGCCTGGGCGTGGAGGACGCCGCTGCCGGCGGCGAAACGCAAGGCGGAGACCCAGGCGGCCGAGACCCGGGCGGTGGCGGCGTGAAACGGCGCGCGCTGCTCGGGGCCGGGGCCGCCGCGCTCGGCGCCGCCGGGATCGGCTGGTCGCTGCTCACCCCGAAGCGGCCCGGGAAGCTGCTGCGCAGCCGCGCGCCGCTGCCGGAGCCGTTCGCGGCGCGGCTGGTCGTCCCGCCCGTGCTCACCGGCGAGGAGATCATCCAGCGGGAGGCCGACCTGCACATCCTGCCGGGGCTGACGACGCGCGCGTGGACGTACAACGGGAGCTTCCCCGGGCCGACGGTCGTCACGCGCTCGGGCCGGGCCGCGAGCCTGACGCACCGCAACCAGCTGCCCGAGTCCGTGGTCGTGCACCTGCACGGCGGCCACACGCCGGCCGACAGCGACGGCTACCCGATCGACGAGATCATGCCCGAGGGCGCAAGCCCGGGAACGACGCACCACGACATGGCCGCGATGGCCGGCGACATGTCCGCCGGCCGGCGGACCTACCGGTATCCGATGAACCAGCGCGCCGCGACGCTGTGGTACCACGACCACCGCATGGGCTTCACCGGCCCGGCGGTCTACCGCGGCCTGGCCGGCTTCCACCTCGTGCGCGACGACGAGGAGGACGCGCTGCCGCTGCCCCGCGGCGAGCGGGAGCTGCCGCTGATGATCACCGACCGGGCGTTCGAGGCCGACGGCTCGTTCCGGTACCCGACCGGCGACTCGGCGTACATGAACGGCGTCCTCGGCGACGTCGTGCTCGTCAACGGCCTCCCGTGGCCGGTGCACGAGGTCGACCCGGCCCGTTACCGGCTGCGGCTGCTCAACGCGTCGAACGCGCGGCGGTACCAGCTGGCGCTCGACCCGCCGCCGCCCGGCGGCAACGCGTTCGTGCAGATCGGCAGCGACGGCGGGCTGCTGCAGCGGCCGATCGGGCACGACTCGCTGGCGATCGCGCCCGCCGAGCGGTTCGACGTGGTCGTGGACTTCGGCCGCTACAAGCCCGGCGCCCACGTGCGGCTCGTCGACCGCGACGGCGGCCATGTCATGCGGTTCGACGTGACGGGGGCGGGGCGCGATGACGATTCGGCGGTACCGCAGGAGCTCAGCCGCACCGTGGAGCCGCTGCCGCCGCCCGCCCGCGTTCGCACGTTCCGGTTCAACCAGGGCCCCGACGGCACCTGGCGGATCAACGACCTCGAGTACCGGCCCGGCCGCGCGCTGGCCCGGCCGCGGCTGGGCGAGGTGGAGCACTGGCGGTTCGTGACCGACTTCCACCACCCGATCCACCTGCATCTCAACCACTTCCAGGTGGTCTCGCGCAACGAGAACGGGCTCGGGGCGTACGACCACGGATGGAAGGACACCGTCGACCTGCGGGCCTCGGAGGCGGTCGCGGTCGCCGTGCGGTTCACCGACTACACCGGCACCTTCATGCTGCACTGCCACAACCTGGAGCACGAGGACATGGCGATGATGGCGGACTTCGTTGTCGAGGCATAGCCCGGAAATTGGGCCCCGCGACTGGGTCTTTGGTCCCTGGACCCCGGCCGTACGGTGGGCGCGCCCTCGCCATCGTTCGCGCACGTCGCAAGCAGTTAGGAGATCCTCGTGCCAAACGTCAGGGGCCTCATCGCCGCCGCCGGGGCCGCGGCCACCGCCCTCCTGGTCGTCACCGCCGCCATGGTGACGACCGCCGACGCCGCCACCCCGGTCACCGTGCAGGCGGAGGCGTTCAGCGCGCAGTCCGGGGCGCAGGTGGAGAACACCGTCGACACCGGCGGCGGGCAGGCCGTCGGCTACCTCGCCGACGGTGACTGGCTGCGCTACGACGGCGTCGACCTCGGCGCGGCCGGCGCGCTGAGCATCGGCGCCCGCGTCGCGTCCGCCGGCACCGGCGGGACGGGCAGCATCGAGCTGCGCACCGGCTCGCTCACCGGGCCGGTGCTCGCCCAGATCACCGTCGCCCCGACCGGCGGCTGGCAGGCCTGGACCACGCTCACCGCCACCGCCGCGAGCCACCCGGCCGGGGCGCAGACCGTGTTCGCGGTCCTGCGCAACAGCACCGGCGGCCGCGACTTCGTCAACATCAACTGGTTCTCGTTCACGGGCGGGGCGGCGAGCACGCCCAGCGCGACCGGGACCTCGGGCGCCGGGTGGGTCGGCGTCGACCCGGCCCGGTGGAACGCGCAGCTGGCCGAGTTCAACGCGATGGCCATCGACCCGGCGCCGGCCAACGCGGTGCGGGTGTCGGAGTTCAACGCGTCGTGCACGTACAGCCACTCGTTCAAGGACGACCCGATCGTCTTCCCGGGGCTGCCGGGCGCGTCGCACATGCACAGCTTCCTGGGCAACCACAGCACCAACGCGTTCTCGACCGGCGACACGCTGCTGGCCAACGCGGGCACGAGCTGCGCGCCGGCGCCGGACCTGTCGGCGTACTGGGTGCCGACGCTCTACGAGCACGGCGTCGCGGTCGAGCCCAAGGGCGTCGTCGTGTACTACGGCTCGCGGCTGACCAGCCCGGCGGCGACGGTACCGTTCCCGCAGGGCTTCCGGATGATCGCCGGGGACGCGAAGCTGCAGCAGGCGACGCCGGCCGGCTCGGTCAACCAGTTCTACTGCGCCGGTCCGGGCGGGGAGACCGGGCGCAGCGCCGACGGCAACTGGCCGCTCTGCGCGCCGGGCGCCACGCTCATGTTCCAGCTCGTCTTCCCGGACTGCTGGGACGGCGTGCACCTGGACAGCCCCGACCACAAGTCGCACGTGTCGTACGCGTACACCGGCACCTGCGGCGGGGCGTACCCGGTCGCGATCCCGTCGCTGTCGTTCGTGCTGGCGTACCCGACCAGCGGTACCGCCGACGGGTTCACGCTCGCGTCCGGGATGGCGTCCTCGTTCCACGGCGACGCGTTCCTCGCCTGGGACAACGCGGCGCAGGGGCACCGGGTGAAGAACTGCATCGTCCAGAAGGCCAAGTGCAACACGGCCGGCACGTTCTGACCGGCGGCACCGGCCCCCGGCATCAGCGCAGCTCGATGCGGTTGATGTCGGGGGCGTCGCCGGCGTCGTTGAAGCAGCGGATCCAGGTGCTGCCGGCGGGCAGGAACACGGTGAGGGAGGTGCGGGCGGGAATGAGGTAGTCGCCGGCGCCGGCGAGCGTCAGGGTGTGCACGGGCCCGTCGGCCACGGCCACCTTCAGGGTGCGGAGAACCTCGGTCTCGTACACGATGACCAGGGTCCGCTCGCCGGCGGCGGGGACATCGGGGACGCGGATGGCGAGGGTGTTGGGGCCGCCGATGTACCCGACGCGGCTCCCGCCGTCGCAGGTGGGGCAATCGATGACGCGGGCGCCCTTGCGGAGGTTCGCGCGGTCCGCGGCGTGCACCAGGATCGGCGCGAACGCCGTTGGAGTCTCGGGGGACGGCCGCGCCGAAGCTGAAGGGGAAGCCGACGCCGTGGCCAGCCCCGCGGCGCCCGGAGGAGACTCGGACGGCAGCAGCAGCGGGGGGACGATCGCGACGACCGCCGCCACGCCCACCGCGAGCGCGGCCCACCCCCAGCGGCGGCCGGGCGTCATGTGCGGCCGGTCCAGCGCAGCAGGGCCTCGGTGCGGTTCGTCACGCGGAGCTTGGCGTAGGCGCGGTGGAGGTGGTTCTTCACCGTCTTCTCGGTCAGCAGCAGCCGGTGCGCGATCGCCGCGTTCGACAGGCCCTCCGCCAGCAGGTCGAGCACGTCCTGCTCGCGGCGGGTCAGGCCGTGGCGCGGGCGGGGGCGGCCGGCCGGGCGGGCCCGCATGGTGGCCGTCGCGACCGCGGCCGCGGCGGGGGAGAGCCAGCCGAAGCCGGAGGCCACGGCGACGACCGCGCGGTGCAGCTCGCCGGGGGTGAAGGCGCCGTGGATGAGGTACCCCCGGGCGCCCCCGTGCAGCATCTGCGCGATGAGCGCCGGGTCGGGGTCGCTGGTGAGCACGAGGACCGAGCTCAGCCGGGCCAGGTCGGCGAGGACGGACAGCCCGTCGGCGACCGGCATGCGGTGGTCGAGCAGGGTCACGGCCGGGCCGGTGCGGCGCGCCTCGGCGAGGGCCTCGAGGCCGTCGGCGGCCTCGGCGACGACCGTCACGTCCGGGGCGCCGTCGAGGAAGCCGCGCAGGGCGGCGCGCACGATCGGGTTGTCGTCGACGACGAGGACGCTGATCATGCGGGGATAGCGGCTTCGACCGAGGTACCGCCGCCGGGGGTTGATCGGACGCGCAGGGCGCCGCCGGAGAGCCTCGCGCGCTCGGACATGCCCAGGAGGCCGTAGCGGTGCTCGGTGCGCAGCGCCACGAGGCTGGGCGGCACCGGGAAGCCCCGGCCGTTGTCGGCGACGGTGAGCACCAGGCGGCCGGCGACCGCGGCCAGGCGCACGGTGACGGCGGTGGCGGCGGCGTGGGTGGCGGTGTTGCGCAGCGCCTCCTGCAGGATGCGGCACAGCTCGTAGCGCACCGGCAGCGTCGGGTCGCCCGGGGCGAGGTCGAGGCGCACCTCGATGCCGGTCGCGCGCTGCCACGCCGCGCACAGGTCGGTCACGACCGCGGCGAAGTCCCGGGTCGGCTCATCGGAGCGCAGGCCGTCGAGCAGGTCGCGGGCCTCGCGGGCGGCGGCCGCGGCGCCGGTGGAGACGGTGTCGGCGAGGCGCTCGGCGAGGCCGGGGTGGCGGCGCAGGCTCTGCGGCAGGGCCAGGGCCGCGAATGAGACGCCGCGCAGCGTCTTGGCCACCGAGTCGTGCAGCTCGCGGGCGAGCCGGGCGCGCTCGTCGGCGGCCGCGGCGCGCTGGGCCGAGGCGACGACCCCGACCGAGAGCTCGACGTGGCGGTGCAGGGCGGCCGTGGCCACCGCGGCGCCCGTGGCGGCCAGGATGCACGCGATCGGGAAGGCGAGCACGAACTCGGCGTGGGCCGGGTTGGCGGCGAGGACGCGGGCGGCGACGGCGTACCCGAGCGCGGCGTGCGCGGCGGCCAGCCAGAGGGCGTGCATCCCGATGACGACCCCGGCCAGCGCGGCGGCGCCGGCGGCGGCGCAGAAGTACGCGATGCCCGGGTCGACCGCGAGCAGCGCCAGGGTGAGCAGGGTGTCGGCGGCGAGCAGCGGCACGGGGTGGCGCACGACGTACGGGTTGCGCGCGAGCACGGCCAGCCCGGCCGCATGGGCCAGCAGCAGCACGGCCACGGACAGCAGCAGCGGGCGCGGGTCCGGGGCGAGCCGCAGCCCGGTCCCGGCCGCGGTGAGCGTGGCGGCGCCCCGGCCGAGCAGCACGGCCCGACCGAGGGCGGCGGGGGCCACCGCCCGATCGACGGTCATGCACGGAATGTACCGGGTTTCGGGACTTTTTAAATGACTCGAACCAACGCGAGCGGCTGCGACTCCCACATCAGCGCCGGGGTGCCGGCCGCCGTGGTGCCGTCGAGGACGCGGAAGATCGTCAGCGAAACCGACGAAGCGGACACCACGGTCGGATTCGCGTCGCTGATGGCGTCGATCGCCGTCACCGGCGGTACCGCCGCGGAGGGCGAACCCGTCCCGCGCACCGACATCGAGGGCGTGCGCGAGCGCACCACGCCGTCGCTGGACAGCTCCTCCGGGGCCTCGGTGCCGCCGGTGAGGACGGCCGTGGCCAGGCAGGCCGCGTAGACCGGGTCGGCGGCCGCGTCGTAGATCCAGCGCCGGCCGAGCACCGAGTGCTCCGAGGTGCCGAGCAGGTGCGCGTCGGCGCCCTCGAGCGGCGCGTCGCGGTAGGTCAGCGGGGTCTGGAACACCGGCCCGCCGGCCTCGGCCCGGACCAGGATCGTCTCCACGCCGACCGCGCCGGCCGGGTCGTCGAAGCGGAACGCGGACACCTTCTGCAGGTCCGGTCGCTCCGGCCCGGCGTACCAGGGGCGGCCCGGCAGCCAGGCGGCGAGGAGGTCGAGTTTGCCGGGGGTGAGATCCGCACGGTACAGCAGGGCCATGGGCTGATGGTACCGATCACACTCAGCCGCGGGCCCGGCCGGCCGGCGATGGTCGACGCCCTCATCTTCGCCACGGGCATCGGCCTGGTGCTGTGGACCTTCGTCATGCAGCCGATCGCCGACGACGAGACCTCGACCCTCACCGCGCGCGTCATCGCGCTGGCGTACCCGGCCGCGGACGTTTTGCTCGCGTACTCGGTCGTGACCTCCTACGCCGCGTACGAGAGCAGCGCCTTCGACGCCGGCTGGATGCTGTCCTACGTCTGCTGGGCCGCGGCGGCGCTGCACCCGTCGGTCCGCGGCTCGGACGCGGCGCCCCGCAACGAGGCCGTGCCCCGGGGCCGGGCCCGCCTGGCGGTCATGGCCGGCTCGTCGCTGCTGGCCCCGGCCGTGCTCGTGATCCAGGAGCCGCCCTGTTCCTGCTCTCGGCGCTGCGCATGGGGCCGGGCTCGTACACCAGGTGCGCACCCTCGCCATGCGCGACGAGCTCACCGGCCTGGCCAACCGCCGGGCCCTGGAGGCCCGCATCCGCGCCGAGCTCGGCCCGGACCGGCGCGCCCACATGGCCCTCATCGACCTCGACGACTTCAAGGGCGTCAACGACCGCCTCGGCCACAACGTGGGCGGCCGGCTCCTCGGGGCGGTAGCGGAGCGCCTCACCGGCCTCGTGCGCCCCGGCGACACCGTGGCCCGCCTCGGCGGCGACGAGTTCGCCGTGCACCTGCCGCGCACCTCGGCCGCGGTCGCGGACCGGATCGTCGCCTCCATGGAACAGCCGCTGGCCGTCGGCCCGCTCGTCGACGTGTCGGCGCACCTGGGCCTGACCGCGATCGCGCAGGGCGTGGAGACGGCGGACCAGGCCGACGCCCTGTACCGGATGGGCTACCGCTGCGGCCAGGGCTACCTGCTCGGCCGCCCCGAGGAGTCCCCGGCCTTCACGGAGGCCGCGGCGCTGACCGCCGCCAAGTAGGCCGCCGCCAAGTAGGCCGCCGCCAAGTAGGCCGCCACCCAGGCCTCGCCGGGAGTGGCACTTGCGACGAAGCGGGCTTATAGGGGATTTGCCTCGAAGCGGTCATGGAACGGCGTGCCGTCTCTCTGTGCAAGTGCTCCGTGCCGGTGGGAGCGTTTCCGGGCACGTCAGCGCGGCGTTTCGAAAAGATTTCGGCGCGGTCGAAACGTAGCGATGGCTGTCACAGTTGTAACAACCTTTCGAACGGCTGAAATAGACCGTTGACACCGCCGTAACGGGTTGCCACCATGCCCGAAAAGGTTTTCGTGGATTGGTGGTTATGTTTCGTCGCGTGCTGGCCGCGTTCGTCGCGGTCGTGGTCCTCGCGGGTTGCTCCGGGTCGCCGCCCAAGCCCGCGCCGCCCCCGCCCTCGCCGGCCGTCGACGGCGCCGACTCCGGTGGCCGGCTCGCGCTGTGGGTCCGCGCGCCGCTCGAGGTTCAAGCGACCCTCCTCGTCGACGCGTACAACGCGACCCATACCAACCACGTCGAGCTGACGCTCGCGCCCGACCTCCCCGCCCGCGTCGACGCCGCCGCCAAGACGGGGGCGCTGCCCGACCTGTTCGCCGGGGCCGTGGCCGACGTGCCGGGCTGGACCGGCCGCGGGCTCTACCGGGACCTCACCGCCGACATCGCCCGCCTGCCCTTCGCCGCGCAGCTCGACCAGCCCTCGGTGCAGGCCGGCGCCAAGCACGCGCTGCCGTTCGTCCTCAACGACCGGGGCGCCGACGACATCGGCATCTCCCGCGACTCCGAGCAGGCCGACCGGGCCTGGAACTTCATCGCCTGGGTGCTCTCCGACGAGGCCCAGGTGCAGGTGCTCGCCCGCAACGGGGACAAGGTCGCGCGGGCCGACCTGCAAGCCAACGAATTCTCGCAGAAAGGGGCCAGTTCGTGAGAACCCGCGCCGCGGCCGCCGCCGCGATCGCCGGCCTGCTGGTGACCGTCCTCAGCCCCGTGCCGGCGCACGCCGCACCCAACTCCGCCACCCCGTACCCGACCTTCACCGGCAGCGCCAACCCGGTGCCGGACGAGCGGACCGGGTACCACCCCCGCAACCAGCTCCAGGCGATCTTCGACGCCGACGTGGCGGCCGGGGCGGGCTCGAGCCCCGACAACGACTTCTGGATCGACCGCATGCTCGCGCGCACCGGCAACCAGCCGGGCGGCGCGAACGGCGACGCCAACCAGTACCTGTTCAGCCGCGGTCGCGCCGTGTTCATGAAGACGCACGCCCCGAACGTGCTCGGCTTCGGCGGCGAGGTCGCCTACATCGAGTCCATCGCGGGCGGCCAGGGCGCGTACACCGTCACCGCCTCGATCGACGGCGCCGACGTCGCGCTCACCGAGGACGTGAACCAGCGCAAGCAGACGCCGAGCTACTTCCGCACGGTGTTCGCCAACACCGGCAGCGGGCTGCGCATCACCGAGACGAAGTTCATCACCGACGCCAACGCCGCCGTGACGAACCTGGAACTGTCCAGCACCAGCGGCACCGCGAAGAACGTGACGCTCACCGCGAGCTCCGCTTTCGCGAAGACGAACGACGTGACCGAGCTGACCGGCGCGGTGCGCGCGTTCAACCAGCTCACCACGATCTTCCCGCGCTTCTCCGGCGACGGGTTCGCGCCGGTGGACGGCACGCTCCGGCAGACGATCGCGGTGCCCGCCGCGAGCTCCGCGACCACCAAGCTGCAGCTGGGCTTCATCACCAGGGAACAGCCGGCGTCCGGCACCGAGTACGCGCACGTCAAGGGCCTGAGCCCGGCCGCGGCCTACACCGAGCACGTCACCGACTACAACCGGTGGTGGGCCGACAACGTGCCCTACCTGGACACGCCCGAGAACAACATCGACAAGACGCTGTTCTACCGCTGGTGGCTCATGCGGTACAACTTCCTCGACGCCGACCTGCCGGGCAACGACTACCAGTTCCCGACGTCGATGGAGGGCGTGCTCGGGTACAACAACGCGATCGTGCTGAGCGCCGGCATGTTCGTCGACGACCTCAAGTACTTCCGCGACCCGGCCTACTCCTACGGCCCGTGGGTCTCGGCCGGCGAGGTGTCCAAGAGCTCGAAGTTCGTCGACAACCCCGGCGACCCGGCCAACTGGTCGAACTCCTACACGGAGTACATCTCCGAGGCGGCCTGGCGCTCCTACGAGCTGCACGGCGGGCCGAAGGCGATCGCGCAGAACCTCGCCGAGTACGCCGAGTACGACGTGAAGGGCCTGCAGCAGGCGTACGACTTCGACGGCAACGGCCTCATCGAGTACAACTGGGGCGCCATGACCGGCAACGACGCCGACGCGGTGTCGTTCCACTGGAAGCCCGGCTACATGGACCGCACCGAGAACGCCTACCTGTACTCCAACGCCAAGGCCTCCGCGGCCGCCTACCGCACCGCCGGCGAGACCGCCAAGGCCGACGAGATGGAGGCGTTCGCCGCGCGCATCAAGGCGGCTGTGCTGCAGTACCTGTGGGAGCCCGCCCGCAGCACCCCCGACGAGATGGGGCTCAGCGGCAACCTGCTCAAGCACCGCCTGGTCGCCGGCAACCAGCTCGTGCCGTGGAAGGAGATCAACAACTACTATCCGTTCTCGGTCGGGCTGATGCCGAAGCCGGGCGACCCCGACTACACCCAGCCCTACACCGAGGCGCTGCGGCTGTTCGGGGACAGCGCGCAGTACCCCATCTTCCCGTTCACCACCGCGAACCAGGCCGACAAGGCCGCGGCCGCGGCGGCGGGGGAGCCCGGCAGCAACAACTTCTCCGTCATCAACTCCACGGTGACGTTCCGGATGCTCTCCTCGGTGCTGCGCAACTACCCGACGAGCTACATCGACGCCGAGTGGTACAAGAAGCTGCTGTACTGGAACGCCTGGGCGCAGTACCAGAACAACGGTGACAACCGCTACCCGGACCAGAACGAGTTCTGGGCCGACGGCTCCGCCGACCCGCAGAACATCGGGTACCGCTCCTGGATCCACCACACGATCCTGGGCGCCACCAACTTCACCGTCATCGAGGACGCGATGGGCCTGCGCCCGCGCTCCGACGCGAAGGTGGAGCTCGACCCGATCGACATTGGCTGGGACCACTTCACCGCCAACAACATCCGCTACCGCGACCGCGACCTCACCATCGTGTGGGACGCGCCCGGCGGCCAGCGGTACTACGGCAACGACGTGCCCGAGGGCTACTCCGTGTACCTCGACGGGCAGCTCGCGTTCACCGCCGACAAGCTCGGCAAGCTCGTCTACGACCCGGCCACCGGCACGGTCGAGGCCGCGGCCGGCGTGCAGGTGCTGAGCCACGCCGCGATCACGGTGAATGCGCCGCAGGACGTCACCTACGGCCCCGGCGCGCGCATCGTCGACGTCATGGCCAAGGCGGGCGCGGACATCAGCCCGGCCAGCACCGGCTCGGAGAACTTCGCCCAGGGCCGCCCGGCCACCGCGACCTTCTCGGCCCCGGGGCGCGACCCGGCCGGCGCCGTCAACGGCACGACGATCAACGAGCCGTTCTGGGGTACCGCCGGATCGCCCAACGCCTCCGACTCGATCGACATCGACCTGCAGGGCGAGCGCTCGATCGACGACGTACGGGTGTACTTCTACAACACCAGCACGACCGCGACGGCCCCGGGCTACGCCCCGCCGGCCCAGTTCACCGTCTCCTACGACGACGGCAGCGGCTGGAAACTGGTGCCGAGCGAGTACCGGGCCCCGGCGTACCCGCGCGGCAACCTCAACCAGGTCCGGTTCCCGAGCGTCAAGGCCAGGAAGCTGCGCATCACCGTGCAGCACGCCCCGGGCGCGAAGACCGGCGTGAAGGAGGTGCAGGCGTTCGGCACCGGCGTCGCGGCCCCCGCGGCCGTGAACAACCCGCCGCTGGCCGACGCCTGGCTCGACTCGTCCTACAGCCAGGCCGGCTCGGCCCGCGTCATCGGCCTCGCCCAGGACGACGGCGACCCGGGCGCCGCGCTCTCCTCGGCGTGGACGGTCGCCGGCGCGCCCGACGGCGGCTCCGTGGCCTTCGAGCCGGCGAACGCGCCGGGCACGGTGGCCCGCTTCACCAGGTCCGGCCGGTACACGCTGCGCCTGACGGTCACCAACGGCCAGGCGAGCTCGACCAAGGACGTCGTGGTCAACGCGACCGCCCTGGCCGAGGGCGAGATCAACGTGGCCGCGACCGCGACCCCGTCGGCGAGCTTCACGGCCGGCTGGAACAACGTCAACGCGGTCAACGACGGCAAGCCCGCGCTGTTCAGCGGCGGCGCGCAGACCGACCTGTGGGGCACGTGGACCGGCAGCGAGCCGGCCACCCGCTGGCTGCAGTACGACTTCCCGGCCGCGGTGCGGGTCGACCGCGCGTCCGTCGACTTCTGGTCGGACAGCACCACGGGCGGCTCCGGGGTGGCGGTGCCGAAGTCGTGGAGCCTGCAGTACTGGGACGGGGCGAACTGGCAGAACGTGAGCAACCCGGCCGGCTTCGACCCGGCCGTGCGCGGGCGCACCAACGAGGTGACATTCGGCGCGGTCACCACGACGAAGCTGCGGGCCACGTTCAACGCGCTGCCCAACGCGGCCGGCACCGCCTACTCGGCGGTCGGCGTCTCCGAGTGGCGGGTCTTCGCCGCCGCCGCGAGCTCCGTGCAGGGGGTGGACGCGCGGACCCAGGCCGGCGTCGTGCCCACGCTGCCGTCCACGGTGGACGTCACCTACGCCGACGGCACCACGCTGCCGGTCGCGGTGGCCTGGGGCGGCATCGACCCGGCGAAGGTGGCCGCGGTCGGCGACTTCACGGTCTCCGGCTTCGTCGCGGGAACCACGCTCACCGCGACCGCCCACGTCTGGGTGCGCGGCCCCGACCCGGTGCAGATCAACACCGTCGACCCGGTCGCGGTGTCGACGAAGGCCGGGGTCGCGCCGCGGCTGCCGGCCGGGGTCACCGTCGGGTACAACGACGGCTCCCGGCAGAGCGGCGTCGCGGTCACCTGGGCGCCGATCGACCCGGCCAAGTACGCGGCGGCGGGCACCTTCGAGGTGAGCGGCCAGGTGGCCGGCACCGACAAGACGGCCACCGCGACCGTCACCGTCGGCACCGGCGGGCCGGGCGACACCGCCCCGCCGGTCGCGTCGCTGGCCGCCGACCCGGCCCCGGCGAGCGGCTGGACGACGTCCAGCGTCACGGTGACGGCCACCGCGACCGACAACGCCGACCCGTCCCCGAAGCTCGAGATCGCCGTCGGGACCGGGGGCTTCCAGGGGTACACCGGACCGGTCACGGTCACGGGCGAGGGCTCGACGACCGTGAAGGCGCGGGCCACCGACAAGGCCGGCAACGTCTCGGCGGTGACCGAGCGGAGCATCGGCATCGACCGGACCGCGCCCACGGCGACCGCGGCGCTCGACGCCGGCAGCCGCTCGGTGACCATCACCGGCACCGACGCGCTGTCCGGGATCGGGGCGGTGCAGTACCGCCTCACCGTCGGCGGCGTGGTGACCCAGGACTGGACGAACGCGAGCGGCGCCGTCCCCATCGGCTCGTCCGCCACCACGGTGGACTACCGGGCGGTGGACAAGGCCGGGAACACGTCCGCCGCCGGCACGCTGGCGGTCGCGGCGGGCCAGGCGCCGGTGAACGTGGCCCGCACGGCGTCGGCGTCGGCGTCGTACACCCCCGGCTGGGTCACCGCCGACAACATCAACGACGGGGCGGCCCCGACCGGGCCGATCGGGCCGAACACCGACGTGTGGAACACCTGGCCGCAGGTGGGCGAGCAGTGGATCCAGCTGGACTGGTCCGCGCCCGTCACCGTCGACCGGTCGCGCGTCTGGTTCACCCGGGACGTCGACGAGACCGGCGCCGGGGTGGCCCCGCCGAGCGCCTGGAAGCTGCAGTACTGGACCGCCGCCGGCACCTGGGCCGACGTCGAGCAGCCCACCGCCTACGGCACCTCCGCGACCGACTGGAACACCGTGACCTTCACCGCGGTCACGACCACGAAGCTGCGGGCCCTGCTCACCGCGAGCGGGACCGAGGAGGGCAAGGGCGCGCCCGGGGTGCAGGAGTGGGAGGTGTACGACGTGCCGGGCCAGACGGCGCCGCAGTACCACGTCGAGGTCCAGGCCAAGACCCAGTGCATCGCCGGCACCGCCTACGTCTCCGTCAACGCCCGCAACGCCGACAGCCAGACGCTGAACATCGAGCTGGTGACGCCGTACGGTTCGCGGACCGCGACCGGGGTCGCCCCGGGCAAGACCGCCTACCAGTCGTTCAACGCCCGCACCGCCTCGGTGCCGGCCGGCACGGCCACGGTGAGGGTCACCGGGCCCGGCGGCAGTACGGAGATCAAGGCCCCCTACACCGCCTCCACCTGTTAGGACGGCTCAGTTGCGACCCCTCCGCCTCACGGCGGTGGCGGGTCTGGTGCTGGCCGGGCTACTCGTCAGCCCGGCCGGCCCGGCCCACGCCGCCGACTCGTACACCTTCACCCACCCGGGCAACCCGATCCTCGCCGACGGCAGCTACTACTCGGCCGACCCGGCCCCGCTGGTCGCCGGCGACGACCTGTACATCTACACCGGCCACGACGAGGCCGGACCGGCCACCAACGACTTCCAGATGAACGAGTGGGGCGCGTTCCGCACGAGCGACGTCCCGAGCGGGCAGTGGACGCACTACCCGTCGCTGGCCCGCCCGGAGACGCTGTTCGCGTGGGCCACGGCCGGGCGCGCGTACGCCGGCCAGGTCGTCCAGGGCCCGGACGGGCGCTACTACTGGTACCTCCCGGTCAGCGAGCGCGTGAGCACCGCCGCGGACAAGTTCGCCATCGGCCTGGCCGTGTCCGACAGCCCGGCCGGGCCGTGGACCGACTACATCGGGGGCCCGCTGATCTCCCAGCGGGTGCCGGCGGCGAACGACATCCAGAACATCGACCCGACCGTCCTCGTCGAGAACAACCACGTCTACGTGTACTGGGGCACCTTCGGCCAGCTGCGCATGCTGGAGTACGCCGCCGACATGAAGACGCCCGTCGGCACCCAGAAGTCCGTCACCGGGCTCACCGGCTTCTTCGAGGCGCCGTGGCTCTTCGCGCGCAACGGCACGTACTACCTGGCGTACGCGGGCAACAACGCCGGCCCGACCTCGCCGTGCACCCCGGCGAACTACCACGCCTGCATCGCCTACGCCACCGCCGCGTCGCCGTCCGGGCCGTGGACCTACCGGGGCACGGTGCTGGCGCCGGTCTCCTCCACGACCAGCCACCCGGGCATCATCCAGTTCAAGGGCCAGTGGTACATCACCTACCACACCGCCGACGCGGCCGGGGGCGGGCACTTCCGCCGCTCGGTCGCCATCGACAAGGTGGAGTGGGACGACACCCAGTCCCCGCCGCGGATGAAGCCGGTCGTGCAGACGCCGGTCAAGGAGCGCGACCGCACCCCGCGGGCGAACATCGCCCAGGAGGCCAAGGTCACCGTCTCCAACGACCCGGTGCCGACGCAGTACTGGGTGAAGGCGCTCAACGACGAGATCGTGCGCGCCAACCCGCTCCCGCCGGACATGTGGGGCACCTGGACCGGGAACAACCCGGCGCAGCAGTGGGTGCAGTACACGTGGGACCAGCCGATGCGCATCGCGGGCTCGCAGATCGACTTCTGGAACGACCAGCCCCAGGGCAGCGGCGTCGGCGTCGCGGCCCCGGCGCGGTGGCGGATCCAGTACTGGAACCTCGCCGCCGGGCAGTGGGCCGACGTGGCGAACCCGAGCGGGTACACGACGTCGACGGCGGGCTTCCAGAACACCACCTTCGACCCGGTCACCACCACGCAGGTGCGGGCCGTGTTCGACGCCTCGACCAACGGCAGCACGTATTCGGCCGTCGCCGTCGAGGAGTGGAAGGTGCTCGCCGCGCAGCCGGCCGCGGTCACCGCCCCGGCCATGACGGTCGAGGTCGGCGAGACCGAGCTGCCGGGCACGGTGCCGGTGACGTTCGGCGCGGAAACACTCCAGGTGCCCGTGTTCTGGGACCCGGTCACCGCGGCAGAGCCGGGCCGGCTGACGGTCAAGGGCTCGGTGCTGGGCTACGCCGCCGGCCAGGTCTCGGCGGCGGTCACCGTGATCTCGCCCGGCGACACCGCCGGCGACGCGACCGCGCCCACGCTGACGCTCACCCCGAGCGGCAGCGCCGGCACCGGCGGCTGGTTCCGCTCGGCGGTCAAGGTGCGGGTGGCGGCCGTCGACGACCGCGGCGGGCGGATGACGATCCGGTCCACGGTGGACGGTGGCCCGGCCGCCGGCGGGTCTGCGGTGCGCTACGCCGACGTCACCGTGGCGGGCGACGGCCAGCACACGGTCACCGCGACCGCCACCGACCGCGCCGGGAACGTCTCGGACCCGGCGAGCCTGCCGGTGCGCATCGACGCGACCGGGCCGGCCACGACCTCCGCGGTGAACGGCCGGTCCGTGACCCTCACCGCGGCCGACGCCACCTCCGGGGTCGCCCGCGTCGAGTACGCGATGGACACCGGCGCGTGGGCCGCCTACACCGGCCCGATCGCCGCCCCCGACGCGAACAAGCACACGGTGTCGTTCCGGGCGACCGACAACGCCGGCAACGTCGAGAGCGCGAAGACGGTCATGATCCCGGCCGACCTGTCCGGGCCGCTCAGCGGCAACATCGGGCCGATCGCGACTCCGACCGCGTCGTACACGGCCGCCTGGAACAGCGTCACGGCGCTCAACGACAACGCCGACCCGGCGAACCCGGCCCAGGCCCAGCTCTGGGGGACCTGGTCCGGCAGCCGCCCGGCGACGCAGTGGGTGCAGTACGACTGGGCCCGGCCGATCCGGCTCACCGGCGCGGAGCTGAAGTTCTGGAAGGACTCCGAGCGCGGCACCGGCGACGGCGTGGCCGAGCCCGACGGGTGGCGGCTGCAGTACTGGGACGACACCGCCTGGCTCGACGTCCCCGGCCCCTACGGCACCTCGACGACCGCGTTCAACACCGTCACCTTCGCCCCGATCGTCACGTCCCGGCTGCGGGCGACCGTCAGCGCCAACGGCAACGGCACCACCTACTCGGCGGTCGCCGTCACCGAGTGGCGCGTCTTCGCCGACGACCCCGGCGCCGTACCCGTCACGGTGACCGCCCAGCCCCGGTGCATCGCCGGCAAGGCGTACCTCGCCGTGCAGGCGCACAACGGCCGGGACACGGCGGTGGACGTCGCCGTCGAGACCGCGTACGGCAACCGGTCCTTCGCGGCCGTCGCGCCCGGCGCGAACGCCTACCAGTCCTTCCCGGCCCGCGCCGCATCCATCCCGGCCGGCACCGCCACCGTCCGCGTCCCCGGCTTCGCACCCGTCACGGCCGACTACGGCACCCTCACCTGTTAGGAGCACCATGAACGCACGCGCTCGACTGCACGTGGCCACCGCCACGGCCGTGCTGGCGGGAAGCACCGCCTTCGCGGGCGTCGCCGCCGCCGATCCCGGCGACTCCAGCGACGTCCAGGTCACCGTCGACATCCCCGCCATCCACCAGCCCGGAGTGCTGGCCCTCACCGTCGCCGGCAACGCCGTCACGCTGGCGGAGAACGGCTCCACCGCCCTGGTGCGCCAGTTCACCGGCACCCTGCCGAAGGTCACCGTCACCGACACCCGCACCGCCCAGGAGATCCCGGCCGGGGCGAGCTGGGCGGTGCTGGGCACGTCGAGCAACTTCACCGGCACCGCCGGGCAGCCGGCGATCACCGCCGACCACCTCGGCTGGAAGCCGCACCTGATCGACGGCGGCGACACCGGCCAGGTCGCGGAGGGCGAGGAGGTCGTGACCGTCCTCGACGACCCGACCCAGCCGGGCAACAACGTCGGCCTCAAGGACCAGGAGCTGCTGGTGTCCACGTACGACTCGGCGGCCGTCACCGGCGGCTCGTACGACGTGAACGCCGACCTGTTCCTGCGCACGCCCTCGGACGTGGCGGCCGGCTCCTACCACGCGACAATCACCGTCTCCCTGTTCGAGTAGATGGGTGGCCTGCCGGGCCGGACCGCGGTGGTGCTCGCCGCGGTCCTGGCCGTGCCCCTCGCCCCGGTCCCCGCCTTCGCCGACGCCGTCACGTGGACGGTGCAGCCCGCCACCGAGGCCGGCCCCGACGGCCGGCGGTGGGTCGAGCGGACCCTGGACCCGGGCCAGGTCGTCACCGAGCACATGGCCGTGCGCAACATCGGCAAGGCGTCCGCGGTCTTCGCCCTGTCCGCCGCCGACGGGTACCTCACCGACAAGGGCCGCTTCAACATGCTCCCCGCCGACCAGCGCTCCAAGGACGGCGGCACCTGGATCGCCGTGCAGCGCAACGTCACCGTCGGGCCGAACGAGACCAAGGTGGTGCCGTTCACCATCACCGTGCCGCGCGACGCCGCCCCGGGCGACCATCCGGCCGGCATCGCCGCGTCGGTGCTCAGCAGCTCCGGCACGGTGTCGGTGGACAGCCGGGTCGGCTTCCGGGTGATGCTGCGGGCCGGCGGCACCGTCACCCCGAAGGTGTCGGCCGACCGCCTCACCGTGCGCTACGAGCGTTCGTGGAACCCGCTGCGCTCCGGCACCCTCCACATCGGATACTCGACCACCAACACCGGCAACATCCGGGTCGAGCCCCGCGCCCGCGCCGAGGTCACCGAGCTGTTCGGGGCCAACGTCCGGGCCCGCGACGCCGGCGGCGGCGAGCTGCTGCCCGGCGGCGCCCGCACCGACGGGACGACCGTCGGCGGGGTGTGGGCGCTGGGCCGCGTCCGCACGGCGGTCACCGTCACCGGCGCCGGCCCGCCCGTCACGGTCGCGGTGAGCTCCTGGCTCGTGCCGTGGCCGCAACTGCTCGTCGTCCTCGCACTGGTCGCGCTGTTCCTGGCCTGGCGCCTGCACCGCCGGCTGCTCGAGCGCGCCCGCCACGAGGGCCGTCTCTCCGCGGAAGGAAGCCCATGACCGCCATCAAACGCCGCACGCTCCTGCAGGCGTCCGCCCTCGGCGCCGCCACCGCCGCGCTGGCCCCCGAACTCTCCGGGGCCGCCGCCGCGGCCACGGCCGCCGCCGTCCCGCCCCAGCCGGGGCCGGGCGGCACCGCCCCCGTCCGCCCGTTCCAGCTCGGCGAGGTCAAGCTCGGCGGCGGCCTGTTCCAGGAGAAGCGCGACCGGACCAAGGCGTTCCTGCGCGCGTACGACGAGCGCCGGTTCCTGGTGCTGTTCAACAACCAGGCCGGCCGGGCGAACCCGGCGGGCGTCGCGGTGCCGGGCGGCTGGGAGGACGGCGGGCTGCTCAGCGGCCACTGGGCCGGGCACTACCTGACCGCCCTCGCGCAGGCGTACGCCGACCAGGGCGAGGCCGTCTACAAGGCCAAGCTGGACTGGATGGTCGGCGAGCTGGCCGCGTGCCAGGCCGCCATCACCGCCCGGATGGACGCCGGGCCGGGCGGCGGCGGGGAGCAGCCGCCGCCGTCGATCGGGCGGGTCCCGGGCCGCTTCGGCAACGCCCTCAAGCTCAACGGGGCGAGCAAGGCGCAGTACTGCACCCTGCCCCAGGAGGCGATCAACCAGCTCACCGACTTCACCATCGCGACCTGGATCAACCTCTCCTCCACGGCCAGCTGGACCCGGCTGTTCGACTTCGGCCAGGGCACCACCGTGAACATGTTCCTCACCCCGCGGGCGGGCGTGACCGGCAACGTGCCGCGCTTCGCCATCACCGTCGGCGGCTCCGGCCAGGAGCAGCAGATCAACGGCAACGCGGCGCTGCCGACCGGCCAGTGGGTGCACCTCGCGGTCACGCTGGCCGGCAGCACCGGCATGCTCTACGTCAACGCCCAGCCGGCCGGCACCAACACCGGCATGACGCTCAACCCGTCCCGCCTCGGCAACCCGGGCAACCGGTGGATCGGGCGGTCGCAGTACGGCGACCCGTTCCTGGACGCGACCGTCGACGAGTTCCACATCTTCGACCGCGCGCTGAGCCAGACCGAGCTGCTGACCCTGCTGGACTCCCCGTCCGGCAGCACCGGCGGCGGCAACATCGCGTGGTACAAGTTCGACGAGACGGACGGCAGTGCGCTCAAGGACGCCTCGCCCAACGGCCGCGACGCCGGCATCGTGGCCGCCTCCACCGCCGGGGCGGCGGACTGGGTGCCGACGTTCCCCGGCTACCTCGGCGCGATCCCGGAGGACGCGGTGCTGCGCCTCGGCCCGCCCCGGTGGGCCGTCTACGGCGGCAACGCCGAGACGAACACCTGGGCGCCGTGGTACACCCAGCACAAGATCATGCGCGGGCTGCTGGACGCGTACTACCACGCCGGCAACGCCCAGGCCCTCGACGTCGTCACGAAGATGGCCGGCTGGGCCCATCTCGCGCTCACCGTCGGCGACAAGAACCACCCCGACTACCCGGGCCCGCTGACCCGCGACGACCTCAACTACATGTGGGACCTGTACATCGGCGGCGAGTTCGGCGGGGCCAACGAGGTCTTCCCGGAGATCTACCAGCTCACCGGCGACGCCCGGCACCTCGAGACCGCCAAGTGCTTCGACAACCGCGAGTCGCTGTTCGGCGCGTGCGTGGACAACCGCGACATCCTCGTCGTCACGCCGCAGAACCGGCCGGGCCGCCGCCGCGCCGAGCGTCTGCACGCCAACACGCACGTGCCGCAGTTCATCGGCTACCTGCGCATCTTCGAGCACGGCGGGGGAGCGGAGTACTTCACCGCGGCCAAGAACTTCTACGGCATGGTGGTGCCGCACCGCATGTTCGCCCACGGCGGCACGAGCGGCAACTACCCCGGCTCCAACAACAACCTCGAGCTGTTCCAGAACCGCGACGACATCGCCGGCTCGGTGCCGACCAGCGGCGCCGAGACCTGCACCACGTACAACGTCATGAAGCTGGCCCGCAATCTCTTCCTGCACGAGCACGACCCCGCCTACATGGACTACTACGAGCGCGGCCTGCTCAACATGATCCCCGGGTCGCGGGCCGACACCGCGCCCACCGGCGACCCGCAGGTGACCTACTTCCAGCCCCTCGCCACCGCCACCGTGCGCGGCTACGGCAACACCGGCACCTGCTGCGGCGGCACCGGGCTGGAGAACCACACCAAGTACCAGGAGACCGTCTACCTCAAGTCCGACGACGGCGGCACGCTGTGGGTCAACCTCTACCTGCCCTCGACCCTCACGTGGGCCGAGAAGGGCTTCACCGTCACGCAGACGACGGCGTACCCGCGGGAGGACCACACCAGGCTGACGTTCGACGGCACCGGGCCCCTCGACGTGCGGCTGCGGGTGCCGGGCTGGGTCCGGCGCGGCTTCACCGTCACCGTCAACGGCACCGCGCAGAACCTGGACGCGCGGCCCGGCTCCTACGTGACGCTGAGCCGCACCTGGAGCCCCGGCGACGTGGTCGAGATCCGGATGCCGTTCAGCATCCGGGTCGAGCGGGCCATCGACCGGCCCGACACCCAGGCGCTCTTCTGGGGCCCGGTCCTGCTGCAGATCCTCGGCAGCCCGGGCGCCGGGGCGGCGTGGCGGGAGCTGTCGCTGTACCGGTACCTGAAGCTCGACGGCGACTACTCGCGCGCGGCGGTCACGGCCGGGGCGGTCACGGCGGCCGGGGACCCGGCGTTCACGGCGGGCGGGTTCGCGCTGCGGCCGTACTACGTCGCCGACAACCAGGCCGCGTCGTCGTACTTCCGCCGGGCCGAGCCGACGATCGTCTTCGGCTCGGCCGACACCGGCGTGCCCAACCGCAAGCGCAACGACGGGCTGCCCGCCTACGACGTGCCCGTCTCCGGCGTCACGTCCCCCGGCACGGACGGCCCGACCCTGCTCGACCTGCTGTGGGACCGGGCCCCGTTCGCGAGCCACGCCCAGTTCGTCGCCGCGGTCACCGAGCTGGCCGGCGCGCTGCTGAGCGCGGCCGAGCGCGACACCGTGGTCGCGGCGGCGGTCGCGGCCGAGCGGGAGCTGGCCACCGGGCCGGCGCTCGCGGTCGAGGTCGAGGCGCGCACCCAGCGCATCGGCGCGACGATGTACGTCTCGGTCAGCGCGCGCAACGCCGACAGCGTGCCGCTCACGCTCGAGCTCGTCACGGCGTACGGCGCGCGCACGGTTGCCGGGGTGGCGCCCGGCAAGTCGGCGTACCAGTCGTTCAACTCCCGCCTCGCGTCGATCCCGTCCGGCACGGTGACGGTGAAGGCCACCGGCGTGGTGGCCGGGCAGACGGTAACGGCACAGGTGGAGGCCGCGTACTGATGTAATTTTCGGGCCTGGAAGGGCCGTGCACCGGCTCTTCCAGGCCATCCTTGCGCCGAAAAGGTTTTCGGACCAGATTGCGGCTATGACCCCCATCCATCCCCGTCTACGCCGCCGCGTCTGGCTGGCGCCGGTGCTCGCGCTCGTCGTGATCGCCGGCGTACTCGTCGCCCTGCAGGCGCGGCCGGCCTCCGCCGCCACGAAGTCCGTCTACATCCCGGCCCGCTGGACCCAGACCGGCGAGGTGCCGTGGGCCCAGAACCGCACCAAGGAGTCGAACAACTTCATCCTGCTGTGGGGCGAGAAGTCCGGCACCACCCCGACCTCGGCGCCGTCGCCCTACAACTTCGACCCGAACAGCATCATCACGCAGCTGGAGAACCTGTACTCGTTCTACGTGAACACCATGCAGTTCACGCCGGAGCAGGGGCTGCTCGCGCAGTACAAGATCGTCGTCATCGTCACGAACACGTGGAACCGCACCGAGCTCAACGCCTGGGCGACCGGCGGCTCCGTCGACGGCAAGGTCGGCGTCATCAACATCGACCCCAAGGCCGCGCTGCCCGGCTCCTGGGGCCTCGCGCACGAGCTCGGGCACGTGTTCCAGAACTACACGTTCCTGGGCCGCTCCGGCTATGGCTTCACCGACGCCAGCGCGGGCACCTTCTGGGAGACCAGTGCCGAGTTCATGGCCATGCAGGCGCTGCCCACCACCGCCGCCGGTGACCTGAGCCGCTGGCTGCGCTCGGAGAACCTCTACTACAGCTCCAGCCGCCACCACTACGGCAACTGGATGCTCGCGCAGTACATCAAGGACCGCGACGGCCTCGCGATGTTCAACCGCATCTGGAACGAGGCGAAGAGCAACGAGCACCCGCTGGAGACGTACCGTCGCATCACCGGCATCACCCAGGCCGAGCTGAACCGGCGCGTGGGCGAGTACGCGACCCGCACGGTGACGTACGACTTCGGCAACAAGTCCACGCTGATGCCGTTCATCAACAACGTGTACGGCGCGGGCTTCCTCAACAACGCCTACAACGGCGGCAACGTCGAGGCGGTCGACGCCTCGCTCGGCCACTTCCGCATCAACTCGCGCGTCGCCCCGTCGGACTACGGCTTCAACAAGATCAAGCTGGTCCCGGCCACCGACGGCGGCCTGGTGAAGCTGCGCCTGCGCGGCCACGCCGAGACGGGCGCGACCGGCTGGACGTTCGGGCTGGTCGCGGTCAGGAACGGGACGCCGCGGTACTCCCCGCTGACCACCGGCACCGACGGTCAGATCGACTTCCAGCTGCAGGCCGGCGAGAAGGACGTGTGGCTGGTCGTCACCGCGACCCCGAGCGCCGTGCCGCACTACGCGTTCCTCGACGGGTACAACAAGGCCCGCCGCTTCCCGTACGAGTTCCGCGTCTCCGGCGCCACCCCGTCCGGCTTCGAGCCCGGCTACGTGAAGCCGGCCGCCACCAACGGCGGGCACTGGCACTCCAACGGCGGCGGCTGGGTCGCGGGGAACGCGAGCGTCGCGTCGACCGCCTACGTCGGCCCGAAGGCCGCGGTCTACGCCGGCACCGTGACCGGCAACGCCCGCATCGAGGGCCTCGGCTGGGTCAACGGCGGCACCGTCGGCGGCAACGCCGTCGTCAAGGACAACGCGCTCATCCAGGGCGGTGCGAACCTGTCGGGCAACATCGTGGTCGGCGGCGACGCCGAGTTCGCGATCGCCTGCAGCTCCGGCACCTACCTCGCGTTCAACCCCGACCGCAAGTGCGACGGCGGCGGTGGCGAGACCGACATCAACCCGTCCTTCACCGGCTTCAGCAGCGCCGACCTGGCCATCGGCGGCGGCACCACGACGCCGCCCCCGACCGTTGGCGTGAACGTGGCCGGCCAGGCGACGCCGTCGGCGTCGTACACGTCGTCGTGGGAGTCGGTGAACGCCATCAACGACGGGATCGACCCGCCGTCGTCGAACGACACCGTGAACCCGCGCTGGGGCACGTGGCCCAACAGCGGGCAGCAGTGGGCCGAGCTGCAGTGGTCCTCGGCGCAGTCGCTGAACAAGGCCCAGGTGTACCTCTTCGACGACAACCAGGGCATCGACGTGCCGTCGAGCTGGAAGCTGCAGTACTGGAACGGCAGCGCCTACACCGACGTGCCGGGCGCCTCGGGCTACACCGTCAACGCGAACGCGTACAACACCGTGACCTTCACAACGGTTTCGACGACCCGGTTGCGGGTGGTGCTGCAGTCCACCGGCACCAGCTCGGTCGGCCTCCTGGAGGTCAAGGCCTTCACCGCCTGACCCGCTCACCGGATCTCCCCCGCGACAAAATTCCCGGCGCGGGGGAGATCCGGCTGCTAAAAGCATCACCTATGCATGCTGTGCAGTTCACCGCGGAGACATCGGCCAACGGTGTCGTCGAACGCGACTTCGTCGTGGGCGACGTCCCCGGCGTGCTCTGGTCGCCCGCGTCCGGCCCCGATGGCGCACCCCTGGTGCTCATGGGCCACGGCGGCGGCCTCCACAAGAAGACCCCGGCCCAGGCGGCCCGCGCCCGCGACGCCGTCACCCGCTGGGGTTACACCGTCGCCGCCATCGACGCGCCTGGGCACGGCGAGCGACCCCGCACGGCCGGGGACGAACAGGCCCGCGCCGAGATGCGGGAGGCGGTCGCGACCGGCGACAACCACCGCTTCGAGAAGGTCAGCGTCGCCTACGCCCGGTCGCTGACCGAGCGCGCGGTCCCGGAGTGGCAGGCCACGCTCGACGCCCTGCAGCGGCGGCCCGAGATCGGCCCCGAGGCGCCGGTCGGCTACGGCGGCGGCGTCTCGCTGGGCACTGCGATCGGCATCCCGCTGACCGCGGCCGAACCCCGGATCACCGCCGCGATCTTCGGCGGCGGGTTCTTCGTGTACGACGACCTGCTCGCCGCCGCGCGGCGGATCACCGTCCCGGTCCAGTTCCTGCTCCCGTGGGACGACGCGTACGTCGACCGCCGCACCACCCTCGCCCTGTTCGACGCCTTCGCCTCGCCCGACAAGACGCTGCACGCCAAGCCGGGCGACCACCGCAGGATCCGCTGGTCCGGGGTCGACGACGGGTTCCTGCCCCGGCACCTGCGCCGATAAATCGCTGGAAGCCGGCGCGGCCCGGGGCGGATACTGCGGGCCATGCCGGGCTTCGCGGAAGAGCGGTTCGCGCCGCTGCGCAAGGTGTTCGAGGACAGCGTCGCCAGCGGGGCCGAGGTCGGCGCCGCGGTGTGCGTGACAATCGACGGGGAGACCGTCGTCGACCTGTGGGGCGGCCACGCCGACGCGGCCGCGACCCGCCCGTGGGAACGCGACACCATCCTCAACGTCTACTCGGTCACGAAGACCATGGCCGCCCTGACCGCGCTGCTGCTGGCCGACCGCGGCGAGCTCGACATCGCGGCGCCGGTCGCGCGGTACTGGCCCGAGTTCGCGGCCAACGGCAAGGACGCGATCACCGTCGCGCACGTGCTCAGCCACTCCTCGGGCCTGTCCGGCTGGGCGGAGCCGATCACGGTGACCGACCTGTACGACTGGGACAAGGTGACCGCGCTGCTCGCCGCGCAGGCGCCGTTCTGGGAGCCGGGCACGGCCAGCGGGTACCACGTCGTCACCCAGGGGTTTCTGATCGGTGAGGTGGTCCGCCGGATCACCGGCCGCACCCTCGGCACCGTCTTCCGGCAGGAGATCGCCGAGCCGCTCGGCGCCGACTTCCACATCGGCCTGCCCGCCGAGCACGACGCCCGGGTGGCCGAGCTGATCCCGGGCTCCACCGACACCATGCCCTTCGCCGACCCGACCGAGCTGCAGCGCAACGCGGCGCTGCCCAAGCTCGAGGTCGCGGACACCCGCACCCGCGCCTTCCGCGGCGCCGAGATCCCGGCCGGCAACGGCACCGGCAACGCCCGCTCGGCCGCCACCGTCCTGGCCGTGCTGGCCAACGGCGGCGAGGCCGCCGGCCGGCGCCTGCTGTCGGAGGCCGGCGCCCGCCGCGCCCTGGAGGTCCAGGTCGAGGGCCGCGACCTCATCCTCGAGATGCCGGTGCGGTTCGGCCTGGGCTTCGCCGTCAACGGCGGCATGATGCCGAACCCGAACACCATCTACTGGGGCGGCATGGGCGGCTCGATCGTCATCGCGGACCTCGACGCGCGCCTGACCTTCGCCTACACCCCGAACAAGATGGCCACGACGATCGCCGACACACGCGGCTTCACCCTGCTCATGGCGGCGTGGGAGGCGGCGGGTCACCTGTAGCGATGACGGGGCGCGGGTACGCGGCGGGCGGGGTCCCCGGCGGCTACCGCACCCCGAAGCGTCGAGCGCGGTTGAACGGCCCGGAGCGGGGAATGGTCCGACCGTGATTGCCGACCAGCGGACCCGCGCCGCGATCGAGGAGCACTGGCGGGCGTCGGAGGCGGGCGACCTCGCTGCGGAGCACGACCTGTACGCCGAGGACGCGATCCTCGACTACCCCCAATCGGGCGAACGGTTCCGTGGTCGCGCCACGATCGCCGCCCAGCGCGGCGCCCACCCCGCCGAGCGGCACTTCACCGTCCTGCGCATCAGCGGCGGGGGCGACCTGTGGGTGAGCGAGTGCGTCATCACCTACGACGGCACGCCGACCTACTCGGTGAGCCTCATGGAGTTCGCCGACGGCCGGGTCGCGCACGAGACCCAGTACTTCGCGAGCCCCTTCCCGGCGCCGCCGTCCCGCGCGGAGTTCGCGGAGCGAATCCCGGGCCGCCCGGCCGCGGTGAGGGGTCGCGTCAGGTCAGCCTGACGAGGGCCAGGTCCCACTGGCCGTGCGGGTCCTCCCATGCGGCCACGACCTCGCCGGACGGCAGCGCGCCGGCGTCGGGGTCCACCGGGTCGAGCTCGGTGCCCTCCTCGTCGAGCCGCGCGACGAGCTTCTCGGCGCCCGCGACGGTGTCGTCCGTGACCAGGCGCATGCGCACGACGCGCCAGCCGCCCGGCGGAGGCAGTTCGAGGTCGCGGCCGAGCACCCGCGCGCCGCCGGCCTCGAACAGCGAGGTGCTGGCGTCGATCTCGGCCGGGCCCTCGTCGGACAGGCACACGTCGTCGTGGACGAAGGCCCGCTCGCCGCGCAGGACCTGCGGGTCGAGCCAGGCCTCGAGGCGGTCCAGGCCCGCCTCGTGGATGAAGTTGCCCCAGGCGTACAGCGCGTACTCGGCCATGGTCGGCGATGTTAGCCGGACCGGGACGAGCGACGTACCGGCTCCTGCCCAACCTGATCGACCGGATCTGGGCGCGCCGGATCGGCCCCGGCAAGGTCTTCGACCTCGAGCTCCCGCTGGACGAGGCCGCCGCCGGGTATCGCGCGATGGACGGCCGCGACGCGATGAAGGTGCTGTTGCGGCCGTGACCCCGCCCGGCCGCCGGACGCTCACCGGCCGGTGAGGACGGTCCGGAAGGTCACCGAGACGCGGCGGGCGCGGGGCACGCGGCCGCCGTCCGGGGCCGGGTCGCTCTTGCGGGCCGCGATGGCGTGGCGCCACTCGTACCGCGACGGGCCCGTCATCACGCACAGGCTCCGCGCGGCCAGCGGCACGCCGACCCGCACGCCGCCGTGGCCGAACTCCATGACGCACGCCGAGCCCAGGCTCACCGCGGCCACCGCCGGGCCGAAGCACGGCACGCAGTCGGTGTGCGCGCTGATGCCCTGGCCCGGCTCGTACTCGTTGACGATGACCTGGTCGGGTGCGAAGTCGAGGCGGGCGGTCAGCGGCGCGGCCCACAGCGGCAGCGGGGTGCGCTCGCCGGCGGCCACGGCGCGGCTGGTGTAGTCGTAGCGCACGCCGTAGTGCTGGACGCGGCGGCGCAGCTCCGTCGACCAGGCGCTCGCGTCGATGGCGGCGAGCAGGGCGCGCTCCTCGTCGGGGGCGATCCAGTCGGGGGTGTACAGCAGGCCGGGCACCTTCGAGGCTTCGGACACGCGTTCGAGACTAGTCCTCCCGCGCCACCCCGTGCTCCCACGCCCACGCCGCGATCTCGACGCGGTTGCGCAGGCCCAGCTTGGCCTGGATCGTCGACACGTGGCTCTTCACGGTGCTCAGCGAGATGAAGAGCGCGGCGCCGACCTCCTGGTTGGTGCGCCCCCGCGCGATGAGCTGGACGACCTCGGTCTCGCGCTCCGACAGGCGTGACTCCGACAGGACCGTCCGCGCCGGGCGTTTCAAGTGCCGCAGCAGTCGTACCGTGATCGACGGCGACACCAGCGCGTCGCCCGCGTGCGCGGCGCGGACCGCCTCGACCAGCAGCGCCGGGCCCGCGTCCTTGAGGATGAAGCCGACCGCCCCGCCCTGCAGCGCGCCGTACACGTACTCGTCCAGGTCGAACGTCGTGACCACGATGACCCGCAGCGGGGCGGCCACCCCCGGGCCGGCCAGCGCGCGGGTCACCTCCAGCCCGTCGAGGCGGGGCATGCGGATGTCGACGAGGCACACGTCGGGCTTCAGCCGGCGGGCGGCCGCGATCGCCTCGACGCCGTCGGCGGCCTCGGCCACGACCTCGATGTCGCCGGAGTCCTCCAGGATCAGCCGCAGGCCGCCGCGGACCATGGCCTGGTCGTCGGCGATGAGCACGCGGATCGTCATCGGGGCAGCCTCGCCTCGACGCTCCAGCCGTGCGGCGCCCGCGGGCCGGCGCGCAGCTCGCCGCCGAGCGCCTCGACCCGCTCCCGCATGCCGATCAGCCCGAAGCCGCCGGGGCGCGGGGCCAGGCCGGCGCGGGCCGGCGAGGGAGCGTCGTCGGTCACCGACACCGTCACGCCGGCCGGGGACTGGGCGACGCGCACGCGCACGGTCGCCGCCTGGGCGGCGTGCCGGGCCACGTTGGTGAGCGACTCCTGCACGATGCGGTACACGGTGCTGGTCAGCTCGGGCGGCCAGGCCGTCCCGGCGTCGGGGATCTCCAGGTGCACCGCCCGCGCCTCCCCGTCCTCGAAGCGCCGCACGAGGGCCTCCAGCCGCTCCGGGCCGCCGCTGGCCGGGGCCGCGTCGCCGGCGTCGCGCAGCAGCGACACGATCCGCCGCATCGCCGCCAGCGCCTCCAATCCGGCCTCCTCGATCCCGGCGATCGAGCCCTCCAGCCGCTCCGGGTGCCGCCGCGCCACCACCCGGGCCGCCTGCGCCTGCACGACGATCCCGGTGACGTGGTGGGCGACGACGTCGTGCAGCTCGCGCGCGAGGGCGAGGCGCTCCTCCCGGCGTACCCCCTCGGCCAGCTCCTGCCGCCGGTGCCCTTCCAGCCACCGCCACAGCCCGCCGCCCACGCCCGCGACCCACGCGAGCACGTCGGCGACGGCGACGACGGTGGCCCCGCCGGACGAGTGGTGCGCCGAGAGCAGCGGCCCGGCCGCGAGCACGAGCAGCGCCCCGCCCGCGACCCCGGCGGCGGCCCGGGGCTCGAGCCGGCGCACGGCGTTGCCGGCGAGCACGGCGAGCCCGAGGGCCAGGGCCGGCTGCGGCTCGACCGGCAGCCCGGCGACCCGGGCCGCGACGACGGCCGCGACCGCGACGGCGAGCCCGATGCCGGCGGTCACCAGCGGCGCCCGCCGGCGCAGCAGCGCGACGGCGAGGACGGCCGCGCCGGCGAGCAGCCCGGGCGCCCAGTAGAGCCCGCCCCAGCTGGCCGCGAGCGCGAGCGCGGTGGCGGCGAGCAGTGCGCCGCCGCCCACCACGAGCGCCAGGTCGAGCACGCGATTCCAGGCCGTCACGCGCTCCAGGCTACGGAAGTGCGGATCCCGGCGGACCGGTCAAAAGTACGGGCGGCCGCTCCGCCCCCGGAACCGGGGGGCCGAACGGCTGTTCTGCACGGTCGCCGCGCGCCTCCACAATCACCAGGTGGCGGCGGTACTGCACACGCCCGTGCTGATCGTGGGCGCCGGCACGGCCGGGGCCGTGCTCGCGCTGGAGCTCGCCCACCACGGGGTGGCGAGCACGGTGCTCGACGCGCCCGGGGCCGAGCCCGCCGGGCTGGTGCACATCGGCGGCCGGAGCATGGAGCTGCTGCGCCGGCTCGGGCTCGCGGCCGGCATCCGCCGGGCCGGGCTCGGCGCCGACGAGGCCACCGACATGGTGTGGAGCCGCCGCCTCGACCGCCCGCCCGTCCTCGTCGCGCAGCGGCCCTCGGTGCATGAGCTGGTGCAGCGGTACGCCACCGTCAACGACGGCACCGCCCCGGCCGAGCACCATCAGCAGATCGCGCGGGGCCCGCTCGCCCAGGTCCTGCGCGCCGCGCTGCGGGCCGCGCCCCTCGTCGACCTGCGCGAGGGCTGGGCGTGCACGGCCGTGCGCGTCGGCGAGGACGGGGCCGCGGTCACGGCGGTCGGCGAGCCCGACGGCGTGCAGCACGCGATCCGCGCCCGGTACGTCGTGGGCTGCGACGGCCCCGCCAGCGTCGTGCGGCGCTGCGCGGACATCGGGCTCGACGCGCTGCCGGGGGCGCACACGGCGTACCGTGCCATCTCGTTCCGCAGCCGGGACCTCGCGCTGCACTCGCGCGGGCCGGGGCTGTCCACGCTCGTCGTCGGCGCACTCACGCTGCTGTCCCGCCCCGAGCGGCACGTCTGGGTGGGGCACCGGCCCGTCGGGGCGGGGGAGCCCGCCGACCCGGCCCGGCCGCTGTTCGAGGGCCTGGGGGCCGCGGTCGAGGTGCTCGGCGTGCGGGAGTGGGACGACACACTGCCGGTGGCGCAGGTGTACCGCCGCGGCCCGGTCTTCCTCGCCGGCGAGGCCGCGCACGCGTTCCGCCCGGCCGCGGACGCGGCCGACACGGGCATCGGCGACGCGGTCGACCTCGGGTGGAAGCTGGCCGCGGCGTGCCTCGGGTGGGGCGGCCCGGCGCTGCTGGACAGCTACGAGGCCGAGCGGCGCCCGCGCGCGCTGATGGACCGGGAGCTGCTGGCCCGCGGGCTGGAGACGGGGCGCCGCTTCGCCCGGCTGGCCGCCGCGGGCGCGCCGCAGGACTACCTCGCCGCGTTCCTGCGCCAGGAGCCGGCGCTCGCCGACGACATCGGGATCGGCTACGGCGGCCGGTACGCGTCCTCGCCCGTCGTCTGGCACGAGCGCGGCAGCCCGCCGGTGCCGCACGGGCAGCGCATCACGCCCAGCACCTGGCCCGGCGGCCGGCCCCCGGCCGTGCGCCTCGCCGACGGCGGGCAGCTCTTCGACCGGTTCGGCCCGCAGCTGACCCTGGTCGACCTGACCGACACCGGCGAGGGGCGGGCCCTCGCGGGCGTCGCCAGGACCCGCGGGCTGCCGGTGACCCACCTGCCCGTACACGACCCGGCGGTGCGCGCCTGCTGGGGCCGCCGGCTCGTGCTGGTGCGGCCCGACCAGCACGTGGCCTGGCGTGACGACGCCGTGCCGGAGGACTGGGACGCGGTCCTCACCCGGGTCTGCGGCCGACTCTAACCTTTTCCTACACGAATGCGCGTTTCTTTCGTATATGTGGGTGATTGCGGGGTTACGCCGGATACGTTCGCGCTCGGCGGTGGGGCGCCATCAACACCGCCGAGCCGGGTCAGGACATCGTGGTGATCGGCAACGGGTTCGCCGCCTTCTCGACGGCGACGATCACGCTCGGCACCGTGGTCACCGACGGCAACGGGAACTTCAGCAAGCCGGTCACCGTGCCGCGCTCCCTGGCCGCCGGCGTGCACACGCTTGTCGCCCAGGGCGTCGCGCCCTCGGGGAACCCGCGCGCGATGAAGCTCACCGTCACGGTGGCGACCGCGGCCGCCGCGGGCCGCCTGGCGGTCACCGCCGCGCCCTACCGGGACCGCGGTAACGCTGCCGGGGCGCCCCGGGGCTGCGTTTCAGCTCCGGGGCGTCGCGGCGGGGCCGGTGCTCCCGGCCGGGGTGAGTGCCGGCTTCAGCGCCGCCGCCCACACCCGCGCCATCTTGGCGAACCCGGCGGCCGTCGGGTGGACGCCGTCGTCGAGGTCGCCGGGCGTGAGCGCGTCGCGCATGTCGACGAAGTGCACCCGCGCGCCCTTGTCCCGCACGATGCCGGGCAGCGCCGCGTTGAACGCCGCCGCCCGCGCCTGCGCCGCCCGGTCGTCCAGCGGCAGCAGCGACGCGACGTACACGTCGGCGCCGGGCGCGGCCGCGATGACGTGGTCGATCAGCCCCGACATCCGCTGGGGCGCGTGCTCCACGTCGTAGTTCAGCAGCATGTCGTTGGTGCCCAGCTGCAGGAGCACGAGGCGCGGGCCGGCCGCCCGCACCCACTCGGTGGCGCCGGCGTCGATCTCGTCGATGCGGTAGCCGCCGTGCCCCTCGTGGTCGCGGTCGGGCAGGCTCGCGGGCCCGCTCTGCTTCGAGCCGACGAAGTCGACGCGCACGCCGGCCGCGGTGAGCTGCCGGTACAGCTCCGTGCGGTAGGCGCCGGGGGACTCGTCCCCGTCGGTGATCGAGTCGCCCAGCGGCATGATGCGCACCACCGGCCCGTTCGGCGCGGCCGATCCCGCCGCCCCGCCCGGTGGCGCGGCGTCCGCGCAGCCGGCGGTGATCAGGGCGGCGGCCAGCAGCATCGTCGTCGCGCGTCGCACGCCACGATTGTGCCCGCCGCCGCCCGATCTGTCCGACCCGGGACCGTCCGCCGGGCCGCCGGCCGGGTCAGGGGATCAGCACCAGCTTGCCCCGCAGGCCGCCGGTCTCGACCCGGCGGTGCGCCGCGGCCGCCTCGGTCAGCGGCAGGCGGTCGGCGACCCGGGTCACCAGCCGGCCCGCGGCGAGCTCGCCCAGCAGCGCGGCCAGGCCGGCCGAGGACGGCACCACGTGCACCGTCTCCACCCGGACGCCGCGCTCGGTGCGCGGCTCGCTCGGGTCCGTCACCGCGACGAACGCCCCGCCGTCGCGGACCGCGGCGAGCACACCCTCGGTGCCGGCCGCGTTCAGGGCGCCGTCGAACGCGCCCGCCGGCAGCTCGGCGCCGCGGGAGAGGACCTCCTTGGCCCCGAGGCCGGCCACGAACGCCTCGTCGCCGCCGGAGGCGACCGCGGTCACGTCCAGCCCCGCGGCCGCGGCCAGCTGCACCGCGAAGCCGCCGACGCCGCCGCTGGCCCCGGTGACGAGCAGCCGCGCCCCGGCCGGCAGGGCGAGCAGCTCCAGGGCCTGCTGGGCGGTGAGACCGTTGAGGGCGACCGTGGCCGCGTCGACCGGGTCGACGCCCGCCGGGATCGGAGCCAGCCACGCCGGGTCGGCGAGCAGGGCCTCCGCGTAGGTACCGGTGCGGCCGCCCTCGTCGAACCACGGCACCAGGCCGGCGACCGCGGTGCCGTCGGCGGTGGTCCCGGCGAAGTCCCAGCCGAGCAGGAACGGCGGGTTCAGGCCGGGCAGCAGGCCGGACATGGCGCCGGCCCGGGTCCAGACGTCGACGGGGTTGACGACGGCGGCGGTGACGCGGACCGGCACCCGGCCCGCCTCGGCCGCCGGCTCCGGACGCTCGGCGACCCGCAACCGCTCGGCGTCGCCGTACCCCGAGACCTCGACTGCGCGCATTGCTTCCTCCAAGGATGCTTGGTTTCCGACGTCGAAAGCCTGCCCCGGGGCAGGTACTGTCAGGAAGTAGGTACCTTTTAGTGCCTATACCACCCGGAGGGGCTCACGTGACCAAGACCGCCGAGCAGCGCCGTGCCGACGAGCGGATCATGTACGACGCGTTCATGGCCGCCTGCCCGACCCGCCAGGTCTTCGCCACCATCGGCGACAAGTGGGCCGGGCTGGCCGTCAACGCCCTGGCCACCGGCCCGATGCGGCACGGCGAGCTGCGCACCCGCATCGCCGGGGCGAGCCAGAAGATGCTCACCCAGACGCTGCGGACGCTCGAGCGCGACGGGTTGGTGACCCGCACCGTCACCCCGTCGGTGCCGGTGCGGGTCGACTACGAGCTGACGCCGCTCGGCCGCACCCTCGTGCCGATCCTGCGTGCCCTCAAGGACTGGTCCGAAACCCACATCGGCGAGATCCTCGAGGCCCGCGACGACTACGACACCAGGACCGTCTCCGCGGCCGGCTGAGCCGCCCCGACCCGGGCCCGGCCGAGCACCCGCCAGCCGGCGAAGCCCATCGCGGCGAGCATCGGCAGGGTGCCCACCGCGGGCAGGATCGGGGTGTCGTACGGCATGAAGAGCATCCCCGCGTAGCCGGCGACGATCGCGGGCACCGCCCACCAGCCCACGACCCCGGCCCGGGCGAGCCCCACGAACGTCACCAGCAGCGCCAGCGACACCAGCGGCCCCGGGTTGAACGCCAGCTGCTCGGCCGGGTGCGCGAGTACCTTGTCGGAGACGAGCACCGCCTGTTCGATCGGCAGGTTGCGCCCGATCTCCATGTGGAACCAGTCGGACAGCAGCGCCCCGGACATCTGCAGCAGCCCGAGCGCGCCGAGCAGCGCCCCGGTCACCGTGACCACGGCGCCGCGGCGGCCGCGCACCAGCAGCGGTACCGCCAGCAGCCCCGCCCCCATGAGCAGGTTGCCGTAATGCAGCAGCAGAGCCGACAGCTGGGTGGTGAACGGGTCTGCGGCGAGCGAGCGCAGGTAGGAGGCCTTGGTCTCGTCCACCTCGGGGGGCGACGTGGCCAGGCCGGCGAAGAAGCAGGCGGCGCCCGCGAGCAGGGCGGCGCCGGCGGCGAAAAGCATGACCCGCCGGGCGGGAGAGGTTTCGTTCGTCATGCCGGAAACGCTAGGGAGATCGCCGCCCGAACTCTGCCCGCGCGCGGCTCGACTCCCGTCCCCCCGGCGACGGACCCGGCGTCGTCACGGTGTCCGTCGTACGGCCGACCCGGCGACTGACCTGGGCCGTTTAGGCTCGCCGCATGGACGGCAAGATCGTGCCCCTCGGCCTGGCCGCGGCCCTCGCGGTGATCGGCACCGCCGAGATCCTGCTCGACGGGCAGTTCTCCGCCGCACCGGCCGCGCCCGCCGCCACCCTGGCCGCGGTGGCCGGGGGCATGGTGCTTGCCGCGTGGCGTCCCCTGGCCGGGGCGGCGGTGGTCGGGCTCGCCTTCCCCGTCGCCGTCCTCGGCGGGCTCGACGGCCCGACCGGGGCCGCGGTCCTGGGCTTCTTCGCCGCGCCGGGCTGGGCCGGGTACCGGGTCGCCCGCGCCTCCTGGCGGGCCCCGCTCGCCCTGCACCTGCTGGCCGGCGCCGGCACCTGGGTCGCGGGCCGCGCCGCCGGCTCCACCGTCGCCGGGCTGGGCGCCCAGGCCTGGGAGAACATGTTCTTCGGGCTGCTGGCCTGGGGCGCGTGGGGCGTCGGTCTCGTCGCCCGGCGGCTGCGCGACCGCGCGGAGCTGCTGGCCCGGCTCAACACCGCGCTGGACGCCGAGCGGGAGGCCCGCGCGCACGCCGCGGTCGCCGAGGAGCGCCGCCGCATCGCTCGCGACATGCACGACGCCGTCGCCCACTCGATCAGCGTGATGGTGCTGCAGCTCGGCGCCGTGCGCAGCACCCTGCCGGCGGGCACGCCGCAGGCCGAGATGCTAGAGGGCGCCGAGCGGCTCGGCCGGGAGTCGGTGCGGGAGATGCGGGCGCTCGTTGGCATCCTGCGCGACCCGGCGGCGGCGTCGCCGACGCTCGCCCGCGCCGAGGAGCTCGTCGGCGAGGTCCGCGCGGCCGGCCTGCCGGTCACCCTCACCGTGGACGGCGACCTCGACGACCTGCCGCGGACCCTCGACATCTCCGCCTACCGGGTGCTGCAGGAGGCGCTGACCAACGTGCTGCGCCACGCCGGACCCGTCCCGACCACGGTCGTGCTGCGCCGGGAGCCGGGGTGCGTCTCGCTGACCGTCGACAACGACACCCGGGACGCCCCGGGCGGCGACCCGCCCGGCTTCGGCCTGATCGGCATGCGGGAGCGCGTCGCGGCGTCCTCGGGCACGCTGAGCGCGGGGCGGCGGCCGGGCGGCTTCACCGTGCGGGCCGTGTTTCCCCTGGCGGCGGTGTGATCCCGGTGATCCGCGTGGTGGTCGCCGACGACGAGGCGATGATCCGGGCCGGGCTGCGCATGCTGCTCGACCACCAGGACGACATCGAGGTCGTCGGCGAGGCCGCGGACGGCCCGTCCGTGCGGGCGGAGGTGCGCCGCAGCGCCCCCGACGTCGTCCTGCTCGACGTGCGCATGCCGCGCGGGGACGGCATCGAGGCGGCCCGGCACATCCTCGCCGAGTCGGCCGCCCGGGTGATCATCCTCACCACGTTCGACGAGGACGAGGCGGTGCGGGCCGCCCTGCGCGCCGGGGTGAGCGGCTTCCTGCTCAAGGTCGCCCCGCCCGAACAGCTCGTGCACGCCGTGCGCACCGTCGCCGCCGGCCAGGCGCTGCTCGACCCGGCCGTCACGCTGCGGGTCATCGAGTCGTACGCGTCCGCGCCCGCCGCCGACCCCCGCGCCGCCGCCCGGCTGGCCGAGCTCACCGAGCGCGAGGTCGACGTGCTGCGCCTGGTCGCGCGCGGCCAGTCCAACGCCGAGATCGCCGCGACGCTCTTCCTCGGCGAGGCGACCGTGAAGACGTACGTCTCGCGGATGCTGACCAAGCTGGGCCTGCGCGACCGGGTGCAGGCGGTCGCGTTCGCCTACGAGAGCGGTCTCATCCGCCCCGGCGCCGTGTGATTGCTTGACTTCGGCGGCCTCGTGCCGATGTCCGGTCATGGCCGAGACCAGGGTCGAACCCGCCGACCGCGACGCGGCGCTCGAGGCGACGATCGCGCGGTACGTGCTACCGGCCCACCGTCTTCCCCTGACATCCTGACCGGATGGATCTTCCTCTGTCGGGCCGCGCCGCGCTGGTGACCGGGGTCAGCCGGCGGGCCGGGATCGGCTACGCCGTCGCCCGCCGCCTGGCCGCCCTCGGCGCGAGCCTGTACCTGCACCACTTCGTCCCGCACGACCGCGACCAGCCCTGGGGCGCCGACCCCGGCGGCCCGGACGCGGTCGCCACCGGCGTGCGCGAGGCGCTGGCCGGCCCGGACGCCCGGCTCGCCCACGGCAGCGCCGACCTCGCCGACCCGGCCGCGCCCGAGCGCCTCGTCGCCGCGGCGCACGCCGAGCTCGGCCGGCTGGACATCCTCGTGTGCAACCACGCCCGCAGCGGCGGTGACGGCCCGCTCGGCGCCCTCGACGCGGTGATGCTCGACATGCACTACGCGGTCAACACCCGCGCCACGATCCTGCTCGCCCAGGCGTTCGTGGCCCGCCACGACGGCGGGCCCGGCGGCCGGATCGTGTTCATGACCTCGGGCCAGGACCTGGGCCCGATGCCGGGCGAGGTCGCGTACGCGGCGAGCAAGGGCGCCGTCGCCTCCGTCACCCGCACCCTGGCCGACGAGGTGGCCGGCCGGGGGATCACCCTCAACACGGTCAACCCGGGCCCCGTCGACACCGGCTACGCCTCGCCCGACGACCTCGAGGCCGTGCGCCACCACTTCCCGACCGGCCGCTGGGGCGAGCCCGACGACCCGGCCCGCCTCATCGCCTGGCTCGCCACCGACGACGCGGCCTGGATCACCGGCCAGGTCATCAACACCGAGGGCGGCTTCCGCCGCTAGAGCTCCTCCGCCCGGGCCGTGAGCCGCTCGTAGCGCTGCCGAGCCGCCTGGGGACTGCCCAGCCCCAGGCTCAGCGCGATGTCCTGCCAGGTCATCCCGCGGTCCCGGGCGGTCTGCAGCAGGTACCGCTCGGTGAGGTCCAGCTCCGCCCGCACGTCCGGTAGCAGCGTCAGCGCCGCGACCAGGTCGGACTCGTCCAGCGGCGGCTCGCCGGGCTGCGGCGGCACCGCGCCCGCGGCCATGGCGGCGGCGACCCGCACCACCTCGTGCGGCGCGGGCACGCCGGCGTGCACGTGCCGCGACCGCAGCTCCGGCGAGCCCGCGTGCCGCGCCGTCAGGTGGGTCAGCGCCGCGTACACCCGCTCGGCGCGCCGAGCGGCAGGGTCGGGCCGGTTCAGGAGTTCGCTCATGCCGATACCGTATCAACGTTTAGTTTTCAACACAATGTTCAAACGACGCGGTGTGGTAGACCGGCAGGATGCGGATCGCGGCGCGGTACAACGGCCCACCCGGCTCGGGCAACGGCGGCTACAGCGCCGGCCTGCTCGCCACCCAGCTCGGCCTCGCCCCCGCGGAGGTGACGCTGCGCCGCCCGCCGCCGCTGGACGTCGACCTGCGGCTCGACGGTGCGCTGTTCCACGGCGATGAGCTCATCGCCGAGGCCCGTCCCGCACCGGCGGAACGGCCGGAGGTTGTACCGCCGGTGCCGCTGGACGAGGCCGCCGAGGCGACGAAGCGCTACGCCGGCCTCACCAACCACCCGTTCCCCACCTGCTACGTGTGCGGCACCGACCGCGCCGACGGCCTCGGCCTGCGCCCCGGCCCCGTGCCGGGCGACCGCACCGCCACCCCCTGGCTCGTCCCGGCCGGCGTCACCGACGTGACCATGTGGGCCGTGCTGGACTGCCCCGGCGGCTGGTCGGTCATCGGCGACGGCCGCCCGTACGTGCTGGGCCGCCTCGCCGTCTGGATCGACGCGGTCGCCCGGCCCGGCGACACCTGCCTCGTGATGGGCCGGTTCCTCGGCGGCGAGGGGCGCAAGGCCCAGGCACTGTCCACTGTGTACGACCCGGCCGGCACCGCGATCGCCGTCGCCCGCGCCACCTGGATCGCCATCTAGGAAACGAGGGGCCGCTGCCACGAGCCGTGTATCGCGGTGAACGCCAGGGGCCGCCCGTCCAGCGCCAGCACGTACGCGACCTCGTCCCGCGGCGGCGGCTCCGGCAGCCGCGCCGCGATGGCCGGGAACACGTGCGCCATCTCCTGCGACAGCCAGTGCCCGGGCAGCGTGCGCACCCGCGCCGCGAACGCGCTGCGCGCCGGCTCCGGCACGTAGTCCACCACCGCCGTGTGCAGCACCACCAGCGTCGCCCCGGCTGGCGCCTCGGCCGCGAGGGCGTCGAGGCGCTCGTTGAGGTCCCCGGCCACCACCCGCGGCGGGTCCCGCCGGGCCAGTTCGAGGGCCGCGTCCAGCCGGGCCCGCCGATCCCGCTGCTCCGGCCAGACCAGCGCCCGCAGCCAGCGCGCGTCCTCCTCGTCGGTGACGTCGAGCGGGTTCAGGTCGATCCCGGCCCGCCACGCCACCGCGACCGCGCCCGGCGTCACCGCCGGCGCCGGCCCGTCGACCCGGCAGCGCAGCACCGGCGCACCGTCCTCGGCGCCGCCCCGCGTGACGCTTCCATCGCTTCCCGTGTACTCGTACCCGTACCGGTCCGCCAGCAGGCACAGCCCCGCCGACGCCCCGACCTCCAGCAGCGCGAGCGGCTGCGGCAGCGCGGCGAGCGCCGGGTACAGCCCCGCGCACCGCCCCGGCTCGTTGGTCTGCGTCCGCCGGGCGAGCATCACCGCCACGACCTCGTCGCGCCGCCCGAACACGATGTCGCGCAGCCCGCGGTACCCCTCCGGCGTCCCCGCGACCAGCCGCGCCGCCGCGAACAGCAGGTTGGGCTGCCGCTTCTCCGGCGGCAGCCCCTCCAGCACCTCGAGCATCCCGGCGTCCCCGGCCACACCCAGCGCGAGCCGCTCGTACAACGGCGAACTCCCGCGGGCCATCACGTTCGCGAAGAACCGGTAATCCTGGGCCGTGCCGTCCAGGCTCATGCCCCCGAGGTTAGATCGGCCATTGCCGCGCGTCGAACCCGAGCGGCGCCCCTCTCGCTGTTGCAGCAAATTAATCCATTGCCGGGGTGGCATTTCCCGCGTACTGTTGTCTACGTCGAACCGCAGCGCCCAACATGCCGAAGGAGGAGCCCGAGATGAACACCCGACGAGTGGTTGTCATTCCGACTCCCCGACCGCATGTCATTCCCGTGATCCGTCCCACGGGCCGGTGGCGAGGGTAGGCTGACCAGCCTCAACCTCGACCGCCCGCCCCGAACAGGGACCCGGGCGGTTTTTTGTGCGCCTTCTCCCTGCGCAATTCTTTGTGCATTCTTTCTTCACCTCGGAAACGACCGGCGCGGTGACCGGACCTGGCTTGGGACCAGGAAGTGCGGGGTTCGACTCCCCGGTTTCCGACGATGCCGATGTAGCTCAGAAAGGAAGAGCGCTGTCCTGGTACGACAGAGGCCGCCGGTTCGACTCCGGCCTTCGGCTCCACCCCGTCGCGGCCTGCAGGTAGGGGCGCCTCGCCGATAACGAGGCGACAGTTTGGTTCGAGTCCAACCGACGGGACGATGCCCCGGTAGCTCAGCGGAGAGAGCAGCGGCCTACGGAGCCGCGTGTCGCAGGTTCGAATCCTGCTCGGGGTGCGCAGCGAGTTGGACCCTGGTAGCTCAGATGGCCAGAGCGCCGTCGTGACAGGACGGAGGCCGCCGGTTCGAGACCGGCCCGGGGTACGGCAAGGCAGGAAAGGTCCGCGTAGCTCAGCCGGAACGAGCGCCGCTTTCACACGGCGGAGGTCCCAGGTTCGAACCCTGGCGCGGACACGGTGACCATGGTGTACGGGACGGTGCACATCAGATTGTGGCTCTGAAGGTCCGGGTTCAAGTCCCGGTGGTCACCCCATACCCTCGTGGCTCAGTTGGACGAGAGCACCGGCATGCGAGGCCGGAGGTCGCAGGTTCGAATCCTGCCGGGGGTACCAAAAGAGCCGCCGGAACTGGGCTGTAAGAATCGGGAGCGGGCGCGCATTACCTCGTGACGAGACACCTTCGGCACGAAGGAGCACAGGGCCCGTGAAGCATCCTCCCGACGACAGCCGTCGGTTCACCAGCATCTACCACGGGCATCACCGGCAGGTGTATGCGTACGCGGTGAGCCGAGTCGGACGTGACCTTGCCGATGACGTTGTCGGCGACACCTTTCTCACCGCGTGGCGACGGCTCGACGCCGTGCCGGATGAGCGGCCGGCCCGTACCAGTCCTCGATCGCCACTGCCATGGTTGCTCGGCGTCGCGCGCAACGTGCTGGCCGCGGTGACAGCGGCGTCGAGAGCCAGCAGCGGCTCATCGTCGACCCGGCGACCGGTCAGGCGCTCGGCCTGGAGTCCTGGACGAACGGCAAACGCGGCAGCTACACGGCGATCCTGAAGGCGGAGTGGTCGAACGGGGCCCTGCCGGCCGCCACCGACCTGAACTGATCCTCCCCTGCCCGAGCGTCGCGGGCGTGCCACGGGGCCATGGCCCGCCGCCGCGAGCAGGCCCAGCGCTCCGAGGACCACGCCCGCCGGCTGGACAGCCTGACGCCCCGGGAGCGCG
>NZ_JBEZDS010000019.1:0-176795 GCF_040648435.1 Dactylosporangium sp. NPDC049140 | reverse complement strand
GGCCTGAAGACCGAGCGGGACCAGGTGTCGCCGAACACGGTCTCGGACCTGCACTACACGTACAACGACTTCGGCACGGTCACGAAGATCGCCGATACCCCGGCCGGCGGCACGGCGGACACGCAGTGCTTCAGCCACGACCGTTACGAGCGCCTGGCCGATGCCTGGACGCCGAACTCGGGCGACTGCTCGACCGGCCCCACGGCGACCATTGGCGGCCCGGCCCCGTACCGCGTCCACTACGACTACGACACCGTCGGGCGCCGCACCGGCCAGACCCAGTACGGCACCAGCGCGGGCACCAGGTCGACGACGTACACGTTCCCGACCGGGGCCACCCCGGCCACGACGACCCGCCCGCACACCGTCACCGGCACCAGCACGACCGACAACACTGGCACCCACACCGCGACCTACGGCTACGACAACTCGGGCAACACCACCGGCCGACCCGGCGCCGGCGGGCAGCAGACCCTGACCTGGGACGCCGAGGGCAACCTGTCCGGCGTCACCGACGCCGCCGGCAGCACGACGTTCCTGTACGACGCGGCCGGCGCCCGCCTCATCCGCAAGGACGGCACCGGCAAGACGCTCTACCTGCCCGACATGGAGGTCCGGTACACCACCGCGACCACGAACAAGACCTGCACCCGGTACTTCGGCTTCGGCGGCACCACCGTCGGGCAGCGCACCGCGGGCGGCCTCACCTGGCTCTCGGCCGACGCGCAGGGCACCGGCGACATCTCCGTCGCGGCGTCCACGCAGGCGGTGACGGTACGCCGGCAGCAGCCCTTCGGCGAGTCCCGCGGCGCCGCGGTCACGTGGCCGAACGAGAAGGGCTTCGTCGGCGGTACCAACGACTCGACGACGGGCCTGGTCAGCATCGGCGCCCGGTACTACGACGCGGCCCTGGGCCGGTTCCTCTCCGCCGACCCGGTCGTCGACCCCGAGGACCCGCAGCAGCTGCAGTCCTACGCCTACGCCGAGAACAGCCCGGTCACCCACAGCGACCCGACCGGCGAGCGGACCGACGAGCAGTACTACGGCAAGTCGGGCGCGGCGACGATGGAGCGCTACGTCGACCCGGCCGAGATGGACCGCCTGCGCCAGCAGGAGCTCGATCGGCAGAAGCGCGCCAAGGAGGCCCAGCAGAAGGCCTACTGCAAGGCCCACCCGATCAAGTGCGGCTTCAAGAAGGCGGTCACCGGCGCGGCCAACTGGGTCGACGAGCACAAGGCCGAGATCATCGGCTTCACCGCCGGCTTCGTCGCCGGCGCGGTCTGCAACATGGCGATCGGGGTCACCGGCGTCGGCGCGGTCGCCTGCGGGGCGCTCGCGGGCGCGATCACCAACATGGTGACGTACGCCTATCAGACAAAGGTCCAGGGCAAGGGCAACTTCTCCTGGGGCGGGATGCTCAAGACCGGCGCCGTCGGGGCGGTGGTCGGCGGGCTGGGCGGCGGCCTGGGTTCGATGGTCGGGTCCGGCATCACGGCCGGGCGCGCGGCCATGGCGGCCGGCGACGGGTTGAAGGCCGCGTTCCAGGTCGGCAAGCAGGCGATGGGGGCCGAGGCCCGCAACATCGCGTCCAGCACGGCCGGCGCGGTCAAGGGCGCGGGCGCGCTCGTCGGCGGGCTGAAGAACGCCTTCTCCAAGCCCGGCCCGGCGGCGAACACCACCATCGGCGAGGTCAGGGACATGTTCCTGCCGGACGTCAACGGCGGCGCCGAGAGCGTGAGGAAGATGGCGGAGAAGGTGCGCTGGAGCGACAGTAAACTGCTCCGGTCGGTCTTCAAGCCGAGAAAGAACGTGTTCATCCAGCAGAAGGCCACCGAGTGGGCCATCGACGAGGGCAACCACCGGATGTATGAGCTCATCGCCCGGGCGACGGCCACGGCCGCCGGACGCGGCACCAGCAAGATCACGTTCGCGACGGAGATCTACATCAAGAACTTCAGGCCACGCGGTTGACGAGAGGTGATGCGGTGCCGATGAACAGCGGCCGGGCGACGGCCGTCCGGGCCGCCGCGGCCCTGCTGAGCCGCGGCACGATCGAGATTCGCTCCCTGGCCGGCGACCTGGCGCAGTCCGCGCTCCACGAGCGGGTGCCGCCGGCCGGGGAGCTGGCCGCGGCGGCCGGGCGGATCCGGATGATCGCCGACATCCTGCACAACCTCCCGGAGACGGGTTCGTGGCTCGGCCGTGAGCGGATCGCGCGGCAGGAGCTCGTGCGGCGGTGGGGCGTCTCGACGCCGGAGGGCCGGGAGTGGATCGCCGCGGCCCTCGCCGACGCGGGGCCGCAGTTCGGCAGCTACCCGCCGATGCTGCAGCGGGAGTGGGAGCGGTGGCTCGAGCGGAACCCGCCGCAGCGGGAGCCGACCCCGGTCGAGGCGACGGGGCCGACGCCCGAGTGGCGCGACGGGGAGGTCGCGCTGGTCAACGGGGAGAACGTCGACGTCGCGGTGGGCGCCGTGCTCGAACTGACGCGGAACGAGCCCGACCGTGACTGGACGACGCGGCTGCTGCTCGAGCTCGTCGAGGGCGACCGGCCCGAGGAGGTGCGCGCGGTGGCGGTGACGTGTCTCGGGCATGTCGCCCGGGCCGATCGCGCCATCGACCGGGAGGCGGTGCTGCCGGTGCTGCGGCGGCTGCTCGACGATCCCGCGCTGCGGGTGCGCGCCCAGGAGTCGATCGACGTGATCGAGCGGTACAGCCCCGGCGTCACGCCAGAGTGATGAGGGCGGCGCTGCCGCCGGGGACGGTCAGGGTCACGCCCGCCGTCGTCGTGGTCGCCGACTCGGCCGGGCCCTGCACGAAGGTGCCGTCCGGCCGCACTGTGGCCCCGGCCACCGTGATGTTCGCCGGGGAGTTCAGGGCCGTGCCCGCCAGGCGGATGACCGAGGCCTTCGCCCCCGGCGCCGCCCCCGTGGACAGCGTGACCGTCACCGGCGCCGCCGTGGTGGCCTCCTTGTTGACCAGCATCACGCGCGTCTTGCCGTCGCTGCCGTGCACGGCGTACGTCGTCAGGTTGTGACCGGTGTTCACCGTCGTGCGCAGGAAGGTGCCGGTGCCCATCAGGGCGACCATCAGCATCCCGTAGTACAGCGGCCGCGGGGTCAGGCGGCCCGCTCGGCGGTCCTCCTCGGTGGCGGCGCACAGCGGCGTGTACACGCGCACGTTCATGTCCTGCTCGGGCTGGTCGCACACGCCGATGGTGCCGTGGAAGTTCAGGCCCGACAGGCCCGCCTGCAGCAGCATCAGCGAGTAGTCGACGCCCCACAGGGCGGCGCCGTAGACGTTGCTCACGCCGGGCAGGCCGCCCAGGTTCACCGAGTTCGTCTCGTCGTGGCGCAGGGCGAGGCCGTACTTGCGGGCCGCGGCCAGGGGCTGGCCCAGGTTCTGTAGGTCGTCGCGGGCGTTGTTCGGGGAGAGCAGCTCCTCGACGGTGTGGCCGGGGCTGTTGTGCTGCGACAGCGAGTACGGCTGGTCGGTGAGGTACGCCACCTTGGCGTGCCGGTCCCGGGCGAACTCGTCGATCCACGTGTTGTTGTACGTGTTCGGGCCGGCGACGCGGACGCCGGCGCCCGAGATCGCGCGGGCGCAGGTGTCGAAGTCCGAGAGGTACTGCTGGTAGCCCCAGCCCCCGTCGCGGACGCGGCCCGGGTAGCCGTTGGGCTCGTTGCCGCACTCCATGGCCAGCAGGTGCGGGCCGAGCCGGGTCGCGGCGTAGCGGGCCTCGTCGGCGATGCGCGCCTCGTCCAGGTGGGCCAGGTTCACCGCGAGCTCGACCGGCCAGCCGGTGGCGGCCGAGAGCGCGGCCAGGCGGTCGATCTCGGCCGGGCCGATCGGGGTCTTGGCCCAGGACGGGACCGGGTCGTTGTTCGGGTTCCACAGCACGTACGAGTCGACCGCGTTCGCCCCGACCTTGAGGTTGCCGGTGCCGAGCGTGTGCAGCAGGTTCTTCAGGTTGCCCTGGACCGGGTCGAAGCCGGGGGCGACGGCCAGCTGGTCGGCCTCGTAGGACAGGCCGAGGGCGTTGGCCGGCAGCGGGTTGCCGGGGGCGTTGCGGTCCACGGCGACCACGGCGGCGTCCGCCCCGCCGGGGATGGCCGGCGGCGTGCGCGACGGGGAGGGCGAGGCCGACGCCGGCGCGGAGTGGGTGAGGCGCCGGGCCGGCAGCGCCGCCGCCTCCGGGCCGCCGAGGCTGCCCCAGGCCGCGGCCGCGCTCGTGCACAGCAGGGTCAGCACGATGACGGCCGCGATCAGCCACAGCGGTGGCGTCCGGCCCGGCCGGCCGGGGATGAAGACCTCGGGCGGCTGCACGCTCATGGGCCGCCTCAGCCGCCCTCGACCGGGTGCCGGAGCAGGAGCACGACCTGCAGGCGCCGGAACTTGTCGGTGCGGGCGACGCTGTACTCGTCCTTGATCACGTGCTGGCGGCTCTCGGAGAGGTCGTGCAGCGGGTCGCCGGCGGGCGCGTCGAGGGCGACGATCCAGACCCGCTCCGTGTCGCCCAGGCAGGCGGCCAGGTCGGTGCAGGCCACGCCCGTGTAGGTGCCCGACTCCCGGCCCGAGACCCGCTGGAACGCCTCGCGCGGGATGGCGCTGCCCATCTCGACCATGATCGGGACGCGGCCGTCGCCGAGCCCGGCCGGGGCCGTGTAGGCGATGGCGTCGGCCGGTTCGACCTGGGTGCGCATGTACGCGGCGGCGCCGCGGAAGTCGGGCTCGCCGAGCGAGTCGGCGGCGCGGATGCGCTCCTGGACGGGCCAGCCCAGCACGAGCACGGCCAACAGGGCGGCGGGCATGGCGAACCAGCGGTACCGCACGAGCCGCGGATCGGGCCGGCGCAGCGGTACGACCACCGCGGCCGCGGCGAGCAGCGCCCACGCGGGCAGGGTGAACAGCACGTACTTGGGCAGGAACACGTGCACGAGGGGGTAGATCGCCCAGGCGCCCAGTGGCGGCACGAACGCCCAGGCCAGCAGCGCGGGCACCACGTCGCGGTACACCGCCCAGAGCGCGACGGCGCCGTAGGCCGCGGCGATCATCATCACCCAGGCGACCGCGTGATCGCCGAAGAGCGTGGTGGGGAAGGCGGAGATGTCCTTCTCGCCCCGGCCGATCCAGGCGACCTGCTGCTCCTGGCCCTTCGCGACGAACGCCATCGGCACCGCGAGCGCGGCCGGGACCAGCACGGCGACAAGCCACGGGCGCAGCCTGCGCCGGTCGCCGCCGGCGAGCCGCCAGGCCAGCAGGGCGTGGGCCGGCACCACGAGCAGCGCCACGAAGTGCAGGTAGGTCAGCGCGACCAGGCCGGCGCCGTAGAGCAGCCAGCGCCGGCGGCGCGGGTCGCGCAGCGCGGAGATCAGGCCGAGCGTGGTGAGCATCACCAGCGCGCTGACCCAGGCGTACGAGCGCGCCTCCTGGGCGTAGCGCGACACCGACGGCACGACCGCGAACAGCAGCCCGGCCAGCACGCCGGTGGTGGTGTCCACGAGCCGGCGCCCGAGCACGGCCAGCGCCCCGGCCGCGACGCCCATCGCGATGATCGAGGGCGCCCGCAGCGCGAGCGTCGAGCTGCCGAAGACCTGCGCCCAGAGGTGCGCGAACACGTAGTACAGCCCGTGCACGATGTCGATGTGCTGCAGCAGGTGGAACAGCTGCGGCCACGTCAGCCGGGACGTGTAGGCGGTGACGTACTCGTCCTGCCACAGATTGCGCCCCGAGGGCAGCACCGCGCCGGCCACGAGCGCGGCCGCGGCGGGGGCCCAGGCGACGCGCCACCAGTCCGGCGCGGGGCGCGCCGGCTCATCGGTCGTCGCCGGCGGCGGCGCATCAACGACGGCGGTCGACATGCGGCCGAGGTTAGCACCGAGCGCCGTCACCCGTATGCTGGCCTGCGTCGGGGGGAGGGAAGAGCGTTGCGGAAACGGTTGCGCCTGCTGGCCTGCGTGTTGGCCGCGTCGCTCCTGGTGACCGGGTGCGACCGGCTCTCCGACGAGGTGCAGCCCGGCACGTCCGGCGCCGCGCGGACGCCCCGCGCGGCCGCCTCGAAGCCGGCCCCGGCACCGCACGCGTCGGTGGCCGTCGCCGCCCGCCAGGGCCCGGCCGTGGTGCCGGGCAAGGTGATGCTCGGCGCGTTCGTGAGCATTCAGGGCACCCCCCAGGGGCCGGCCCTGCAGCTGCGCCGCGACCAGCTCGGCCGCGACTTCCGCATCCTGCACTACTACTACGAGTGGAACGATCCGATGCCGACCTCGATGCCGACCGTCGGCGCCGGGCAGTACGCGCTGCTGTCGTGGCGCGGGCCGGCGTACAAGCAGATCCTCAGCGGCTCGCAGGACGCCTGGATCGCCAAGGAGGCCGACCGCCTGGCGCAGTACGGCAAGCCGGTCTTCCTGCGCTGGGCGTGGGAGATGAACGGCAGCTGGTACGAGTGGGGCGGCGCCAAGAACGACAGCCGCCCGCAGGACTTCATCGCGGCCTGGCGGCACATCCACGACATCTTCCAGGCCCACAACGCCAAGAACGTCGGCTGGGTGTGGGGGCCGAACTGGTACTCCAAGCCCGACCTGCCGTGGAACGCGATGGGCAACTACTACCCGGGCGACGAGTACGTGGACTGGGTGGCCATCTCCGGGTACGGCGACAGCAGCCTCAACCCGAACGCGATCTACGACGCCTTCTACGACGAGTTCGGCGCCCGGAAGCCGCTGATGATCGCCGAGACCGGCGTGCTCGACCGCGGCGGCACCACCAAGCCGGACTGGATCGGCGCGCTGTCGGACTGGACCAAGAAGCACCCGGCGATCGCGGCCGTGGTCTGGTACGACACCGACCACAGCCCGGGCACCGAGGAGAACTTCCGGCTGGACAGCACCCCGGGCTCGCTCGAGGCGTTCAAGACCAAGCTGGCGAGCGACCCCTACTTCGGCGGCTGAGCGCGGAACCCGCGGGCCAGCTCGACCTGGCGCAGCACGCGGGCCCCCGCCGTCTCCGCCCCCCAGGCGTGCACCGCGCCGGCGATCCGGACGGCGCCACGCAGCAGCCCGGGGACCGGCACGAACAGCCGCACGAAGCCGGGCACCTGCGCCAGCGGGTCGACCGCCGTCACGTACTCCGGGAACAGCCGGGCCAGGGCGGCCCGGGACCGCCCCTGTTCGCGGAACTGCCGGGCGAAGCCGGCCGGCGACTGCGCGTGCAGGTGCGTCGCGGCCAGCGAGCGGTCGAAGACGCCGGTCAGCCCGGCCCGGGCGCAGCGCAGCCCGAACGCCCGGTCCTCGTGGCGCACCAGCCCGGGCCCGCCGTCCAGGCCCACCGCGAGGGCATCGGCCCGGCGCAGCGAGACGTTCCCGGCCCACAGGTGGGTGATGACGGAGCCGGGGTCCTGCTCGTACGCCCCGCACGCCCGCTCGTAGTCCTCGGCGTAGAGCCAGGCCGGGTAGTCGCCGGGCCGGCGCGGCTCGGGCCGCCGGGTCGGCATGTATCCGAGCACGACCGCCCCCCGCCGGTGCGCATGCGCCGCCGCGTGCCCGGCGGCCAGCCCCGGCCCCGCGAGCACGTCGTCGTCGAGCAGCAGCACCACCTCGCCGGTGGCCCGCTCGACCCCCGCCTGCCGGGCCGCGCCCTGCCCGCGGTTGCCCTGCCAGACCGGGACGATGCGCGGCTCGTCCACGGCGAGCCGCCGCAGCAGCTCCAGCGAGCCGTCCGTGGAGCCGTCGACCACGACCACGATCTCGTGCGGGCAGGGGTCGGCGGCGACCGCGGCGACGATCTCGGTCAGGTGCCGGCCCCGGTTGTACGTCGGGATGACCACCGAGACGGAGGGGGTCGTCATGCGCGGTGCCTTCCCGCCGCGTGCTTCCAGGCGTCGGGGCGGCGCAGGGCCACCACCAGGACGGCCGGGGCCGTGTACAGGCCCTGCAACACCCAGACGCCGGCGAGCCAGAGCGCGAGCCCGGTCAGCCCGTCGTGGGAGCCGCCGTACCAGGCCGCGCCCAGCTCGGCGAGGCCCGCGATCACGGCGAAGACGCTGGCCCGGGGCACCCGGCCGCGGACGCGGGCGATCGCGAAGTACAACGGCCGGAACAGCAGCGCCGAGTAGGTCAGCGCGAGGATCGACAGGGCCGTCCCGGCCAGGTTCGCGTAGTCGGGGCCGAACAGGCCCATCACCGGCCGGGCCACCAGCGCCAGCACCACGCTCGCGGGCACGCCCAGCCCGACGGAGAGCAGCAGGGCCATGCGGACCTTCGCGCGCAGCGCCGTCAGGTTGCCGGCCGCGGCCGCGAACAGCGTCGTGGCCAGGTTGTTGGGCAGCATGGTGACGAACGAGAAGATCATGTACATCGTGTAGAACGCGGCGGTCGCGGCGGGCGAGATGACCGCGGCCACCACCAGCGGCTGCACGGTCCGCGGCACGAACAGGGCCAGGTTGAGCGCGTTGTGCTCCAGCGCCTGCACGAGCCGGCCGCGCAGCATCGAGCGGTCGGGCCGGACCGCGGCCGAGAGCCCCCGCCGGCGCAGCGAGAGCGTCAGCAGCAGTACCGACAGCACCGCGCCCACGACCCAGGTGGCCAGCAGGTGCCCGGGGCCCACGGCCAGCGGCACGAACGCGAGCGCGCCCAGCAGCGCCAGCTTGATCAGCGCGAAGTACGTGTTGCGCAGCAGCTGCAGCGGGCCCGACATGAGCCCGAGCAGCCCGTCGTCGAGCACCAGCGTGGTCGCCGTGACGACCACGCCGAGCAGCAGCATGAGCGTCATCGGCCAGGAGCCGATCGAGTGGCGCAGGCCCGGGATCGCGAAGCGGGCCAGCCCGACGTAGATCAGCCCGCCGGCCGCGGCCGCAGTCGTGGCCACGAGCAGGCAGGTGACGATGAAGTTCCAGCGCCGGGCCGGGTCGGGCAGCCGCGGCAGCTCGGAGATGAGCAGGGTGCCCATGCCGAACATGCTCAGGGTGCCGACCAGCGTGAGCGCGGAGACCGCGGCCGACGCGCTGCCCACCACGTCGGCCGGGAACGCGCGGGCCGCGACCCACCAGTAGGCGAAGCCGAGCACCGACGTGACCACCGTCGTGCCCATCAGCGAGCCCGAGTTGGTCAGCAGGTCGACGTGGCGGCGGGCGGCCCGGCCGAACCGCCGGTCGGGGCGGGTGGCGCTGGTGCCCTCGTAGACGGTCATGGTCTAGCTCAGATGGACCGAGCGGTAGGGCATGGTGTCGCCCTCGCGGTAGAGCTCCGCGGTGATCGTGCCGGTCGCGGGGACCGCCGTGGTGACCGCCCAGGTCGCGTCGTTGCGGACCCGCGGCGTGAACGAGGCCTGGAAGCTGCCGTTGTCGTGGATCTTCACGGTGTACTGCGTGGTGTGCTGCTCGTGACAGATCACGCCGATCACGACGTCACGCTGGGCCGCGCCCTCCTCGACCGGCCCGGCGGGCACGATCGAGAGCTCGGTGAACGCCACCGCGTCGGCCCGGCTCGCGCTGTGCCAGCTCACGACCCCGGCCACCGTCACGAAGAGCACGGCCAGGGCCAGCGGGGCCAGGCGCAGGGCGGCCTTGCGGGTGCTCAGCGTCGTCGCGCGCAGCGGCACCGCGCCCTGCTCGACGGTGTCCGCCGTCGACCAGTTCGAGTCCGGCCGGCTGCGCTGGCGCAGGTACCAGACCAGCGCCGACACCACCGTGACCCCGACGCCGAGCTCGGCCCAGGACAGCCGGCTCAGCCGCGCGCCGCCGGCGAACATGCCGATGCCGCCGAGCGCGAGCGCGGCGAGGCTCAGCGTGACGGCGAGCGTGCCCCGCTCGATCGGGCTCAGCGAGCGGCCCGGGAACAGCCCGCGGGTCATCGCGTAGCCGGGCAGGACCAGCGTCAGCAGCAGGCCGGCGACGACCGCCGGGGGCCCGTCGAACTGCAGCACGACCGCGAGCGCGGCCACCGAGGTGATCGCGAGCAGGACCGCCGGCGTCCCGGCGCGGTTGGGGGCCATGCTCAGCTGTCCCTGAGGTCGTAGATGCGGATGGTGCCGTTGTCGTAGACCCGGTCGGCCCCGACGATCGCGTCGAACTTGGTCAGCCCGGCCCGGTCCAGCGGGCCCGTGCGCTTGCCCACCATCGGGTCCTGCGGGAAGTACGAGCCGGTGACGGGCTCGTGGTCGGCGAGGCGGATGTCGACGTAGACGAACTCGACCGAGCGGGCCCGGACCAGCTCCTGGTCCTTCAGGCCCCACGCGGTGGAGTAGAACAGCGGCGCGGTCTCGCGGACGATGCGCTGGCCGCCGTACGTCGAGACGAGGCCGAACCCGGTGGTGTCGGCGGCGAAGCGGTGCCCGGTGCCCAGGTAGGCCCGGCTCCAGTTGGCCGCGGTCACGCCCATCGGGTCGACCGCCCGCTCGAAGCCCGAGGCCAGGAACCCGCCCGGCAGCCGGCCGTAGAAGGCGGGCCAGCCGCCGACCCGGGAGTTGACGAGCAGCAGCAGGGCCAGCCCGGCCGCCAGCGACCAGGTGACCGCGGTGCGGGTGCGGGTGATGGACAGGTGCCGCCGCGTCCGCAGGCCGCCGTTGCGCCGCCACGCCAGCACGGTGCTCGCCACCAGCAGCGACACCGGCACGTAGGTGAAGGTCGCGGCCCGCCCGGCCAGCTCCGGGCCCTGGGTGCCGATGAAGCGCAGGCCGGCGGTGGCGAAGAAGACGAACGTGCCGGCCAGCAGCGACCAGTGCCAGACGTCGCGGGACCGGCCGGCGACCGCCGTGCGCAGCTGCTGCACGAACAGTGCGAACAGCGCGAGCACGGCCACCACGGACACCGCCGTCTCCCAGCGCGGGGGCGTCGCCGACCCGTTCGCCGCGCCGCCGAACTCGCCGTGCAGCAGCAGCCGGACGCCCGCGCTCCAGAGGCCCCGCGCGGCCGGGGTGAGGTACGTCGTGACGTCAGTGGCCACGAAGACGAACCAGGTCCCCGTCGCCGCCGCGGCCAGCCCGCCGAGGATGAGCGCCCCGTAGCGGCGCGGCCGGCCGAACAGGAACTCGCAGGCGCCGATGAGCAGCAGCGTGCCGACCGTCATCATCGCGGTGACGTGGTGCGTGACCACGACCCCGGCGATCGCGAACCCGCCGATCGCGAGGTGGGCGAGCACCCGCCGCTCGTACTGCCAGCAGATCGCGGCCCACACCGCGAGCATCAGGAACGGCAGCGCGCCGGTCTGGTACACGTACATCGAGTCGAAGAACAGGTAGTGCAGCGAGGTCGCGTAGATCACGCAGGTCAGCCCGGCCAGGCGCGGCGAGCCGCCGACCCGGCGCACCACCGCGAAGAGCAGGCTCACGAAGGCCAGGTGCGCGAGCCCGGCCACGACCAGCCCGGCGACGGTGACCGGCAGCCCGGTGAGCAGCGCGACCGAGCCGCCCATCTCCTCCAGGCCGGGGAAGTGCTCGACGACCGGCAGGCCGTGGTCGGGCTCGTAGAGGTGCGCGGTGCGGACCAGGGTCGAGGTCGCGGCCCAGTGCTGCAGCTCGTCCGGGAAGCGGAACTGGTCCGGGCTGTACATCCACTTCTGCAGGTACTGGTTCACGGCCAGGCCGAGCACGAGCGCGTAGGCCTCCGCGGTGCCCGCGAGCCGCGCCAGCATCCGCACCGCGACCGGCGCGAACACCAGCACCTGGCCGAGCCAGTAGGCCGCGACCGCCCAGCCGGCGCCGTCGCGCCCGCCCGAGTAGGCGAGGGCGACCAGGGCGACCCCGGCCGAGGAGAGCGCGATGATCCAGGGGGCCTGGCCCAGCATCGGGACGTGCGCGGCGAGCCAGCCGGTGGGATCGGACATTTTGACGGTACCGCTGGAAGGCGCCTTGGCTTGTGCGAGTTGCTCGGCGCTGACCTCCACGGTCGCGTCGTCGTCGGCGGGCAGGCGTGGCGCGGGGATCGGGGTGCGGCGCACGGTGCGGCGGGTCGTGTGCACCCGCATCAGTTCCTCGCGGCTCACCTCGACGGTCTCGTCGTCGGAGACGGTCTTGCCGGCGGGCGTCCGCGGCTCGGGCGGCGGGGTCTTGCGCACGGTCGTCCGGCGGGCGGGGGCGCTCACGCGGCCACCTCCGCCGGCTCGGGCGTGCGCGGGCGGCGGCGCTGCTCGCGGCGGCCGCGCAGGTAGGCGGCCGGGCCCTGCAGCATGCCCCGGCGGTTGTTGGCCAGGATGTGGGCCGGGAAGTCCGGGCCGACCGTCGCCAGCCGGGCCCCGTCGGGGTTGCGCAGGTCGCGCAGGGCGGTCGGGGCCAGCCGCAGCAGCCGCGGTACGAGCGCGGGGCGCCCGAGCACGAGGCTCGTGTACCCCGCGGTGAGCCCGACGCCGTAGCCGAACAGCTGCCGCTCGAGGCCGGCCAGGTCGCGGCGGTGGGTGTGGCGGGTCAGCGCGGCCGGGCGGTAGGCGATGGTGCCCCCGGCGAGCAGCACCTTCGCGAACGCGACGGTGTCCTCGCCGCCCATGGCCGGGGTGCCGGCGCCGAGCGCGGGGTCGAAGCCGCCGATCGCCCGGGCCGCGGCGGCGCGCCAGGCCATGTTGGCGCCGGCGCCGAAGGGCGGGAGGGGGTACAGCGGGCTCTGCACCTTCGCCGTGGCGGGGGAGAAGACGGCGGCGGTGAACCCGCGGCCCTTGCTGTGCCCGCCGAACTCCTCGAACCAGACCTGCGCCGCGGTGGCCAGCTCGGCCGGGACGACCGCGCCGGTGACGACCCCGGCCTCGGGGTGCTCGGCGAAGCCGCGGGCGAGCTCGGCGAGCCAGTGCTCGTCGGCAACCTCGTCGTCGTCGAGCCAGGCGAGGATCTCGTCGCCGGTCTCGGCGAGGGCGCGGTTGCGGGCGTTGGACAGGCCCGGCCGCGGCTCCCGCACGTAACGCACTCCGCGGGCGCGCGCGACCTGCTCCGTTACGTCACTGGTGGGGGCGTTGTCCACGACCAGGACCTGGAAGTCGGGGTACCGCTGCCGCGCGACGCTGTCGAGGCACGTGGCGAGGGCCTCGGGCTGGTCGCGGGTGCACACGACGACCGTGATCGGGGGCGCGTCGCGCAGGACCGCCGCGCGCCGCGCCAGGAAGTCGCCGTCCCGGCGCTCGGCGACAGCGGGGCCGAACTTCCGGTCCACGGCCGCGTGCGGGTCCTCGCCGGCCGCGACGACCAGGGCGCCGATCGGCTCGGTGTGGACGCGGACGAGGAGCCACGTTTGTTGTGACTTCTCTGATTTTCCGGACATGTCGGTTGTCGCGGCGGACGGAAGGTTGTAGTCCGCGACCGCCATCCCGACGCTCATGCCGTTCCGACCGCCGGCTCCAGCACCTTGCGCCGGCGCGCGCCGAACGCCCACTCGTAGCCGGCCCCGACGCCGGCCGCGCCCGCCCCGGCGACGAGCGCGAACGCCTGGCCGAACCGGTGGGCGCCGCGGCCGCGCAGGCCGTCGAGCAGCGCCCGGGCCGCCGCGCGGGGCAGCTCGCGCGCGTAGTCCTGCTCCGAGCCGAGGCTCTCGCGGCCCAGGTTGAGCCGGGCCAGCTCGACCTTGCCGCGGCCCTCGTTGGCCGAGCGGGCCACGAAGAAGCGCAGCGTCGAGCGGGCCGCGGGCACCGAGTGGTCGATGACGGAGGCGGGGTTGTAGACCCAGCGGCCGCCGTCCTCGCCCATGCGCAGGCAGAGGTCGGTGTCCTCAGGGCGGGCCCGCTCGCCGACCTTGCCGAAGCCGACCCGGAAACCGCCGACGGCCAGGAACGCGTCGCGGCGCACCGCCATGCTCTCCGACCAGACGTTGCGCACCGGGGCCTGCTCGGTGGGCATCCCGCGGTACGAGGCGCCGACGACCCACAGGAACTCGTCCGGGAACCAGCCCGGCCGGCCCCGCTCCCACGCCGGGGCGATCGCGCCGCCGGTGCCGACCACGCCCGGGTCGGCGAACGGCGCGAGCAGGCCGGCCAGCCAGCCCGGGCGGGCGGTGGCGTCGTCGTCGAGCAGCGCGATGAACCGGCTGGTGGTGTGGCGAACGCCGGTGTTGCGCGCGCCCGAGGCGCCCCGCTCCGACTCGTTGGCCACGACCGTGGTGCCGGGCAGCTCGCGCTCGGCCCGGGCGAGCAGGGCCGGGTTGTGGTCGACGACCACGACGACCCGTTCCGGCCGCGGCTCCTGCGCCCACGCGGAGGCGACGGCGGCCCGCAGCTGCTCCCAGCGCCGCTCGGAGTAGCAGGGGATGACCACGCTGACGTCCGGTGCGCTCATCCGACGAGCGCCTCGTCGTCGTGCGCGGGCCGGTGACGGCGCTGGCCGGGGACGGCCGCTCCCGGCACCGAGTGGCGCGCGACCACGCCCGTGGGCGCCGGTCGCGGCCGGGGCACCGTCGGCAGCTCCTGGGTGTTCGCGAGCACGGCGCGGCGGTCCGTGGTGCGGGCGCGGCGCTTGCGGCGGAACTCGACCAGGATCGTGCGCAGCACGCGCAGGCCGTCGCGCGGCGCGTTGAGGTTGCTCACGCCGTGCAGCCGGGCGCCCTCGACGCTGCCGACCTCGGCGATGTTCAGGCCGGCCACGGCGGCGCGGACGTTGAGCATGGTCTCGATCTCGAAGCCGTCGCCCCAGAGCTTGCTGCCGTCGGCCGGCGCCGGCAGCCGCGGGTCGGGCAGGTCGAAGCCGGGCAGGGCCCGCGCCCAGAAGGCGTTGTAGCCGTAGCAGAGGTCGGAGTACCGCGTCCGGAACAGCACGTTGACGACCAGGTTGAGCCCCGCGTTGCCGAGCCGTCGCAGCCGGGTGATGTCGTGGCTGCCGCCGCCGTCGCGGAAGCGGGTGCCCTTGGCCAGGTCGGCCCCGTCGACCAGGGCGGCGATGAAGCGCGGGATCTCGGCCGGGTCGGTCGAGCCGTCCGCGTCGATCATAACCACGATGTCGCCCGTGCAGTGGGCGAAGCCGCAGGCCAGGGCGTTGCCCTTGCCCTTGCGGGTCTGCTGTACGACCAGGATGCCGGGCCGCAGCCGGCGGGCCACCTCGACGGTCCGGTCCCGCGAGCCGCCGTCGACGAGGACGACCTCGTGCAGCGGCTCGGGCAGGCGCTCGAACACGTACGGCAGGTTGCGTTCCTCGTTCAGCGCGGGCACGACCACGCTGATCAATGGCCAATCGGTGTGGTCAGCCATCGCGGAACGGTCCCCCCAACCAGTCTCTGCGGTTCCGCGGTTCCCTGCGGTTTGCCTCCGAGTCAGGGGAGCACGTTAACAGGCATGGCCCGGCCCTGCGCACCCACACAGACGTGAGTGTGAGGCTTGGCGCATCGGCCGCTGCCGGGCCGGGCCATTTCCCAGATGTTCGCTGTCGCCGCGTTCAGCGGGAGAACTTGGCGACGTTGGCCTGCTCGCGGGCCTGCATGATCTCGGCGGCCTTGAGCACGGCCCCCTTGATGCCGTTGAGCAGCTGGTGCAGGTCGTTCGCCGCGCTCTCCCACTCGGCCTTGCGCTGGGCGAACGCCTCCTGGGCGTCGCTCTGCCAGCTGGAGAGCAGCGGCTGCACCTGCTGGTTGACGCCGTCGAGCTCCGACTGCATCGACGACAGCGCGGTGCTGATGTCGGACGCCGCCTGGTTCAGTGCCGCGAACTGGACGACGATCTCGTCACCGGCCATGGTGTTCCTCCCCGTTTCGGCTCAGTTGATCATCAGTGCGCGCGTGATCTCGCCGGCGCTCGCCCCGGCCTGCTGCATCTCCTGGCGCATCTCGTCGTCGCTCAGGGTGTAGTCGCGGCCCGCCGTCGACACGGCCTGCGCGATGCTGCGCAGCGCGACGTTGAGGTTCGCGACGTCGCCGTCGAAACGGTCCTTGATCCCCTGGAACGACGAGCCGCCGGCGCCCACCCAGGACGACTGCAGCGGGGTGAGCTCGTTCATCAGCTTGTTGAACATGCCGGTGAGCCGGTCCGCGGCCCCGTCGATCTCCTGAGCGGTCTTCGCCATGACCGCGGCGTCAGTGGTTACTCCCTTGCCAGCCATCGTCAGACCCACCTCCATTCGGATGCCGACGCCCCCGTGGGGCGGCGCTTGTGTATATCACCGTATCGAAGTTCTCCCACTTCCCGTAGTGGGCGGTGCCCGGATTGGCGCGCTAGCCCGCCAGCGGACGCTGCGCCGCCCTCGGGTCGAGGCCGGGTCCGGCGGGAATCCGGGCCACGACGAACGACGGCAGCTCGATCGGCTTGACGGAACCGTAGCCGAACCACGCCAGCTGCGCGGGGTTCACCAGGGCGTAGCGGCGGCCCTGGTCGGTGACGAAGAACACCTGGCCGGAGTCGGTGTCGGCCGACTGGGCCGAGCGCACGACCGCCCCGCCGCCCGACGGCACGACGACCCGGGTCGCGACCTGGTCGGTCGCGTTGCCGTTGGTGGCGATGCCGGCCCCCTCCGGCTGCGGGCCGGCGTTGACGAGCACCTTCGCCGCGCCCTGCCCGTCGGCCCAGGTGGTGCACAGCGTCTTGTCCGGGTCGACGGCGGCCATCGAGGGCACCTGGGCCGGCGGGTCGAGGTCGGTCTGCGGCCGGTTGGCCTTGGCCACGTTTGCGACCTCGGCCGCCTGCACCGCCTTGGCCTGCGGGGTCGCGTTCGGGTACGCCGCCGCGGTGCCCGGATCCGCCAGGATCAGCGCCTGTTCGACCCCGGTGACCGGCATGATGTCGTTGGCGCGCACGAGGTAGCCGGTGGTGGAGCCGCCGACGGTGACCGTGAGCAGCTGCCCGATGAGGTAGTTCTTCAGCGCGGTGGACGCTTTGCCCTTGTTGTCCACCTGTGGCTGGACGATAGGCAGGCCCAGCGGCACGGTGTCGAGGAACGCCTCGTCGACGAGCACCCGCGGCTGCCCGTCGATGCCCATGGCGGCGAAGGTCTGGCGGGAGTCGACGCGGTACCGGTGACCGTTCCAGACCAGGTAGGCCTTCTGGCTGTTGTTCTCGCGCACGATCAGGGCCGAGTCGCCGAGGTCGAGGCCGCCGGGCGGGGTGGCGCCGACCATGATCTGGCTCGACACGGTGGCGCCGCCGCTGGAGTCGTGGCCGGCCACGGCGCACATGGCCCACGCGGAGCGGCTCATCCGGCTCGCGGGGGGCAGCGCGTCGGGCGCGCCCGCGATGCCGATCAGCGGGCCGCGGGTGGCGCCGGTCAGCGACTCCCGGGAGACCGAGACGGTCGTGGCCGGCTGGCCGATCACGAGCACCGCGGAGGAGTAGTTGGCCACCGGGTAGAGCACGCCGTCGCGGTACACGTACCGCGTCCCGGTCTCCTTCTCGATGACGACCGCGTTGCTGGCCTGCCAGCTCGTGTTGCCGCCGTGCTTGACGAGCCCGATCACCCCGAAGACGGCGAGCACCAGCACGGCGACCATGACGCTGGCGTACCCGGCCCCGGCCAGCCGGCGCGTCGGCGACATCGCCGGGTCGGCCTCGCCCGCGACGAACGCGTTGACCACACGCTGCATCAGGTACTGATAGGACTGGATCTGTTCCCGTCGGGACGGCATGTCCGGTTGGTCCCCTCCCCGTGGCCCTCGCGCTTGCGCGGCGCTCGGCTGCATACGATAGGCCAGCGACCACGGAGGTGCGGCATTGGTGACGTCTGATGAGGCCACGCAGATCGCCCGGCCCTGGGCCCTGGCCAGCCTTCCCGTCAGCGGGGGCGACGTCGGGCTGTTCGAGTTCGAGCACGGGTTCGTGGCGTGGGCGAAGGTCCCGCCGTCCGACCCCGACCGCCCGCCGGAGGTGCTGGGCGCGCCGCTGGCCGTGATCGACAAGGAGTCGGGCGAGCTGACCACGTGGCCGTCCCTGTCGCCGCAGGGCGTCGCCGAGCTCTACGAGCTCGAGGTGGCGGCCCGCCGGCGGTTCCCCGACGACGTGCGGCAGGTGCTCGCCAAGGCGGGCTGGCGCTCGGACCGCAACGTCGGCACCTGGATCTCGAGCTGGCTGCGGGACGTCTACGCGGCCACGCCGGGCCTGGAGGCGCGCCTGCCCCTGTTCCCGGTCGCCCGGCGCATCCTGGAGGAGTTCGGCGGCCTGGCGTTTCGTCAGCTCAAGCAGCCGGGCGTGGCCACGGGCGGCTTCGACGTGCAGTTCTGGCCCACGCAGGGCCGGCTGCTGGCCGACCTCTTCGTGGAGTTCGCCGCCGACCTCGGGATGCCGGTGTTCCCGCTGGCCTGGTTCGAGGACGGCCCGAGCGACATCGTGGCCGCGGCCGACGGGCGGGTCTTCCTGCTCCACGAGGTGGGCGAGTTCCTGGTCGGGGCGACGCCGGACGAGGCCGTGACGCGCCTGGTCCGCGGCGAGCCGTTCGCCGAGGTCGACGACTCGGGCGAGGTCATCGCGCCCTGACCGGCGGGGCCGGAAGCCGGGCGCGGGGCGCCCGGCTTCCCCGGTTTCATCCCGCGAGGCCGCGAATCCACGAGTACACGCCCAGCACCTGGCAGACGATCGGGATCGTGGCCAGCACCAGCAGCACGTCGAAGATGTCCGCGAGCCGGCCCAGGTAGACCGAGGGCGGCCGTACGCTGTACCGCATCCCCGCCGTCACCGCGAGCACCGCCACCACCAGCAGCGCGACCCCGACGCCGACCTGCACGGCGAACGAGGCCCCGGTCAGGCGGGCCATGAGCAGCGCGATGCCGGCCAGGCCGGTCAGCAGCAGGGGGAGGCGGTGCCGGACGGTCGCGAAGAGCCGGGCGCGCAGCATGTTGGCCGCGGCCACCACGCCGACCAGGACACCCGCCATGATCCCGTGCTCGCGGCTGATGAGCCAGAACGAGGCGACGTTGAGCACCGCGAAGGCGAACAGCAGGCCGGTGAAGATCTCGTCGGCCCGGGCGACTGTCGCGTACGTGGTCACGGCCGGCGGCACCGGGTCCTGCTGCAGCAGGTCGTCCGTCGTGCGGGGCAGCTGCGGCACCGGTACCTTGCCCAGCCGCACCGAGGTCAGCGGCAGGACGGGGGCCAGCAGCACCAGCAGGCCGACCAGGGCCGCGGCGCACTCCGGGGCGCCGAGCGAGGTCAGGCCGAGCAGGCCGGCGAGCACGCCCATGGCGCCCGCGAAGATGCCGGCCACGAAGAGGCGGATGTTCGCGCCGACCGCGACGTATCCGATCACGCCGAAGGCCAGCAGCGCGCCCGCGCCCGTGAGCAGGTGCGGGGCGCCGAGGCGGGAGAGCTTCTCGTCGCCACCGAGCAGGAGCAGGCCGCCGGCGAACGCGTACAGCAGGCTCGCCGCCCCCAGGGTCGAGCCCGCGGTGGCGTCGGACATCGCCCGGGACAGCACGAAACCGCCGGTCAGCAGGCCCGCGGCGATCACCAGCGCGACGATGCCGGGCAGCGTCCAAGACGGGCCGGCGAAGAACAGCAGCGCCAGGGTGCCGAAGAGCAGCAGCACGCCGGTCGCGAGGCCGGTGACGCGGGTCGCGGCCGGGGTCCAGGCGGCGCCGTAGCGGCGGGCCCCGGCCGCGATCGCGTCGACCACGTCGTCGTACTCGAGCTCGGGCCACTCCTCGTAGCGCGGCGCGAGGTGCAGGATGTCGCCGTCGTGGACGTCCTGGGCGGCGAGGGTGCGGCTCATGTCGAGCGTGCTGCCGTCGGTGCGGCGCAGCACCCAGCCACCGTGGTCGAGGCCGTCGTCGGCCAGGGCCTCGCCGGCCCGGGGCAGTACCCCCGGCAGCAGCATGGCCAGCGGAATCTGCTCCGGCAGCGCCAGGTCGAGCCGCCGCTTGGGTGCGGCCAGCACCACCCGGGCCAGCCCGGCACCAACGTTCTCGGCCATCGCCCCGTGCTCCCTGCCAGTTCCAGCGCCCGAACGAGAGTGCCCAACCTAGCAGCCCTGTGGATAGCATGGGTGATCGAACGGGTTCTACGGGGAGGGATGAGCTCGACGTGAGCACTGTCGTGCGCCGCAGGCCTTCGCGGCGGGCCGAGCCCGAGTACCCCTCGGGCGAGGTCCTGCTGGAGGCGCCACCGGAGGTCCCAGCCCCGACCGGCAAGGGCTGGACCCAGATGCTCATGATGATCCCGATGCTGGCGGGGTCGGGCTCGATGGCGCTGATGTTCGCCGGTCAGCGGGGCGGCCCCCTCGCCTACATGACGGGCGCGATGTTCGGCCTGTCCGCGATCGGCATGCTCGCGTCCCAGTTCGGCCAGAACGCGGGCCCGGGGCGGCAGGAGATGCTGCTCGCCCGGCGCAACTACATGCGCCACCTCTCCCAGCGCCGCCGTCAGGTGCGCCGCGCCGGGCAGAAGCAGAGAGCGGCGCAGCTGTACCGCTACCCCGACCCCGATGCGCTGTGGTCGATCCCGGCCAGCCAGCGGCTCTGGGAGCGCCGCTCCGGCGACGCCGACTTCGGCATGGTCCGCCTCGCGCTCGGCCCGCAGGACCTCGCGACGCCCCTGGTGCCCCCGGCGAGCAAGCCGCTGGAGGACCTCGACCCGATGTGCGCGGTCGCGCTGCGGCGGTTCGTGACGACCTACGCCACCGTCGACGACCTGCCGATCGTGATGGCGCTCGACGGCTTCGCCCGCGTGTACATGCAGGGCGGGATCGAGCAGACCCGCGGACTGGCCCGCGCGATCGTGGCCCAGGCGGCCGCCTTCCACTCCCCGGACGACCTGCTCGTCGCGGTGTGCGCCGGGCCGGGCAGCGCCGGGCTGTGGGAGTGGGCCAAGTGGCTGCCGCACGCGCTGCACCCGGGGCGCAACGACGCCCTCGGCCAGCTGCGCCTGGTCTCGACAAACGTGCCGGGCCTCGAGGCGATGCTCGACGACGTGCTGGGCTCCCGGCCCCGGTTCAACCCGTCCGGCAGCTCGGAGCGGGTCGGCGGCCCGCACCTCATCGTCGTGCTCGACGGCGGCGACGTGCTCGGCTCCGACCACCTCATGACGGAGGGCGGCGTCGAGGGCGTCACGGTGCTCGACCTGTCCACCCCGCCGCCGCGCCTGCTCGACCAGACCGCGCTCGTGCTGAGCATCGACCCCGGCGGCGCCCTGTCCAGCAGCACCTTCGAGGGCAAGGCCGAGGTCGGCCGGGCCGACGGGCTCAGCCTGGCCGAGACGGAGGCGCTGGCGCTGCAACTTTCACCGCTGCGGCTCTCCGCGGCCTCGCGCACCGAGCAGCGGGCCACCGGCACCATCGACCTCACCGACCTGCTCGAGATCGGCTCGCCCGAGGACTACGACCCCACCCGCCACTGGGTGCCGCGCCCGCAGCGCGACCGGCTGCGGGTGCCGATCGGCTGGTCGCCGGACGGCACGATGGTCGAGCTGGACCTGAAGGAGTCGGCGCAGGACGGCATGGGCCCGCACGGCCTGCTCATCGGGGCCACCGGCTCCGGCAAGTCGGAGCTGCTGCGCACGCTGGTGCTCGCGCTCGCGGTCACGCACAGCTCCGAGGTGCTCAACTTCGTGCTCATCGACTTCAAGGGCGGCGCGACCTTCACCAAGCTCGACGTGCTGCCGCACACCAGCGCGGTGATCACCAACCTCGAGGACGAGCTGCCCCTGGTCGACCGCATGACCGACGCCATCAACGGCGAGCTGCTGCGGCGCCAGGAACTGCTGCGCAAGGCCGGCATGTACGCCTCCCAGCGCGACTACGAGAAGGCCCGCACGGCCGGCGCCCCGCTGCAGCCGCTGCCGAGCCTGCTCATCATCTGCGACGAGTTCAGCGAGCTGCTCACCGCCAAACCGGACTTCATCGACATGTTCGTGCAGATCGGACGGGTCGGCCGGTCGCTGGGCGTGCACCTGCTGCTCGCCTCGCAGCGGCTGGAGGAGGGCCGGCTCAGAGGCCTGGACACGCACCTGTCGTACCGCGTCGGCCTGCGGACGTTCTCGGCGGTGGAGAGCCGCATCGTGCTCGGCGACGTCGCCGCCTTCGAGCTGCCCCGCTCGCCCGGCCACGGCTACCTGCGCTTCGGTACCGAGCCGCTCAAGCGCTTCCGGGCCGCGTACGTCTCGGGCGTGTACCGCCGCGACACCGCCGTCGCCCTGGCCGCCGCCGGGGGCGGGCCGGTCGTGCGCGACTACGTCAGCGGCTACGTCGCCCCGCCGGTGACCGAGGAGCCGGTGGTCGTCAAGGAGGAGGAGAACGTCGTCGGCGAGAGCATGCTCGACCTCCTGGTCGACCGCATGCGGGGCAAGGGCATACCGGCCCACCAGGTGTGGCTGCCGCCGCTGTCCGACCCGCCGTCGCTCGACACGCTGCTGCCCTCGCGGATCGTGGACCCCGAGCGCGGCCTGACCGTGCAGGTGGCGGAGCTGCAGGGCAGCCTGCACGCGGTGCTCGGCATCGTCGACCGGCCGCTGGACCAGCGCCGCGACCCGGTCTGGTGGGAGCTGGCCGGCTCGGCCGGGCACGCGGTCGTCGTCGGCGGCCCGGGCAGCGGCAAGAGCACGATCCTGCGCAGCCTGGTGCTGAGCCTGGCCCTGTCGCACACCCCGCGCGAGGCCCAGTTCTACTGCCTCGACTTCGGCGGCGGCGCCCTGGGCACGCTGCGCGAGGTGCCGCACGTCGGCGGGGTCGCCACCCGGCTCGACCCGGGCGCGGTGCGCCGCACGGTCGCCGAGCTCTACGTGCTGCTGGCCGAGCGCGAGCGGCGCTTCGCCGCGGCGGCCGTCGACTCGATGGCGACCTACCGCCGGGCGCGCCGGGCCGGGCAGCACGCCGACGACCCGTTCGGCGACGTGTTCCTGATCATCGACGGCTGGTCGACGATCCGCTCCGACTTCGAGGACCTCGAGGGGACGATAAACGACCTGACGAACCGCGGACTCACCTACGGCGTCCACGTGATCGCCTCCGCGACCCGCTGGAACGACGTCCGGCCCGCCATCCGCGACCTCTTCGGCAGCCGCCTCGAGCTGCGCCTGGGCGACCCGAGCGACTCCCAGATCGACCGGCGCGCGGCGATGAACGTGCCCGACCGCACGCCGGGCCGCGGCATCGTCCCCGGCGGCCTGCAGTTCCTCGGCGCCCTGCCGCGCGTCGACGGGCAGCAGACGGTCGAGGACCTCTCCGACGGCGTCGAGAAGCTGGTCGCCGAGATCCGCCAGAGCTGGCCCGCGGCCGGGGCCCCGCCGGTGCGGCTGCTGCCGGCGATGCTGCCGTACGAGAGCCTGCCGATCACCGACCGCGAGCGCGCCGGCATCCCGATCGGCATCGCGGAGGCCGACCTGAGCCCGGTCTGGGTGAACTTCGACCAGGACCCGCACTTCCTGCTCTTCGGCGACTCCGCGTCGGGCAAGAGCGCGTTCCTGCGGGCCTTCGGGCAGGCGCTCATCGACCGGTACGAGCTCAACGAGGCTCGGATGATCGTGGTCGACTACCGGCGGAGCCTGCTCGGCGCGTTCGAGAGCAAGCACCTCATCGGCACCGGCACCTCCGCGCAGACGGCTCAGACGATCATGAGCGAGGTCGTCGCGGTGCTCAAGAGCCGGCTACCCGGGCCCGACGTCACGATCGACCAGCTGCGCAACCGCAGCTGGTGGAAGGGCCCGGAGCTGTACGTCCTCGTCGACGACTACGACCTGGTCGCCGGGGGCAGCACCAACCCGGTCACGCCGCTGCTGGACTTCCTCAGCCAGGCCCGCGACGTGGGCCTGCACCTGATCCTGACCCGGCGCACCGGCGGCGCCAGCCGAGCCCTGTACGAGCCGGTGCTCATGCGGCTGCGGGAGCTCGGCTCGCCCGGCATGCTGCTGTCCGGCGAGCGGGACGAGGGCGCGCTGCTGGGCAACGTCCGCTCGTCGCACCAGCCGCCCGGCCGCGGGTACTACGTGACGCGCAAGGAGGGCGGCCGGCTCGTCCAGCTGGCCTGGCGTCCGCCGCCGAGCTGATGAACCTCGATTTCTTGTGGTGCGTGAACTATATGATTGAGTTAAATCTATCGGGACGACTTCGGCCGACGGGGAGGGCGAATGACCAGAGACGGTTATGACTACAAGCCGGGGCATGACTCCTGGAAGCCGGTCGAACACACCGACATCAAGGTCAACGTCTCGAGCCTCGGTGACTATGTGACGTACGTCAACAAGGAGATCGAGGACTACAACACCAACCTGAAGGACGGCGTCCTGCCGATGACGAAGGTCCAGTCGACCTTCGCCGGCTTCGGGGAGGCCAAGCTCTACCGCGGGGTGCACGCGAACGCGCTGGCGGCCACCGGCGAGATGCTCAAGGACGTCGCGTTCAGCCTGCAGGCGATCGCCTCGGCCGCGGTCGGGATCTACTACGAGTACCTCGGCGGCGACGACCTCGGCAAGGCCAAGGTCGACGACGTGTACGACGTCTTCTGGCCGTCCGACGGGCGCCCCACGCTGCAGGACAAGCTCAAGGAGCAGCAGCCGCCGCCGGCCTCGACCGACAACACGTCGTTCGAGGCGTCGGAGTACGGCGCGGAGACCGAGGGGGTCATCCCGCCCACCCCCGGTTCGACGTACTTCAACACCTGGGACCAGGGCTTCACGGTGGGCGACGGCAACAACGCCTACCACGTGAACGACAACGGGAACAACATGATGGGCGCGCCCGAAGACCCGTTGAAGAAGTGAGACGGGGACACCGATGACGGACCAGTACTACGGGTATGTGAAGTACACACTCCCCCCGAGCGTTTCGCAGTACGACAACTACTCCTCCTCGAACGACATCGTCGACTACAACCCCACCGACTGGGACGCGGAGTCGACGACGATCGAGATGATGTGGCCCTGGATCCAGATCGACTCCGACGCGCGCGCGACCGCGTTGGCCGACATGTGGCGCCGGGTGCACACGCTGCTGGACAACACCGGGCGCAATCTGCGGCGGTACACCGACGAGCTCGCGGCCAACTGGACCTCGGACGCGTCAAAGGTGTTCCTGCGCGAGATCGGCGCCTCGCTGTCCTCGATCGACGAGTGGAAGGACGCCGCGAACACCAACGCGGAGGGCCTCGACGTGCTCGCCAGCACGATCAAGTACAACCAGGGCAAGGCTCTCGGGATCTGGAACGAGTTCGTCGCGGCGATCAAGAACCCGGGCAGCGTGGCCGGCTCGGCGCCGGCGGTCACCAAGCGCTACGTCGGCGGCGGTCACGGCTACAGCGCCACGTCGAACGAGGTCGAGCCCGAGGACGACCGCAAGAAGCGGCTGATCAAGGAATACACGGCGAAGATCAAGCCGTTCGTCAAGGATCTCGCGGACACCTACCTCAGCGTGTACTTCAACCACCTGACGCACGGTTCGCGGTACAAGGGCCCGACGAACGCGGCGGTGCCGGTCCGGCCGACCATCCACCCCGGCGGCCCCGGTGGCAGCATCCCGCCGCCGCCGATCCTCAACCCGCCGTCGATCCCGAAGATCACGCCGCCCGACCCGAACCAGCTCCAGTCGCAGCTGGCCGGCCTCGGCGTGCCCGGGTACGACCCGGACCACGCCCTGACCCTGGCCGGCGGCGCGGTCGCGCCTCCGCTGCCGCCGCTGCCCGAGATGCACCTTCCCCCGGCCCCGGGCCCGGGCGTGGTGCCCACGATGGGCGTGCCCGGCCTGCCGGCGTTCCCGGGCGGCCCGAACTTCCGCGCCGGCGGCGGCCTGTCCGGCCTCGACCCGGCCGAGGCGGCCCAGCGCCTGGGCCAGGGCCAGGGCGGCCTGCGCCCGCAGCTGCCCGGCCGCCCGAACCTCTCGGGCATGCGCCCGCCGCCCGGCGGCGGCGCCCGCCCGCCGATGCCGCCCGGCCGCGGCAACCCGAACCTGCGCGGGTCGAAGGGCCGCCTCCCCGGCGGCGTCCACGGCCCCGACCTGAGCGAGGAGATGCCGCGCAGCGGCACGCCGCGCAGCCCGATGCCGCCCCGCCTGGGCGGCCGTCGCGGCCCCGGCGGCCAGTCCGGCCACGTGGGCCCGGAGAACGAGCGCCTCGGCGGCCGTGGCAACGGCATGCCGCCGGGCCAGCGCGGCGCGGGCCGCGCCGGCGCGCCGGGCGAGCGGCTCAGCGGCCGCCGCGCCCCGGGCCTGCCGATCGAGGAGCAGGAGGCCTTCAACCGCCAGGCGTCGCGCCCGGCGATCGAGGGCCGCGGCGGGGCGCCGCGCCCGGCCGGCGCCTCGATGCCGGAAGAGGCGGGGCGCAACCCCGCACTGCGCGGGCGCGGTGGTCCCGGCTCCGGGGAGCAGGGCTACCGGCCGGTGCGCCGCGACCAGCGGGCCGACCACGACTACCACGGGGAGGCCACGGAGGACGAGCTGTGGACGGTGGAGCGGCCCAACCAGGGCGGCGCCGTCATCGACACGCCCGACCTTCCGTCGTCGCCGGAGGCGGGGCCGGCCATCGGCCGTTCCTGACCGCTGCTGTGCGCCGTGCCCTCGCCGTTCGTTCGGCGGGGGCACGGTGGTTTCCACCCGAATTTTCGGACTTTTCGGATCTGTTGGTTCTGTCGTTTCTTACGGGCGCGGGCCTCAGTCGGGGCGTGACGAGCGGCTCGGCAGGGCGAAGAACACGTCCTCCGGCTCGATGTCCGGGTCGAGCGCCCGGCGCGGGACCGGGCGGACCTCGCCGGGGCGCCAGTTGCGGGCCCGGCCGCGGCGCACCGCCATCCGCATGGCGAAGATCACAAAGGCGGCGACCAGGATCGCGAGGCCGGCGAAGGTGGCGATGCGGCCCGTCGCCCGCCAGCGGCTCAGGCGGGCGGCGGCGGCCGCGTCCTTCACGGCGGGCGGGATCGGCGGCGGGGTGGCCGCGCCCTCTTTCGGCACGGTCTCGTAGACGGCGCGGAAGGGGTCGACCATGCCGTACCCGAACTCGTTGCTGCGCTGCGCGCCCGCCATCCGGTCCGCGGTCACCTGCAGCCGCCACGACACGTCGGAGTTCTTCAGGCCCGGCTGGGCCGACCACACCAGGGCCGCGGCGGCGCTCACGATGGGCGCGGCGAAGCTTGTGCCCTTCCAGTACTGGTGGCCGCGCTCGCGCGTGGCGCCGAGCACGAGGTTGCCCGGGGCGGCGATGTCGACGTACGGGCCGACCTGCGACTCGGCGACGCGGGTGCCGTCCTGGTTGATCCCGGCGACGCCGAGGACGCCGGGGTAGCTCGCCGGGTAGGACGGCGGGTCGCTCGGGATCGGGTTCTTCGGCGAGCCGATCGGTGGCGGGGTCGCATCCGCGGTCGAGTGGTGGTTGCCCACCGCGGCGACGACGAGCGCGCCCTTGGTGTTAATCGCGTAGTCGACGGCCTGGGCGACGGCCGGGTAGTCGGCGTCGAGGCTCAGCGAGATGTTGATGATGCGGGCGCCCTGGTCCGCGGCGTACCTGATCGCCTTGGCGAAGACGTCCGGCGGCGCGGCCTCGCCGTTCGTGCCCTCCTCGTGGTCGGACACGCGGATCGGCAGGATCTTCACGCCCGGGGCCAGGCCCTCGAAGCCCACGCCGTTGGCGTGCTTGGCCGCGATGATGCTCGCCACCGCCGTGCCGTGCGAGGTGCAGTCGAAGTCGGCCCCGGCGGCGTTGCGCAGGAAGTCGAACCCGGGCAGCACCTGGCCCGCGAGCTGCGGGTGGGCGCCGTCGACACCGGAGTCGACGACCGCGACCGTGATGCCGGCGCCGGTCGTGGTCGGCCAGATCCGCGACGTGCCGAAGGCCTGCTGCGGCCAGGGCGCCTCCTTGACCACGTCACCCGATTTGGCGGGGTTGTTGCACGTTCCGGCCGGAGGTGGCCCCGCGAGTGCCGTTTGCGGCACGGTGAGCAGCGCCGCCGCGGCACCGAGCGCTGCGAAGGCGGCGAACCAACGCTTGCGCTGCACGTCGGAGCCCTTCTGTGACATCGATTCGCACTGGTGGCGTATTGCCGTTGTTGAGTATCGTACGGTTGGACGGCTTGCGACGGGGAGGGCACCTTGGACAACCGTGCGCTCCGAGCGCGCGCAGACGAGCTGATGGGCGAGCTCGAGCGGGTGCGTGGCGGTATGGGCACCCTGCAGCAGAAGCTGCAGGCGATCACCGCGACGGCGAAGTCGGACGACGGCTTCATCACCGCCGTCGTCGGGCCGCGCGGCCAGCTCATCCGGCTCGACATCGACGCGCGAATCTACCGCCGCCCGGACTCCCGGCAGCTGGCGCAGTCGATCACCAAGACGATCCAGGCGGCGTCGGCCGACGCGATGAAGCAGGTCACCGACGCGTGCAAGCCGTTCATGGCCGAGTCGGACGTCCAGGCGCACCTTGCGTTCGACCTGCAGGGCATGACCCACAAGCTCGACTCCGAGCTGGGCCTGCTCGCGGTGGACGCGGAGAAGGAGAAGGAGCAGCGATGACGGACAGCACCGCGGTCAACCCCAAACAGGCGCTGGGCGCCGCGACGCAGCTCACGACCGCCGGCGAGAGCATGCTCAAGCAGTGGCGGGGCCTGCGCGCCCGCATCGACGCGCTCAACGGCGGCCAGCCGTGGGGCAACGACGAGCCGGGGAAGAACTTCAACAAGTACTACCTGGAGGGCAACCCGCCGCCCTGCACCAGCGTGCTCGACGGCGGCGAGAGCCTGGTCGTCGCCCTGTCCAAGCTCGGTGAGCAGGTCAAGGAGGGCGTCCAGGGCGTCGTGGACATCGACGAACTGACCGCCGAATGGTTCAAGAAGAAGTGACGCGGCCCCTCGCGGGTTGACACGGGGAGCCGTCCAAGTTGGCCATTGAGAAGCCCGACCTTCATCCCGTCGATTGGCTGTGGGACGCCGTCTGCATCATCGGCGGCGGTTCCGCGTGGCCGGAGGGCAACGAGGACGAGCTGCGCGATCTCGCGCACGCCTGGCAGGACCTCGCGACCGAGCTGAACGGGGCGCTCAACAACGCCGACACCCTCGCCATGCAGATCGCCCAGTCGTGGGGCGGCGACGCGGGCGAGGCCTTCAACACGTACTGGTCGGGGCTGGCCGTCGGCCCCCAGCACGGCCTGCCGCAGGTCGCCGATATGGCGCTCAACTACTCCGCGGGGGCCGAGAACGCCGCCATGGAGATCGAGTACGCGAAACTCGTGCTCATGATCACGCTGGTGATCACGGTCATCACGATCGTCATCTGCCAGATCCTCGCCGCGTTCACCTTCGGCGGCTCCGAGGCGGCCGCCGGCGCCGCGGTCGCCACGGCCCGCACGATCGCCGGGCGAGTCCTGCAGCGCCTGATCCAGTGGGTGGGCAAGGGGATCATCCGCAAGCTCTTCGTGAAGTTCGTCATTCATGAGGTACAGCAGATCGCTCTTTCGGTCGGCACCGACTGGCTGGCGCAGGAGATCCAGATCCAGGAGGGCAACCGCAAGGAGCTCGACACCCACTCCCTGCTCAACAGCCTCGTCTCGGGCGCCATCACCGGCGCGCTGACCTTCCCGCTCAACTTCGTCCACCTGCCGATCAAGAGCCGCTGGCCCCGGGTCGCCGCCAACATGGGCGTGCACGGCCTGGCCAACGCCGCGATCATGCCCGCGTCGATGATGCTCACCACCGGCTTCATGACCGGCGACTGGAGCTGGAAGAACATCACGCAGGGCATCTCCCTCGAGACGTTCCTGGCCGGGGCCGGGATGGGCGGCACCATGGGCGGGATCGGCGCGCTGCGCAACCCGCACGGGGCCACCGCTCCGCACGTCGAGGGGGAGACCGGCCGCCCGGGGGAGACCGGCCGACCGGGCGAGACGGGCGGTTCGGGGGAGACGGGCGCCACCGGGGAGAACGGCACACACGGCATCGGCGACACCAACGTGGGCGACCCGAACCTCGGCGACATGGGCAACGTGGGCGACTCGGGCGCGACGGGCGACCATGGTGCGACGGGCGATTCGGGCGCAACGGGCGACCATGGCGCGACGGGCGACTCGGGCGCGACGGGCGATCGAGGTGCTACCGGCGACTCGGGTGCGACCGGCGATCGTGGTTCTACGGGCGACACCGGTGCGACGGGCGACCGTGGCGCGACCGGGGATTCCGGCGCGACCGGCGATCGCGGGGCTACCGGTGATGGCGGCACTACGGGCGGTGATCGGTCCGGGACGGGTGTCACAGGGGCGGATTACACTCCGGGGGACGGGCAATCGATCGCACCGGCCTCGGACAATCCGGCCGGCGGCTCGGTCGCCGCCCCCGTGGACTCAAACGCCGGCGCGGGCTCCCACGGTGGCGGGGATTCCGGCACACAGGGCGGCGGCGACCCGGTCACCCAGCGCGGCGGGGATCCGGTTACGCAGCGCGGCGGCGAGCCGGTCACGCAGACGGCCGGAGACCCGGTCACGCAGCGGGCCGACACCGGGCCGCGCGTGACCGATACCCAGACGGGGACTCACGCGGCGGCCGACACCGGTGCGCATGCCGGAACCGATGGCGGGCCGGCCGGGGATCGGGGCGCGGCGGGCACCGGTGGGTCGACGGTGGCCGAGCATCCCGCGGCCGTCATGGGCGCGGACCGGCCGGCCGGGGTTGCGGACGGAGCGCGGACCACCGACACGGGGGCGCGGACCACCGATGCCGGGGCGCGTACCACGGATGCGACCGGGCGTACCACCGATGCGACCGGTCGAACGACGGACGCCACCGGGCGGACCGGCGACGGCACTGGGCGCACTGGCGACGGCACCGGGCGAGGCGCTGACGGGACCGGGCGCGGCGGCGAGCAGGGTCGGACCGGTGAGCAGACCCGGACCGGGGAGACCGGACGTAGCGGCGACGGGACCGGGCGGGGCACCGACGGGACCGGGCGCGGGGATCAGGGCAGGACCGGGGAGTCCGGGCGGGCCGGGGATCGGAGCGGGGACGGGGCGCGTACGACCGAGGGTGGGCGTACGGCCGAGGAGAACCGCACCAATGGGTCTTTCCGGGCGCCGGAGTCGACCGAGGCCCGGCCCGGCGAACACGTGCCGGTCGGGGATCACGGGGCGCAGCCGGGCGAGCATGTCCAGGTCGGGGACCATGGGGCGCAGCCGGGTGAGCATGTGCGGGCCGGGGAGACCGGGGGTCGGCCGGGCGAGCACGTGCAGGTGGGCGAGGCCGGGGCTCGGCCGGGCGATCACGTGCAGGTTGGGGACAACGGGGCGCGGCCTGGAGAGCACACGCAGGTCGGGGATGGCTCGGCTCGGCCCGGTGAGCATTCGGGCAGGCCTGGTGAAGACGGCGCACGGCCCGGGGACAACGGCGCGCGGCCCGGTGAGAACGGTGCGCGGCCCGGTGAGAACGGTGCGCGGCCCGGTGAGAACGGTGCGCGGCCCGGGGAGCATGACCCGGGTGCGCAGCCCGTGCACGCGGGGGAGCCTGTCCGTGGGGCCGAGCACGCGCCGGTGCATGACGGGACCGAGCGCGGCGACGCTAGTGGGCGGCATCGGGCCGATGAGCCGGCCGCTGTGTTCGTGCCCATTCCCCGGCTCGATGATATGCCGGTTCGGATCGGCGGTACCGACACCGGGACCGTGCCGACCCGGCCCGTTTCGGTGCACGAAGGGGTCGCGGGCGGGCGGGGGACCGACACGGTGCCCGGGGGCGAGCACGGGCCCGGCGAGCGGCCGCCCGGTGAGCGGGGCGAAGGGCCCGGCGGGGGCGACGACAATCCGCCGCCGCCCGGGGATCGGCCCGGAGGTGGGGGCGGGGAAGAGCCGCCGCCGTCGAAGCTTTCCACGACCGAGACCGCCGACGGTACGCGTAGCTATGAAGGGCCGCCGCAGCACTTCGAAGGGGAGCCCAACAGCCCCGAGGGGCGGGCGGCCGTCGACCGGTCGGCGCGGGATCTCGCCGATGCCGTTCGCGATCAGATGGACGACGAGGGGCTCGGGAAGAAGAACCGGGTTCGCGTCGCCGGGGCGCTGCTGACGCCCGAGGACCCGACGATCCAGAGTCACACGAGCACGCGGCCGATGAAGCACGGGGATGGTACGGCCACCGACGTGCAGGTTCACCCGGAAGCCCAACGCGTCCTGGATGAGATTCGCGCGGCGGCCGAGAACGATCCCGACAAGCGCATCGGGCAGAACCACGGCAAGTGCGCCGAGGTGGTGCTGGTCTCCGACAAGCTGTACGACCTCGAGCGGCAGTGGCACGAGGCCGGCGAGCCGGGGGACTTCCCGTCCTACGCCCGCGACCACCTCCGCGACGGTGTCGTCTCCACGCACTGGATCGGGGACGGGTCGCGGCAGGAGCACGGGGAGTTCGCGCCGCCGTGCTCGTCGTGCGAGCCGTTCGTGCGCGACTTCGGGATCAACCCGATCGACCCGCACGAGACCGCGGGGGCGCACGAACCCACAACGGGCCCCCACGAGCCGTCCGGGCACGAGCCCGGAGGCCACGAGCCGGGCGTGGGCGAGCACCAGCCGGGCGAGCACGAGACCGGCACGGGCGAGCACCAGCCGGGCGAGCACGAGACCGGCACGGGCGAGCACACGACGCGGACCGAGAGCGAGCGGCCGCCCGAGTCGCTCGGGCGCCTCGGCGACGGGCAGTCCGTCGGCGAGACGCGGCCCGGCCACGAGATGGACCATCCGACCGCGCGCGACGTACACGAGCTCGAGTCCCGCTTCCCGCGGGACGCGGACGGCAACCCGCTCAAGTCGCCCGACGTCCGCGAGGGCGACTGGGCGCTGCGTGCCAACGACGGCGGCCACACGGAGCCGGGCCGCAACAACAACTGCGCCGACGTCTCCATGGCCGGGCTCGCCAACCACCTGGGCGAGCCCACCGTCGCCGGCTCCATGCGCGACCCCCAGGCCGGCGGCGAGCACCGCGGGGCCGACCGCATCGCCGCGTGGACCGGCGGCGAATGGCAGATGCACGGCGACAACCCCAGCGGCTTCGAGGGCGTCGTGCGGGACCTGGAGCGGGCGGGCGACGGCTCCGGGGCGATCGTCGTCATCAAGTGGGGCGACACCGGCGAGGGCCACGCGTTCAACGCGCTCAACATCCACGGTGACATCGTCTGGGTCGACCTGCAGCGCGGCATCATCTCCGACCACGGGCCGATGTACCACGACAACGTCGCCGGGGTCTGGTCCATCACGGTCAACGAGCACGGTGAGCCGCTGCACCCGGCCGGCGGCGAGCACGCCGGCGAACACCCGCGCAACGCGGGCAGCGCCGACGAGCCGGTCGACCGCTACCAGCCCTTCGAGCTGTCCGAGGAGCCGGTGGCGCGCGGCACCCACGTGCCGCGGGAGCTGTACCGGGGCGACGACCAACGGCTGCACATGGCCAACGACCCGAAGGGCACGTGGCGGCTCCCCGACGGGCAGCTGCGTGACGAGAACGGCTTCGTCACCGACTGGGACACCCCTGGGCGGCAGGGCATCGACGTCCCCGCGCACGCGGGCCCCCCGGAGCCGCACGAGCTCGCCAACCACCCGGAGCGCGCGGAGCTCCCGGTCGAGGCCGTGCACGACGTTTCGCAGGCGTACCACGACGCCCACGAGGCCGCCAACCAGAAGTTCCACGACGAGCGGGCCGCGTTGATCGAGGAGATCAACGAGGAGCTCGGGCTCGAGCTGGAGCCCTCGGACTTCGAGCCCGGCAAGGGCTTCAAAGAGTCGCTCGAGGAGCTCGCGACCCGCCCCGGCAGCACCGAGTACGCGGCGAAGTTCAAGGAGCTGCACGACCAGTACAACCGCGACATGCACGTGGTGCGCATGTCCAGCAGCACGGTGGGCATGCACGCCGGCCTCGGCGTGGCGTTCCACGAGGCGATGCACGGCAACCTGCCGCCGCACACCGAGGTCAACCCCGAACACGTGCACCTCAGCGGCGACCCCGGCTCGGCCCGCCAGCACGAGCTGGACATCATCGCGCTGCGCTACGACGAGTCCGGCGGCGCGCCGGACGGGTACAACCGGCTCGACCTCTGGGAGGCCAAGGGCGGCTCCGGCGGCACGAACGGGCACTTCGTACCCGAGATCAACGGCAAGGCGGAGCAGGGCAGCGGGCCCTACCTCAAGTGGATGCTCGAGAACGACCCGCAGATGCTGCGGCTGTACCGCGAGCACCCGAACCTGCTGACCGACATCCGCGAGGGCCGGGTCCACGTCGAGTACCACAAGGTCAGCACCACCCGGATGGACGCGGTCACCGAGCCCGACCCCGCCCGCCCGGGCCGGACCCGCGTCGTGCGGGACCCGGAGACCGGCCGGCCGGTGCTTGTCGATGACAGCAGCCGGACCACGGTCCGGACGTTCGACATCAGGGACACGGACCACCCCTTCGACCAGTCGAAGCTCAACCCCGACATGAAGCGGCTCGACCAGTTCGAGGCGCGGGCGGCGCGGCTGGCCGCCGAGGCCGAGGCGCGGGCCAACGGCACGCACCTGCCGGACAGCCTCGGGCAGCACGACCCCGAGAGCGTCCACGGCGTGCACGTGAGCAACGCCGGCCGGGTCTGGCACGCCGAGGTACCGCCCGCGATGGCCTGGCACGGCGCGACGCCGCACGAGGTCGAGGCGCACGTGCGGCACCTGCTGGAGGGCGCCGCGGACCCGAGCACGTGGGTCGACGGCGCGCCGCCGCACATCGTGGTGCACGCCGAGCACGGCATCGACGCGGCGACCGCGCGGCAGATCGAGCACACCCGCATCGAGTTCACGCAGCCCGACCCCGAGCACCCGGTCCCGCCGCCGCGGATCACCGTCGAGGGGCCGCGGCTGCACGGCGAGCCGATCGAGCTGCCGCAGCGCACGATCGACGCCGACCGTGCCAACAACGTGCCCTACTTCAACGAGGCCCAGCAGGAACGGGCCACGGTCCGCTTCTCCGAGGGCCGGCTGTACGACCACGAGGGCCTGCCCCTGCACGGGGAGTTCATCTACGCGGTCGACCCGCACACGCAGGAGATCCACGCGTACCGGTTCCAGGCCGAGAACACCCGCCACTCGAGCCTGTTCGCGGGCGGCGCGGTCGACGGGGCCGGCACGATGCGGATCGACCACGGCCGGCTCGTCGAGGTCGACAACGCCAGCGGCCACTACCGGCCGGTCGCCGACCACGTGGCCCGGACCCGGGACGCGCTCGTGCACAACGGCGCCGACCTCACCCGGACCGAGTTCCGGGCCGACGTCGGCGAGGGCCCGACCGAGCACTCGCGGGTGCGCGGCGAGCAGGCCTTCGACCGGGCGGTCGCCGAGCTGAACCGGCCCGGCGAGATCGAGGGCGTGGCCGGCATCAGCCGCGTCTCCCACGGTGTCGAGATGGGTCGTCTCGGCGACTCGGCGGTCCTGCGCGTCGAGCTCACCGACGGCCGCGTGATCGAGGTCGACGGCGCCGCGGTGCGCGACTTCCTGCAGTCCCCGCGCCACGACGGGCCGGACGCCGACGGCTTCCCGTTCCCGGCGGAGCGCCACGGCACCGGTACCGACGCCGACCTGGCCTTCCAGGGCGCGGACCAGCTGCGCGACCACATCCGGGGCGAGGTGGACCGGCAGGCGCCACCGGCCCACGAACCGGCCGGCGAGCCGCGCCCGCCGGCCCGTCCCGACCATGTCCTGACCGAGGTCGACCGCCTGCTCGCCGAGCGGACGGGCCAGGAGCCGCTGCACGGCCCGAGCCGCGACGGCGAGCCGGCGCTGCCCCCACACGACACCAACCGGGCGGCCGCGTCCCTGCGCAGCCTGTCCGACGAGCACATCGCGGCGCTTGTCGCCACGGCCGGGCTGACCGGGGAGCCGGCCGCGCGGATGGCCTCCGAGCTCGCCGCCCGGCGCGACGCGACGATCGAGCGCCACAACCGGCCGCCGGACCCGGCCACGGTCCGGCAGATGGCCCGCCTGGGCAGCCAGTACCTGCGCCCCGAGAACCCCGGTCACCTGATCTACGACACCCTGCGCGAGCTGGCGTACAAGGAGACCGGCGAGTTCGCGCACGGCATGACGGTCCGCGAGGCCGCCCGGGCCGTCGACGAGCTGAACGCGGCCCAGGGCAGGCACACGGACTTCGAGGGGGAGATCAACAGGTACCTCGAAAGCCCGGAGGGCCGCGCGCACCACCAGGCGGCCACGGAGCTCGACCTCGCCACGAACCACGCGCCGCACTTCGACCCGGAGGGCTCGCCGTTCCGTGCGCCGTCGCCGGAGTTCGTCGAGCGGGAGAGCGCCCGGCAGGCGGCCGACTGGTCGGAGTCGCAGCGCGGAGCGATCGAGCGGTACGCGCACGGCGGCGGCGACTCGACCTTCAACCAGTTCATGCGCACCGGCGAGACCAACGACCGGTCGTTGCGCGCCGACGCGTACCGCATCCAGGACCTGATGCGCGAGTCGCCCACCGATCTGCGCATCGACGGCCAGATGGACCTGCGCAGCCTCGGCCTGAACGACCTGACCGAGCTGCCGCGCCTGGTCGAGGGCGACGTCACGGTGAACTCGTTCCTGCGGCTGGACGGCGGCGAACGCGCAGATCTCGGCAACGTGCGGGTCGTCGTCGACGCGCCGGCGGGAACGCCCATCGCCTGGATCGGCGGCACGGGCGAGCACGCCGCGGGCCACGCGCTGCTGCCGGCCGGGTCGCGCCTGCACGTGACGGAGCTGCGCCAGGTCGGGTTCGAGCGGTACGAGCTGCGGCTGCGGTACATCGGCTTCGAGGACCCGCCCGCGATCGAGGGACGGATGCACAGCGACGGTGGACCGCCGCCGCCGCACGACGGTGGACCGCCGCCGCCGCACGATGGTGGGCCGCCGCCGCACGACGGAGGACCGTCCGACCACGTGCCGCCGGCGGACCACGTGCCGCCGCCGGTGGGTGAGCCGATGACCGCCGCCCACGCGTACGCCGTCGCGCACGAGGCCGGCGTCGACCTGCGCGGCGTCGAGGTCCGGGTGGCCGAGGACCCGTCGCTGGTGCGGCACATGGAGGAACAGGGCATCGCCGCGGTCGCCTGGCCGGATGGCCGCGTGGTGGAGCTCGGCCCGGCCGCGTTCGCCGACCGCGACACGCTGGCCGCGACGCTGCGCGAACACGGAGGGGGTGCCGGTGATCCGCTTCATGGTGGAGAAGCTGTTCGACTGGACGGGCAAGGGTCTGATGCTCTCGGGCTTTCAGATGGGGGGCATCATCGAGCCGGGGATGAGGCTGGGCAACGGCACGGGGACCCGCGCGACGGTGCTGCGGATCGAGCCGGAGAGCCCGCGGGACCGGCAGGAGGGGTGGGTCACCCTGCTCCTGGAGTCCACGACGCCGAGCCCGGCGGCCGTGGGGGTGATGTTGAAGGTGGAGGAGAGCCCGACGGTGGCGTACCGGTTCCACGCGACCCCGGACCTCGCGACGGCGGACCTGGTGACGATCTCGGAGGCCACCCCGGGGACGAGCCGGGCGGTGACCATCCGGCTGTCGACATTGGAGCGATTCTTCGCGGCGAGCCCGCCGCCGGCCTCCCAGGAGATCACCCGGGAGCAGGCGGAGCAGACCCTGCGGGCGGCGCGCACGATCATCCCGTCGGAGCCGGAGCTGCGGCGGATCATGCTCACGCCCAGGCGAACCTAGAGGCGCACCAGCTCGTCCAGGAGCGCATCGCGCCGCACTCGCCGGAGCTGGCGGGCGTGGTCGAGAAGCTGCTGGACGACCCGCACGCGCTCAACGTCACCAACTCGCTGCGCAACCCCGAGCTGCGCGACACCGTCCTGCGCCACCTCGAGGAGCTGGCCCGCGGCGACGCCCTGGCCCGCTACGGCGGTGACCTGCACCTGTTCCTGGAGGACAACCCGGGGCGCGGGCCGCTTTACGAGAAGGTGCCGGACTGGGTCAACAAGGTCGTGGTCGACGGGGTCGAGCAGACGCGCATGAACCGGTACGTCGCCGAGCTCAAGGACTCCGACCCGGCCCTCAGCGTCGGCGCGCACCCGAGCGAGGCCGAGATGGGGCTGGTGCGCGAGTACGCGGACCGGCTCAAGGACGAGCTCAAGCCCGAGGTCGACCGGGTGCTGGGGGAGATCGCCCAGCGGATCCGCGAGACGACGGACGGGCCGGTGGACTACAACAGCCGGGCCAAGGACGCCGACGGCCTGATCGACAAGGTCGGCCGGATGAGCCGGGGCCGGGAGAACGCGCCCGGCCGCCCCTGGTACCGCGTCGGCGATATCATCGACGCCGTCGGTGCGCGCATCACCGTGCCCGACACCAAGAGCCTGTGGCGCACGCTGCAGGCGGTCGTCCAGGAGTTCGGCATCGGCGACGGCGGCCGGATCGTTGAGGTGGACAACATGTACGCCTCCCCGAAGTCGAAGAGCCCGGAGTACCGGGTGATCCCGCTCTGCATCGGCATCGAGGTCAACGGGCACAAGTACGCGATCGAGCTGCAGCTCACCACGCTGCGCTCGTCGATCGCCGCGGACATCGAGCACAACTCGCTGTACAAGCCCTACGTCGCCCTCTCGGCGGCCGACGCCCAGGCGGTCCGCGAGGCGTTCGAGGAGGCGGCCGCGCTGGACCAGCTGGAGGACAGGCCGTGAGCGGTCCGGAGCGAAGCGGAGGTGACGACGTGACCGAGCGCGAGACGTTGTACGTGTTCCGGCTGGGTGAGGCCGACGACGACCTCACCCCCGCCTTCGTCGTCGACGGCCGCGACTACCCCGACGACGACGCCGTGCGCGCCGACGTCGGGGCGGCGCGGGCGGCCCTGCGCGAGCGGAGGCTCATCGCGGATTTCGAGACGTCGGCGGTACGCCCGGAAGCCCCCCGAATCCCGCTGCCCTCCTGGCGCGAGTGGCGCGCCCGGCACCTCGAGGCCGGCGAGCCGATCGGCGTGCGCCCCCGCCCCGACGCCCAGCCGACCCCGGCGGGCTGGGACGACATGGGGCGCTGGCTGGAGTACGCCCGCACGTGGCTCGACGCCCAGCTCGCCGCGGCGGCCGGGGCGGTGAGCGGGGCCCGGGTGCGGCGCACCCGCGAGCCCGAGGCGCACCGGATCGGACCGGGCTCGGTCGTGCTCGCCGAGGAGCAGTACCGGACGGAGGGCGAGTACCTCGCCGTGCCGCCCGCCGGCGCCGGGCCCGAGGCGGTGCTGCGGCAGATCGCCGGCGCGCTGCACGCCGGCGGCTGGACGGTCGCGGCCCCGGCCGAGTCGCCCGGGTACGTCACGCTGCCGTCGGAGCAGTCCGGGTACACCATCGTCGCCGTCTGGAGCAAGCGCAACAACTCCGTGCGGCTGACCGGCACGTCCCCGGTCGTGCACGCCACCACCTTCGAGGCCCCGGGAGGTGCCGCCGGTGCCGCGCACGTTTGACGGCTCCGTGGGCTGGCCCGCGCTGCGCGCCCGGTTCGCCGGCGCGCTCGGCCCGGACACCCTGGCCGCGCTGGACGAGGCCCTGGCCTTCGCCGCCGAGCGTCACGGCGACCAGCGCCGCCCGGCCGGGGAGCCGTACGTCGAGCACCTGCTGGAGGCCCTGGAGGTGCTCGTCGACGGGGTCGGCGAGCGCGACCCCGACACCCTGCGCGCCGCGGTGCTGCACGATGTCGTCGAGGACACCCCGACCACCCTCGACGAGGTGCGGGAGCGCTTCGGCCCGCGGGTCGCCGAGCTCGTCGGGTGGGTTACGAAGGAGGGTGACCGGGGCGCGTACCTCGCCGCCCTGCGCGGCGCGCCCGACGCCGCGCTCGCCGTGAAGCTCGCCGACCGGCTCAGCAACGTCCAGCGGCTGCGCACGCACCCGCGCCCGGCCAAGCGGGCCTCGTACTACCGCGAGACGGTCGCCACCATCGTGCCGCTGGCCGCCGGGCGGCCCTGGTTCGAGGACTGGTACCGCGACTGGCAGGCCGAGCACGCCGATCTCGACGAGGGTGAACGATGAGCATCGGGGAGTCCGACGAGCCGTTCCGGTTCGCCGTGCTGGGCGAGCACACCGGCGGGCAGCTCGTGCCCGGCGGGATGACCGCGGAGAACCGCCGGTTCCACCGGGTCCTGCGCTACCTGCGCCGGGGCTCCTGGATCATCCGCGACCCGCTCACCCGGGGCCGCGACGCGCTCGACCCGCAGGCCGAGCCCGCGGTGCCGCGCGGCTACCGCACCGACGGCGAGTGGGTCTGGCCGCTGGCGCTGGAGTACTACCTGGAGCGCCACGGCGTCGCCCCGCCCGAGGCGCTGCTCGACGTGATGACCGAGCGCGCCCACTTCCCGCCGCGGGTCCACGCCGACCGGTGCGGCCAGGCCCACCAGGCCCTGCTGCCGCGCATGCCCGGCCCGTTCGAGCCGCCCACGCCGATGCAGTTCCGGCTGCCGCCCGACGTGTACGACCTGCTGCTGACCATCGGCTGGACCCCCGGCCGCCAGGTCCCGGTCGAGCCGGACCTGGACCCGCCGCGCGCGGCGATCCTCGCCGAGTTCGGCGGGCTCACCTTCCCCGTGTACGGCTACGGCCGCGACTGGCGCGTGACCGCCTTCCACCTGCGGCCCGCCGGGCCGCCGAGCGACCCCGCGCGGCTCGCGGACGCGGAGGGGCGGCTCGGCGGCCCGCTGCTGCCGATCGGCTCCGTGCCCGACTGGAACTGCGAGATCGTGCTGCACCCGCGCTTCGGCATCGGCACCGCCGGCGAGGTCGAGCGGTTCCTCGGCCGTGACATCGACGAGGCCCTCACCGCGCTCGTTCGCGGCGCGGCTCCGGATGCGGTGCACCGGGCGGACACCGGTTGGCTAAGGTAGTTCGCATGTCGATCGACATGCGGATGCTCAGCGGCGACGAGGTCGTCGCGCTGGCCCGCCGGATCCTCACCGTGCGGCCGCTGCTGGGCCGGGTGGCGCCGGAGCAGATCATGGCGGAGCTGGGCTGGCCGGAGCTGCCGGGCGGCAGCGCGTTCGCGAAGTTCTGCGACCCGGGCCTCGGGTTCGGCGAGGCCGCCATCGGCCTGCTGCCCGACGGCGCGGCCAAGACCGTCGTCGTGCCGATCCACTCGGTGCTGCCGCGGCCGTCGACCCAGGAGCTGGACGACTTCCGGCAGGACGCGTTCTCGGTGGCGGGCCGCGCCCTCACCGCCGCGTTCGGCCGGGCCTACGCGCTGCAGGACGGGAACTCCCCGCGGCTCAAGTGGCGCGTCGGGGAGTCGGTGCTCACCATGGCGCGCGAGAAGCTGGGGGTCCGGGTGTACCTGTGGCGCGCCGAGGACCTGGAGGACGCCGAATGACCGCGCCGACGCCGCCGACGTGGGACGAGTTCGCCGCCGCCCTGCGTAAGACGCTGGGCCGCATGGGCGACGGCATCCTGCTCGTCCTCAACCGCCGGGGCCAGCCCTGGCAGAACGCGCAGTTCGCGCAGTATCCCGACGAGCTGTTCGCCGAGGTGAGCGGCGAGACCGTGCAGGACCAGTCGGTCGTGGAGGTGCCGACCCCCCAGGGGCAGCGGCTCCTCGAGGCGCACGGCTGGCGGCCGCCGGTGTACGAGGACGGGTACCGCTGGCACCGGTTCGTCGAGTATCCGCCGACGAGCGCCGAGTACCGGGAGCTCGTCGAGGCCGTGGTGGTCGCGCTGCGCGACGTCAACGGCGTGCCGGGGCCGGACCACCTGACGTACCGCGCCTGGGACAGCAAGGACGAGAACAAGCCCTGGAAGGTCGAGATCCCCGGCGTCCAGCCGCAGCCGTAGCCGGCTACGGCAGCAGGTCGGGGCGGTAGCGGCGGAACCACTCGCCGATGCGCCCCGCCGGCCAGCCGCGGTCGATCATGGCCAGGCTCATGTTCACCGTCAGCGGGTCGCCGAACGGCACCCAGACGGGGCCCTGCTGGCGCTGCCGCTCGGCCTGGGTGTGGTCGAGGATCTCGCCGACGCCGGTGATGCCCGGACCGGTGTTGGCGTCGGCGAACATGTCGACGCCGGCCTGCGCCGCGGCCCGGCCCACGCCGTAGGGCGCGATCACCGTGCCGGAGCGGCGGTTGATGACCACCACGCCCTGGATGTCGGCCCAGCGCATGCGCACGACCTTGCCGTCGCGGCGCAGGAACTCCACGCCGGTCGGGGACAGGCGCAGGCCGTGGCCCCGGCTGGCCGCCCGCTGCAGCAGCGTCACGCCGCCCACGACGGCGACCGGCAGCAGGATCATGCCCGGGTAGCCGGCGATCACGTAGCCGATCATGAAGCACAGCAGGGCCACCACGATGTTGGTGACCAGGAACGGCTTCGCGTAGTTGTGCCAGGTCTGCGTCCAGGTCGCGCGGAACTCCTCGGCCTGCGCCTCGGACACGGGCTCCGTCATTGTCCAACCACCGCTTCCAGGTCGGCCAGCTCAAGGATGCGCAGCTCGTCGAGGCTGGGGCGGCGCCCCAGCACCCGCAGGCGCTGCGCCTGGGCCTTGCGAATGAACTCGAAGAGCTTGCGGGCGTCGCGGGCGTTGCCGAAGTTGGCGTCGCGCTCGACGGCCGCGAAGTGGCGCAGCAGCGCCGGCTCCACGTTGTCGCCCAGGACGTAGTCGTCGGCGGCGCACATCCGGCGCACGATCCGCACGAGCTCCTCCGGGCTGTAGTTCTCGAAGACGATCGTCTTGGTGAACCGCGACGCGAGGCCCGGGTTGGCCGAGATGAAGTCGTCCATCTCGGCGGTGTAGCCGGCCGCGATCACCGCGATCTCGTGCCGGTGGTCCTCCATCAGCTTCACCAGGGTGTCGATCGACTCCTGGCCGAAGTCGCCGCCCGAGCCCATGGTCCGCGACAGCGTGTAGGCCTCGTCGATGAACAGCACGCCGCCGCGCGCCTCCTCGAACGCGGCCGAGGTCTTCTCGGCGGTGTGGCCGAGGTACTGCCCGACCAGGTCGCGCCGCGAGACCTCCTTGAACGCGCCCTTCGGCAGCACGCCCAGCGCGGCGAGCAGCTTGCCGTAGATGCGGGCCACGGTGGTCTTGCCCGTGCCCGGCGCGCCCGCGAAGACCAGGTGGTGGCTCATCGCGCCGACGGAGAGCCCGGCGCTGCGCCGCCACTCGTTGACCTGGATCTCGTCGATGAGCCCCCGGACCTCGTCCTTGACGCTGGCCAGGCCGACCATCGTGTCGAGGTCGCCCAGCAGCGCCTCGACCGCGGCCGCGTCCCCACCGGCGGCCGGGCTGCCGTCGCCGATCGACAGCGGCGGCGCGTCGGGCCGGGCGGTGACCAGCGTCGTGGTCGCGCCCTCGGCGATGTCGACGGCCGGCACGCCGGTGTTCTCGATCTGGCACTCCTCGATCGCGCCGCCGCAGCCGCGCGCGACGGAGATGCCGACGCCCTGGGTGTCATGGATCTTGCAGCGGCGGATCGTCGGCGAGCTCTGGTGGGCCACGACCACCCCGGCGTCGCCGGTCTGGGTCACCTCACAGCCCTCGAGCGTCGGTTTGCCGAATTGGTACACGTACACGCCCCGCCGCCCGCAGCCCCGCACGACGGTCGCGGTGATCACCGGGTCGGCCCCGATGCGCACGATGATGCCGTCCTCGGCGACCTCGCTGATCTGACAGTCGTCGATGGTGCCCGGGGCGTCCTCGACGACCACGCCGTACTGCGCGCCGGTCACCGTGCACTTGCGCATGTCGATCGAGCCGCCGGCCAGGTCGACGCCCGGCCCGAAGCGGGCGCTGATGTCGCAGCCGTGCAGCGCGAGCTGGGTGCCGCGCGCCGTCACCACCGGGGCGTCGGCCGCCCGCAGGGTGAAGCCCTCGATGGTCAGCGCGCCGTTGCGTACGCTCACGGCCGGGTAGGGGATCGCGGACGCGTCAAGCGTGACGGGGCCGCCCGCCGGGTCGGAGCTCACCAGCTTCAGGCGCTTGCCGGTGACGAAGATGGCTTCCGCGTAGGTGCCCGGGGCCACCGCGATCACCGAGTCGTCGGTGGCCGCGGCGAGCGCGTCGCCGATGGTGGCGTACGCACCCCGCTGCTGCGGTGAGACGAGAAGTGTGCGAATCGTAGCCCCCGGTAATGAGGTTTCAAGGTGCACTCGCATTATCGCAGCCAGCCGCGCTCAGGACGACGCCCGCCTATGGGCGACCGGCGAACGCGGTGGCGGCTAGGCTGTCCGGCATGGCGACCAGGGCGACGAGCGGCCGCAGACTGCCGCTCACCGCGGGCGCGCTGCTGGTGGGCGACACGGTGTTCCAGCACACCTCCGTCCGCGGCGACACCCCGCCCGAGCTGCACTCGCTGATCCGCCGGTTCCTGCACGAGCTGCCGGTCGAGTCGCGGGAGCGCTACGCCGGCTACTGCGCGGAGATCGTCCTCATCTCCGACCGCCTGCACGAGGCCGAGCGTCTCTTCGGCGGTGCGCCGCTGACCCCCGCGGCCGCGCGGGCCGAGCTGTGGGGCGCGCGCCTGTCGCTCGTCCACATCCGCGAAAAGGGCGACCCCGTGCACGGGCAACCGGCCCGGCCGTGCCGCACCTGCGCCGCGCTGCTCGACTGGCTGGGGATCGAGGTGGGGGACGCATGAGCGCGCCCGGCCGTTTCCCTTCCGACGTTGAGACGGCGCTGCGGGAGGCCGGGTGGGAGCCCGGCCGCGACGTGCTGCCCCGCGCCCGCATGTGGGGCCTCGCGCTCGCCTCCCACGCCTCGCCCTCCGGGCACCAGCACACCGTGGTCCCCGCCGCCCTGGCCGCGCTCGCGGAGTTCGGCGGGCTCACGGTCCGCGCCGAGGGCGACGGCGCCGAGGTCGCCCGCACCGGCATCGTCTTCGACCCGCTGCGCGGCCTGCACGCCGCCTCGACCCTGGCCGAGCTCGGCGAGCTGGTCCGGTCGCGACTGACCCCGATCGGCGAGCAGGACGACGGCGCCGGGCTGCTCGCCGTCGACGAGCGGGGCCGCGTGTTCGTGCTCGACCACACCGCCGACTGGTACGCCGGCGCCTCCCTCGACGAGGCGATCGCCACGCTGCTGGGCGGCCGCCTCCCGGCCCGCATCGCCGACGACGGCACCTGGTCATGACGTTGCCGGGCCACGAGCAGTGGCGGCCGAGCACGGAGGCCGAGGAGGCGATGGCCGCGGCCGTCGCGGCGGGGGACGAGATCGCGTACTGCAAGGCCCTGTCCGACGAGGCGCTGTACGTGCCGATCAGCCCGGCCGCGGCCGCCGGGCGCGAGCCGGTGACCCTGGCGACGTCCCCGGCCGGCGGCGTGACCTACGTGCTGGCGTGGACCTCCGGCGCCGCCCTGCCGCCCGAGATCCCGTACGTGCGCCGCACCCCGCTGTTCGAGGTCGTGCACGCCATCCAGGAGCGCGGCTGGGGCATCGCCGTCGACCCGGGGCTGCCGCTGCAGGCGTTCCTGTCGCCGGAGGCGGTGCGGACCCTGCCGCCGTGGGAGCCGGAGTGGTGGCCGCTGGACGACGCGCTGCGCCGCGCCGTGCTGGCCGAGGACCGGGAGGCGTACATGGCCGCCCTCCTCGAGGCCCATCTGCTCCTGCCGCTGCCGACCGAGCAGGAGCTCGCCGAGGCCAACCCGCAGCCGGACCCGGACGACCCGGAGGCGGCCTACTGGACCGTGGTCCGCACCGACCGGATCGTGCCCAGCATTTCCCGCGACGTCACCGACCCCGAGTTCCCCTGGTGGCGCACCGAGCTGGTCGACGGCCGGGAGGTCGTCTTCGCCTTCACGTCGGTGGCGCACCTGCAGGCCGAGCTCGGCGACCGCGAGTGGGTCGCGGTGCCGTTCATCGACATCGTGGTCGCCTGGCCGGAGAGCTCGGGGGAGGGCGGCGCGGCGCTGCGGCTCAACCCGGGCGGCACGAACGGCATGGAGCTCCCGCACGACGCGCTCGCCGAGATGTACCGGCTGTTCCTCGTGGCCATGCAGGAGCGGAACCGCCCGCGCGACGACGGCTGAGGCTCACCGCTGCGGCGGCCCGTGGTACTGCTGCTCGACGCTGGTGGGGGAGAGCCAGACGTACCGGTTGGCGCCGCTGCCCATGAGCGCGAGCATCTCCGGCGTCATCTCCTGCAGCAGGCCGGTGCCGCTCTCCGTGAGGTTGAGCGCCGAGCCCGCCACCGCGGCCTCCTGCCGGTTGAGCTTCTGCAGCATCACCAGGTTGCAGCCCTGCAGCGTGTGCGCGTGCTCGGCGCCGAGCTTGCGCACCACCGTCACCTGCGTCTGCCACGGGCCCAGCTCGGGGCGGGCGCCGAAGCCGACCTGGCTGACGTCGGTCACGATCAGCAGCGGCTGGCGGGCGCTGGCCGGAGCCGCGGGCGGGCGCGGGTCGTTCCACAGCACCAGCCGGTCGTTGAGGCCGGTCGCCCACTCGCCGAGCCCCTGCCACGGGCGCGGGTCGCCGGTCATCACGATCACGCGGGCGCCCAGGGCGAGGGTCCGGAACACCAGGAGCCGCTGCGCCCACAGCCCGCCGACCAGGGTCACCCGGGTCGACTCGGCGCGGAACAGCCGGATCGGCACCGGCTGGCGCTGGTAGTCCACGCCGAGCATCAGGCCGGTCGCGCCCGTGCCGCCGCGCATCTGCTTCAGCGCCGCCCCGTTCACGTCGTGCCAGCCCACGTGCAGCCGCGGCAGGCTCGGGGCGAGGGGCTTGCCGAGCCGGCGCGGGGCGGCCTGGGCGCGCGGCGGCGGGCCGGTCGGGCCCTCCTGCCGGATCGCGAGGTCCTCGGGGCGGGCCTGCACCGGGCCGGCCGCGTGGCGCTGGGCGGTGCCGGGCGCCGCGGCCGCCGCCTGGGCCTGCTGCCAGGGCAGGCTGGGCGCGGCGGAGCGCGACAGCGAGGTCTCGAGGTCGAACTGCGGCGGCGCGGCGGCCGGGCGCACCTCGGTCGTCACGTGCTCCCGGCCGGTCGGCCTGGCCTGCTGCGGTACGACGGCGGCCCGCGCCTGGGCGGCCTGCGCCTGCTGGGCCTGCGCTTGAGCTTGAGCCTGGGCGGCGTATGCCGCTTGAGCCTGCGCGTGGGCCGCGGCCTCCGCCTGGGCCTGCGCGTACGCCTGGGCCTGGGCCTGGGCGGCCTGCGCGGCCTGGAGCTGCGCCGCGTACGCTGCGGCCGCCTGGGCCTGCGCCGGGTCGGCCGCGTACTGGGCCGGCTGCGCGGGGATCTGCGGCTGGGCCGGGACCTGGGCCCGGCCGGCGGCGCCGCGGTAGAAGCCGAGCTGCTCCGGGGGCGGCTCGGCGCTGTGCCGCCCGCGCTGCTCCTCGTGCGGCTCGCGGTCGGCCGGCGGCTGCTGGGGGTGGCTCACTTGGCACCGCCACCGGTCGGGGCGCACGCGTAGATGCCCGGCCCGTGCTCGCCGTCGAGGCGCACGAGCTCGGCGTGGGCGGCCGTCGCGGCCTCCGTCACCGCGCGGGCCGAGGGCTCCAGGGCGGCGGCCGGCGCCGAGACGCGCACCAGGCCGCGCAGCGCCAGCCCCTCGCCGTCGCGGGTCAGCACCAGCGAGGTCGCCGACGAGGCCGACGGCAGCGAGATCAGGTGCTCCAGCAGCGCCGAGGTGTTCTCGAGCCGGGGCCATGTCCGCATCCAGAAGACGTTGTGGGAGAGCTCGCCCGAGCGCCAGGCGGTCCACTCCTCCTGCGGCCGCCAGGCCTCGCCGGGCGCGTCCGGGTCGAGCTCGCAGGCCCGGGTCAGGGCGTCGGTGAGCTCGTCGCCGGTGAGGATGCGGTGCTCGAGGCCGGCGTCGCGCAGCAGCCGGCCGACCTTGCGGATCAGCGAGCCGACGAGCGCGGGCGCGTGCTCGGCGTCGTAGCTGCCGGCCATGCCGACCTCGGCGCGGGAGCGGGCCTCGAGCCGGACCGCGACCCAGGTGGTGCGCTCGGCCGGTAGCGCGGGGCCGGGCTGCAGGTGCTGCAGGTCGCGGTAGGAGCGCGCGGCGAACTGGTTGTTGTCGACCCGCTGCCACGGCGCGGGGACGCTCACGGTGGTGACCTGGACGACCGCGCCGGGGTGCTCGGCCTCGTCCAGCACGCGGGCGAGGAGATCCAGCGGTACCCCCGGCTCGGCATCTCCTCGCATGGACGTCTCGGCGCCGACGACGGCCGCGGCGTACCAACCGGCGGCGTCGCACCCGATGCCGATCTTGGGGGCCTCGGCGGTCGCGCCGGTCACCTCCCGGACCAGCATCCCGGGCGCGAGGGTGCGCAGCATCACCAGGCGGCGGTCGGGCTCGGGGCTGGGGTCGGGCGCGGCCCGGCGCCGGCGGTCGTGCTCGCGGGACATCGCGCGCCGCTCCAGCCACCAGCGGCCGCGGCTGCGCAGCAGGGCCACGAGGAGGACGACGAGCCCGAGCGCGGCGGCGATCCCGGTGACCACGGGCCCCCGCGGCAGCACGGCCGCGATCGCGAACAGGACGGCCTCGACCAGCACCAGGCGCCCGATGTGGACGCCGCCGACGTATCCGGCCCGGCGCCGCAGCTGCGGCCGGTCGGCGGCGGCCTCGGGCGCCCCGGCCGGTCGGCTCGGGCCGCGTCCGTCGGACCGCACGGCGGGACCGGCGCCGGGATGGGCGCCGCCCCGCGCGGACACGGGCGCTTGTGTCATCAGGCCGGCACCCCCGTAGCTCGAGCCGTTCAACTAGCCGTTCGGGATCGCAGCTTACCTATCCCGCTCACCCTATGGCGGCAGGCTGGACAGCTTACCGCGTCACCCTTTCATCATCCCCCCACGCGGGCCGATCGCGATCACCGGCGGACCACTCTGTGCGTAATCCGCCAGCCGGCGTCCACCTGCGCCAAGGTGTCCTCGTACGTCACGCTGCCCACCGTGCCGTCCCGCCGCACGCCGAGGCCCTTGGACAGCGCCCGCACCGATCCGTCGGCGGCCTCGGTGAGCACGATGTTGGGCGACCGGGATCGCGTCGCCCGGCGCCTCGGCCGCGGCCCGGGCCATGAGTACTCCTCCGGCTGAGTGGGGATCTCCCCGTTTACACGCTCGCGTAGCATAAGCGGGGATGTCCCCGATTAGCCGGCGCGCCGACGCGTCCCGCAACGCGGCCCGCCTCCTCGCCGCCGCCCGCGCGCTCGTCGCCGAGGCCGGCAACGACGTGGCGCTGGACGAGGTCGCCCGGCGGGCCGGTGTCGGCAATGCGACGCTGTACCGCCACTTCCCGACCCGCGGCGACCTGCTCGTGGCCGTCTACGCCGACGAGGTCGCGGCCCTGTGCCGGCGGGGCGAGCAGCTGCGCGGGGCCGGGGACCCGCTCGCCGCCCTGTTCGCCTGGCTCGACGAGTTCGTCGAGCACGTCGCGACCAAACGCCCGCTCGCCCTGGCCGCGACCGAGGGGCCGACCGGGCGCCGGACCACCTTGTTCGACGAGTGGCACGCGTCGGTGAACGCGGCCGCGGCCGGCCTGTTCGAGCTCGCCGCGCCCCGGCTGCGCCCCGGCGTCACGGCGCTCGACCTGCTCACCGTCGCCGCGGGCGCGGCCGTCACCGCGGCCGATGCCGCCCACGCCCGGCGGCTCGTCGGGCTCATCCGCGACGGAGTCACCGCTCCGGGTGAGGGTTGAGCGGCGGCGAACGGGCACAGGCGCGTCATGCCAGCCACCAAGAAGAAAAGCAGCCAGGCCGCCAGCCAGCCCTGGCTGCACCAGCAGGGCAATGAGATCCAGCACTTCGGCCAGCTGCGCCAGTTCCCGGTCGCGCTGTCCTACGACGCCCGGATGTACTCGTGCGAACGGCTCAACCAGGTGCTCGCCGACACCCAGATCCTCTACGCGCTCTACAAGAAGCACCACTGGCTCATGCGCGGCCCGACCTTCTACCAGCTCCACCTGTTGCTGGACAAGCACGCCGGGGAGCAGATCGAGCTCATCGACACCCTGGCCGAGCGGGTGCAGACGCTGGGCGGCATCGCGGTCGGGGATCCGCGGCACGTGGCCGAGCTGACCCGGGTACCGCGGCCGCCGGACGGTGCCGAGGAGGTCCCGGCGATGCTCTCCCGGCTCCTGGAGGCGCACGAGATGATCCTGCAGGACACCCACGACGCCGCGGCCCGGGTCATGGAGCAGGGCGACGACGGCACCAACGACCTGCTCGTCTCCGACATCATCCGCACCAACGAGCTGGAGGCCTGGTTCCTGGCCGAGCACCTCGTCGACACCCCGCTCGTGCGGACCGAGGAGGAGGCGAGGGCAGCCGCCAACGGGCGGCGTTGATGGGAGGCGTTACCGTGTCGGCGTGACGAGGCATATCGAGTCGCAGCTGGGCGTCGACCTGGGCACCACCCACACGGTCGCCGCGCTGACCGCCGCCGACGGTCGAAGCCAGCCGCTGCTGTTCGACGCCAGCTTCCTGCTGCCGTCGTCGGTGTACGCCGAGGTCGACGGGCACCTGCTCGTCGGCAGGGACGCCGAGCGCAGTGCCCGGCTCGACCCGTCCCGCTTCGAGCCCAACCCCAAGCGGCGCGTCGACGACGGCACGGTGCTGCTGGGCCAGCGCGAGTACGCCGTCTCCGACCTGCTCGCCGCGCTGCTGCGGCGCACCGCCGACGAGGCGTCGCGGGTCCTGGGGATCATGCCGGTGCGCACCGTGCTGACCTATCCGGCGAACTGGGCGACCCACCGCCGCTCGGTGCTGGCCGACGCGGCGGCCCGGGCCGGCATGCCGTCGCCGATCCTGGTGCCGGAGCCGATCGCGGCCGCCGCGTACTTCACCAGCATCCTCGGGCGCAACATCGTGCCCGGCGGGGTGCTGGTGGTGTACGACTTCGGCGGCGGCACCTTCGACACCACGATCCTGCGGCGCCGCCCCGACGGCGGCTGGGACGTGCTGGCCAGCGACGGCCTGCCCGACGTCGGCGGGGTCGACCTCGACGCCGCGATCATCGGCCACCTGGGCCAGTCGCTCACCGCGAGCGACCCGGAGCGCTGGCGGCAGCTGGTGGAGCCCGCCGACGACGCCGGCCGGCGCCGCCACCACCTGCTGCGCGAGGACGTGCGCTCGGCCAAGGAGCAGCTCTCGCGCTCCTCGACGGCGAGCGTGCACCTGCCGGTGTTCGAGACCGACATCCACATCACGCGCTCGGAGTTCGAGCAGCTGTCCCGCTCGTACCTGCAGCGCACCGTCGACCTCACCGCGAGCACCCTGCAGCGGGCCGGCGTGCGCACCGACCAGATCGGCGGTCTGTTCCTCGTCGGCGGCTCCAGCCGCATCCCGATGGTCAGCACCCTGCTGCACCAGCGGCTCGGCGTGGCCCCGACGCTGATCGAGCAGCCCGAGCTCGTGGTGGCCCTCGGCAGCGTGCTCGCCGCGATGCCCACGCGCCCGGCCGCGTTCCCGCAGGGCGCGCCGCCGCCCGGCCCGCGCCCGCCGATGATGGGCGCCCCGATGCCGATGCCGATGCCGGTACCGCCGCCGAACGCCCCGGTCTCCGGCCCGGCGCCGATTCCCGTCTCGGGCCCCGGAATGTCCACCGTGCCGACCTCGGCCCCGGTGCCGGGGCCGGTCTCGCCCGCCGCCTTCCAGTCGGCGGCCACCCCGCAGTCGCCGCCGACGAGCGGCCCGCCGATGGGTGGACCGCCGATGAGCGGGCCACCGATGGGCGGCCTGCCGATGGGCGGCCTGCCGATGGGCGGCCTGCCGATGGGTGCTCCGCCGATGGGTGGCCCGCCGAACCGGACCGCCGTGTTCGGGGCGCCGCCCCCGGTCGCGCCGCCGTTCGGGTCCGTCGCGCCGCCGCGCCCGGGCGGGGGGAGCAAGACCGGACTGCTCGTCCTCATCGTCGTGGGCGCCGTGCTGCTGCTCGGCGTCGGCGGCGCGGTCGCCTGGAACGCAGTCGGCAACAACAAGCCCGACACCGACCGGACCGCCGGCGCCGGGAGCCGCGGCAACGGCGCCAACGCGGGCAACGGGGGCAACGGGGCCGACGGCGGGGCGGCCCCGACCGGCAACGCCAGGCCCGGCGCGGCCCAGCAGACCGTCGCCGTGAACAAGACGATCTGGTACAGCCAGTTCAAGGTGACCGTGAACAAGGTCGTCTACGACGCCAAGGACGAGAACCAGCCGAAGCTGTCGGCCGAGGTCGTGGTCGAGAACCTGGGCTCGGACAACGACCGGCCGTACCTGCCCACGGTGTTCAACGTCGGCGGGCAGCAGTACACCAGCAGCTTCCGCGAGAACACCACCGTCGCGGGCGGGCAGAAGAGCAACTACAACCTCGACTTCGCCATCTACGACCCGCTGAAGGTCAGCATCGCCACCGGCGAGCTCATCTTCGGCGAGGCCGACCGGGAGCAGCCGAAGATCTCGCTGGCCACCGGGGACGTGAACGCGTACGAGCCGGTCAACCTGGTCAAGGACAAGACGGTGACCGTACACGACGTGACCGCCACGTTCACCTCGTGCGACCTGCGCGGCGGCTTCTACGACTACAACGGGCAGGCGAAGAAGGGCTACCGCGTGGTGATGTGCAAGGTCGACATCCAGTACACCGGCAAGTCCAGCGAGTACGTCGGCCAGGAGCACTTCCGCCTCGGCGCGCCGGACAACACCGAACTCGGCCCGGACACGGCGCCGAACGAGGCGCTGTCGGGCGGGCAGAAGGCGGTCGGCACCGACCTCGCGTTCCAGGTCAAGAAGGATCTGTCGGGCACGTACAAGCTGCGCCTGGTCGACCTCGGCGACCACAAGGACCGCCAGGCCGGCGACGTCGCCGAGGTCGACCTCGTATTGAAGTAGCTAGCGGGCGCCGCCGTTGACGTAGAGGGTCTGGCCGGAGACGTAGGAGGCCTCGTCGCTGGCCAGGAACGCGATGACGGCGGCGACCTCCTCCGGCTGCCCGACCCGGCGCAGCGGCGTGCGCTCGGCCACCATCGCCTGGTGCTCCTCAGCGGTGCTGCCGACCCGCTCGGCGGTGGCCGCGGTCATCGGGGTGGCGATGTAGCCGGGCGCGACCGCGTTCACGGTGATGTCGTACGGCCCCAGCTCGATCGCCAGCGTCGCGGTGAGCCCCTGCACGCCCGCCTTTGCCGCGGCGTAGTTGACCTGGCCGCGGTTGCCCAGCGCCGAGCGGCTGCTGAGGTTGACGATCCGGCCGTACCGCGCCGGCACCATCACCTTCTGGGCCGCCTGACAGCACAGGAACATGCTGGTCAGGTTGGTGTTGAGCACCGCCTGCCACTCGTCGAACGGCATCTTGAACAGCAGGTTGTCCCGCGTGATCCCGGCGTTGTTGACCAGGATGTCGATGCGCCCGATGCCGGCGAACACCTCGTCGACCTGCGACCGGTCGGTGACGTCGCACGCCACGACGCCGTCGCCGCCCTTGAGATCGAGCACCACCACCTCGGCGCCCTGCTCGCGCAGCAGTGCCGCGGTGGCCGCCCCGATGCCCTGCGCGCCGCCGGTGACGACCGCCGTCCTGCCCTCGAATCGCATTGCCGACCCTTTCTCCAAGATCATCTTTCTACAAGGACCGCGGAGCCCTGCCCGACACCCACGCACATCGTCGCCAGCCCGCGGGAGTCGCCGGTGCGCCGCAGCCGGTGCAGCAGCGTCGTGAGAATCCGCGCGCCCGAGCAGCCCAGCGGGTGCCCGATCGCGATCGCCCCACCGTCCGGATTGATCATCTCCGGGTCGAGCCCGAGCTCGCCGGCGCACGCGAGCACCTGGGCCGCGAAGGCCTCGTTGAGCTCGGCCTGGGCCACGTCGCCGATGCTCCAGCCGGCCCGGGCGAGCGCCTTGCGGGTCGCCGGCACCGGTCCGACGCCCATCACGTCCGGGTGCACGCCGGCGGAGGCGCCGGCCACGTACCGGCCCAGCGGTTCGAGGCCGGACTCCTTCAGGAAGTCCTCGCTGACCAGCAGCAGCCCGGCCGCGCCGTCGTTGAGCGGCGACGAGTTGCCCGCGGTCACCGTGCCGCCGGCGCGGAACACCGGCTTGAGCTTGGCCAGCTTCTCCAGGCTGGTGTCGGCGCGGATGCCCTCGTCGGCCCCGACCCCCTCGACCGGCAGCAGCTCGGCGGCGAAGTGGCCGTTCTTCGTCGCCTCCGCGGCCCGCTGGTGGCTGCGCAGCGCGAACGCGTCCTGGCGCTCGCGGCCGATGCCGTACCGCGCGGCGACCTCCTCGGCCGTCTCGCCCATGCTCAGCAGCCCGTGCAGCTCCTGCATGCGCGGGTTGACCAGTCGCCAGCCGAGCCGCGTGTCGGCGATGGACATCGTGTGCGGCAGGGCGTCCTCGGGCCGCGGCAGCACGAACGGCGCGCGGCTCATCGACTCCGACCCGCCGGCCACGACGACGTCGGCCTCGCCCGCGGCGATGGTGCGGGCCGCGATCGTGACCGCCTCCATCCCCGAGGCGCAGAGCCGGTTGACGGTCGCGCCCGGCACGCTGTCCGGCAGGCCCGCCAGCAGTACCGCCATCCGCGCCACGTTCCGGTTGTCCTCGCCGGCCTGGTTGGCCGCGCCCCAGTAGACCTCGTCGACGCGCGCCGGGTCGATGCCCGACACCAGCTCCCTGACCACGGCCGCGGCGAGGTCGTCGGGCCGCACGTGGGACAGCGCCCCACGCAGCCTCCCGATCGGCGTACGCCGGGCGGCGGCAAAGTACACGGTTCGCATGCCCCTAAAACTAACACTGTTAGTCGGCCCGGGAACCGTCTGCCCGGGGACCGCGTCCAACGCCCCATGAAGCGTCTCGTTCTCGCGATCGTCGTGCTCCTGGCCGGCTGCGGCGCGGAGGTGGCCGGCGAGCCGCCCGCGTCGTACGCGCCGGACGAGCTGGTGCTGCAGGTACGCACGTCCGGCGGCCTGGTCCCGGTCGAGACGCTGGTGACCGCCGTGCCGGAGATCAGCGTGTACGGCGACGGGCGCGTCATCACCCCGGGCGCCGCGTCCCACCGCTACCCGGCCCCGGCCGTGCCGAACCTGGAGGTGCGCCGCACCACCCCGGAGAACGTGCGGAAGCTGGCAAAACGGGCCCTGGAGGCCGGCGTCGGCAACGGCGCGGACCTGGGCACCCCGCAGGTCATGGACGCGGGCGCGACCATGATCACGGTCCGCGCCGAGGGCGGGCTGCTCACGTCGGACGCGCCGGCTCTGGGGGTGGACGACGGGCTGAGCATGTCGCAGCGGCAGGCGCGCCGGCGGTTGTCAGATCTTGTGCGGTACCTGCGCGAACTGCCGTTGGGCGCCTCGGTTGCCTACGAGCCTCGGCTGGTCGCGGCGGTGGGGCGGGAGTGGGTGGAGCGCCAGGGCGAGGTGCCGGCGGTCGACTTTCCCGGGGCTTCGTTGCCGGGGGGTCTTGTGGGGGGCCTGGGCGTGCCGTGTCTGGTTACGGAGGCGGGGCCTGTGCTGGCGGCGGGGCGGTCTGCGGATGCGCGTACGCCGTGGCTGTCGGGGGGCCGGCGGTGGGCGGTGTCGTTCCGGGTCCTGCTGCCTCATGAGTTGAGCTGTGAGGACCTGGTTCGGCGGTGAGGGTTACGTCGGTTCTGAGCCCTGCACGGCCCGCCACAGCCAGGCGCCCGAGTTGCGGCGCGAGAGCAGGCCCGTGATGCGGTACGCGAACTGCTCCACCGCCCCGTCCGGGCCGTGCTCCGCGCCGTCCGCCTCGGCGATGACGAACGCGCCGCCCGGCAGGGTGTGCATCGTGGCCGAGGTTGCCTGCCAGGTGTACGCCGCGGGCCGTGCGAAGAGCCCGTCAGGAGCTCCTCCTCGGCGCCGGCGCCGAAGCAGGCCAGCGCGGCGGCGAGCAGGGGTCACGGCCAGCGGCGGCTCGGCTTGTGCACCACGATCGCCCGCGACGACCCCGGCCACGCTGGACGGGCCGATGGCGCCCCACCAGACCATGTGCTCTTCGGGCCAGAGGTAGAACGCCACGGTGAGCAGCGCCATCCAGATCGCGAACCAGGCGCTGATCCTGCTCTTCACCACTGGGTCCGCCTCCTTCCTGCTCACGATCGGGCTCTTGCGAAAGCCCAGATCGGTCAGGTGGAGGGCGTCTGAACGAGAACCCGGGTGCGGGCTGAGTCCTCCGAGTTGCCGGACGGTACCGGCCGTTCGGATGACGTTTTGTGTTCAATAAACTACATGCGGTATTCGCTCTTGGCGCTACGGACGCCGAAGGGAAGGCCGCCAGGCCTGACCGGTGTCTGGCGGGAGCGGCGGTCCGCAGGTGACGCGGGCCCGAGCAATCCCGCTTTTCCGGCTTTTACCCTGCCAGGGTATAAATCCGAAATGTCGCGGCGCGGAGCGTCCGACATTTCGTGGGGCGTCTGTCAGCGGGCGGGGCGGCGGGAGGCGCTGAAGGCCAGGCCCGGCGGGGACGGCTCCGACTCCTCGGCCGTCTCGTGGTGGTGCTGCGGCTCGGCGTAGAAGCTCAGGCCGATCACGCCGGCCAGGGTCACGATGATGCCCACGGCCACCAGCCACTCGCGGTGCGGCCACACGCCGTCGCCGAGGAAGAACAGGCCGACCAGCGCGGCCGGCACGGCGCCCGCGGCGTCCATGGCGGCCACCGCGGCCGTCGTCGAGCCGCGCTGCATGGCCAGGCCCAGCAGCAGCTGGCCGACGAGCGAATGGGCGATCAGCAGGTACGACAGGGGGTCGGTCACGAACTGGGCGAACGAGTCGGCCGAGGCCAGGGGGCGGGAGGCCACCGCGGCGGCGCCGAACGCCACGCCCGACAGGGAGCCCAGCACCACCGAGCCGGGCGCGCCGTGCAGGCGCCCCGCGAAGAAGCCCAGCACCGCCAGCACGACGAGCACCACGATCAGGCCGATCACGCCGCCGGTGCCGAGCTGGCGGGACGGGGACGGCTTGGCCGCGAGCACGAGCGCGGCGATGCCCACCGTCAGGGCCAGCAACAGCGCGATCTCGGTGCGCGGCAACTTCCACTTGAGGATGAGCACGCCGAGGATGGTGGTGACGCCGAGACCGGCGGCCATGGCCGACTGCACCAGGAACAGCGGCAGGTCGCGGCGGGCGAAGAAGGCCAGCGCGAAGCCGGCGCACTGGCAGGCGACGCCGACCAGGTAGGACTTGTGGCGGCCCAGGCGCAGCAGGAGCATCGGCTGGAAGCCCTGGTGCAGGTCGGTGCGCGCGGCGGCGACGGACTGCAGCAGGTTGGCGACGCCATAGGCGGCGATCATCGCGCCGAGGAACAGCCAACTCCAAGATGCCACCCGGGCAGGATAGACCCCGCGCGGGTGCTGAGCATACGGACCTTTGGTGTTATCCTGACAAACCGGACAGCCGGGTCGTGCCCAAACGGGTGAGTACGTCCTCGTGCAGCGGGCCGTTCGTCGCCACCGCGCTCCCGCCGCCCGGGCTCGGGTTGCCCTGCAGGTCGGTGAAGGTGCCGCCGGCCTCGGTCACGATCGGCATCAGGGCGGCCAGGTCCCACAGCGAGAGCTCCGGCTCCACCATGATGTCCACGGCGCCCTCGGCCAGCAGCATGTACCCGTAGAAGTCCCCGTACGCCCGCTGCCGCCACGTGCGGCGGCTGATGTCGAGGATGGCGCCCAGCCGCCCGGCCTCCTCCCAGCCGCCGAGCGACGAATAGCAGAACGACGCGTCGGCGAGCCGTGACACCCCCGACACCCGGATCGGCGTGGCGGCGGCGGTGTGGCGCCCGGCGTACGCCCCGTGGCCGAGCGCACCCCACCAGCGCCGCCCGAGTGCCGGCGCCGACACGAGGCCGACGACCGGATGGTCGCCCTCCATGAGCGCGATGAGCGTGGCCCAGATCGGTACCCCGCGCACGAAGTTCTTGGTGCCGTCGATCGGGTCGATGACCCACTGGCGGCTGCCGGGGCCCGCGGCGGCCTCGGTCGCGCCGAACTCCTCGCCGAGCACCCCGTCGCGCGGGCGCGCCCGGCCGAGGGTGGCCCGCAGCGCCCTTTCCACCGCGGTGTCCGCGTCCGTCACCGGTGTCAGGTCCGGCTTCTCGGTCACGTGCAGATCCTGGGCGCGGAAGCGGGGCACGGCGATCGCGTCCGCGGTGTCGGCGAGCATATGAGCGAGGGCCAGATCGTCCGCGTAGCGAGCCATGGGCGGAAACTTAGCCGACGATCGCCACCTTCTGGCAGTACTGTCGCCGTTTGTGACTCCCACTGCCCTGTGCGGCCTGCTCGCCGAGTCCGACCGCCTGCGGGTCTTCGCGGCCGTCGTGCTCGGCGCGCGCACGCCCAGCGCCGTCGAGTCGGCCACCGGGCTGCCCGCCCGCGTCGTCGAGCCCGCGATCCGCCGTCTCCAGCAGGGCGGGCTGCTCGGCGTCGCCGGCGGCGAGCTCGCCGCGTCGGCGGAGACGTTCAAGGACGCCGTCCGTACGGCCGCGGTGCCCGCCGGTCCCCAGCCGCGGCTCGACCCCGACCGGCAGCGCGACCTCGTGCTGCGCACCTTCATCAACGACGGCCGGCTGACCCAGATCCCCGCCGCGCAGGGCAAGCGCATGGTCGTGCTCGAGCACATCGTCTCGTCCTTCGAGCCCGGGGTGCGCTACCCCGAGCGCGAGGTCGACGCGATCCTGCGCGCCTGGCACGACGACCACGCCGCCCTGCGCCGGTACCTCGTGGACGGCGGGCTGCTGTCCCGGGACAGCAACGTGTACTGGCGCTCAGGCGGCCCCGTCGTCGTCTGAGGGCGTGCCCTCCTTGGAGGCCAGCAGCCGGCGGAACGAGGCCAGGCGGCGCGCGTCGGCCGTGCCCTCGGCCACGATCTTGTCCAGGCCGCAGTCGCCCCCGGCGCCGGTGTGGTCGCAGTTCGGCGCGCAGCGCGTCGAGGCCTCCACCAGGTCGGGGAAGCCGTGCAGGAGGCTGTCGGCGGAGACGTGGGCCAGGCCGAACGAGCGGATGCCCGGCGTGTCGATGATCCAGCCGGGGTTGCCGGCGGGATCGCCCGGCATGCGCAGGGCCAGGGCGCTGGTCGACGTGTGCCGGCCCTTGCCGACCGCGCTGACCACGCCCACCGCCCGGTCGGTGCCCGGCACCAGCCGGTTGACGAGCGTGGACTTGCCGACGCCGGAGTGCCCGATCATCACCGACACCCGCCCGGTGAGCTCGGCGACGAGGTCGTCCAGCGGGCGGTCGGGGAAGCACAGCACATAGGGCAGGTCCAGCTCGGCGTAGTAGTCCAGCACGGCCTCCGGCCCGGCGAGGTCGCCCTTGGTCAGGCACAGCAGCGGGTCGATGTCGGCGTCGTAGGCCGCGACCAGGCACCGGTCGATGAACCCGGTCCGCGGCGGCGGGTCGTGCAGCGAGTTGACGATGACCAGCTGCTCCGCGTTGGCCACCACCACGCGCTCGAAGCGGCCCTCGGTGCCGCCCTCCTCGTCGTCGGCCGTGCGCATGAGCATCGAACTGCGCTCGTCGATGCGCACGATGCGGGCCAGCGTGTCCGGGCGCCCGGTCACGTCGCCGACGATCTGCACGTGGTCGCCGACGACCACGCCGCGCCGCCCGAGCTCCCGGGCGCGCATGGCGGTCACGGTCGCGCCGGTGCCGGCGATGTCACAGGTGTACCGCCCGCGGTCGACGGCGACCACGAAGCCCTCGACGGCGTCGTTGTGCTTGGGGCGTGTGCGCGTGCGCGGTCGCGAGGACCGGCTGGGGCGCACCCGCACGTCATCCTCGTCGTACTCGCGCTTCCGCGTCAGCCGGGCCTCCCTCGTAGCTCGACACCATGCTTGACCATAGCCGGGGAAACTCCGGCAGCGTCTTCGCGGTGCATGCCACGTCGTCGAGGCGCAGTCCGGCGACGGCGAGCCCGAGCACCGCGCCGGCGTGGGCGAGGCGCCGGTCGCCGTGCGTGCGCAGCGTGCCGCCCCGCAGGGGCCGCGGCCGGATGCGCAGGCCGTCGGCCTCCTGGGTGACGTCGGTGCCCAGGCCGGCCAGCGCCGAGGCCACCTGGGCGAGGCGGTCCGGGGGCTCCTGGCCGCGCAGGTGCGACGGCGAGTCGGCGAGCGCGGCCACCGCCGCCAGTACCGCCGACACGTCGGCCAGGCCGGAGAGGTCGGCGCTGACCCCGTGTACCGCCCCGGAGCCCCGCACCACCAGCCCCCGCGCGGTCAGGGCCGCCTCGCCGCCCATCTGCCGCAGCACGTCGAGCAGGCGCCGGGTCGGCTGGTTGGTCGCGGCCGGCCAGCCCTGCACGGTGACCGTCCCGCCGGCGACCAGGGCCGCGGCCAGGAACGGGGCGGCGCTGGCGAGGTCGGGCTCGATGTCCCAGGCCCGTCCCTTGAGCCGGCCGGGCTCGACCGCCCACACGTCCGGGCGGGTGTCGTCGACGCCGGCGCCGGCCGAGCGCAGCATGTGCACCGTCAGGGCCACGTGCGGGTGGGGGACCGGGGCGCCGACGTGGCGCAGCACCATCCCGCGGTCGTAGCCGGCCGCCGACAGCAGCAGCCCGGAGACGAGCTGGCTGGACGCCGAGGCATCCATGGTCACCGGGCCGCCCGCGATCCGCCCGTGGCCGTGCACGGTGAACGGCAGCCCGTTGGCGGTGTCGATGCGCGCGCCAAGCGTCCGCAGCGCGCCGATCAGCGGGGCCATCGGGCGGCGCCGGGCCGCGGGCTGGCCGTCGAACGACACCGCGCCGGTGGCCAGGCCCGCGACCGGCGGCAGGAAGCGCAGCACGGTGCCGGCCAGCCCGACATCGACCCGGGCCGGGCCCTCCAGCGGCCGCGAGCGCAGCAGCCACAGGTTGTCGTCGGCGGTCGACACGTGGCAGCCCATCGCGCGCAGGCCGGCCGCCATCAGCTCGGTGTCGCGGGCCCGCAGCGGGGCCCGCAGCGTGCTCGCGCCGTGCGAGACGGCCCCGAGGACGAGCGCCCGCGCGGTCATCGACTTCGAACCCGGCAGCCGCAGCGCCGCGTTCAGCGGGCCCGAGGCGGTCGGAGCCGGCCACGGTAAGTGCGTTTCCACGCGCTCAGTGTGCAATCAGTTTCGATATGTAGCGACCATCCGCGGAAGCGGCGGGGTTTTTTGTCACACCCCGCGGATACGGTGACGGCATGTGTGGCAGGTATGCGACCTCGCGCAGCAACGTCGACCTCAGCACGCTCTTCGAGGCGGCCGACGACACCGACGGCCTGGAGCCCGACTACAACGTGGCCCCCACCGATCCGGTGCCGGTCGTGCGGATCTCGCAGTCCGCGGGCGGAAAGGTCCTGTCCACGGCCCGCTGGGGGCTCGTGCCGTCGTGGGCCAAGGACCCGAAGGTCGGCGCGCGGATGATCAACGCGCGCGCCGAGACCGTCGAGTCCTCCAGCGCCTTCGCGCAGTCGTTCACGCGCCGCCGGTGCCTGGTGCCCGCCGACGGCTGGTACGAGTGGGTCCGCAGTGACGACGGAAAATCCAAGCAGCCGTACTTCATGACGCTCGGCGACGCCGAGCCGTGCGTATTCGCGGGGCTGTGGACCGTGTGGGGCAAAGGCGACGACCGGCTCCTCACGTGCAGCATCATCACCACGCCGGCCGTGGATGACCTGACGCTCATCCACGACCGCATGCCGTTGCTGCTGCCGGCCGAGCGATGGGGCGACTGGCTTTCCGCGGAAGCGGATGCGAGCCTCCTGTTGCCGACGCCATCGTCGCACGTCGCACGCCTGGAACTACGCCCTGTAGGGGCTCGCGTGGGTGACGTACGCAACGACGGACCTGACTTGGTAGCGAAAGTTCCGGCCCCTCCGCTGCGTTCCGGGGATGTGGATCCGATCGATCTGACCCTTTTTTAGGCTGTAAGTCCAGATAAAAATCAGACCGTTTTTGCGGATCGGCCAACTAACTCTTGAATTTGCCATCGTTAGTGCGATAGAACACAGCGCCGGTGGGTCTATGTCGGATGGGGGCATCCCGACGTTCATCCACCTTGCATTCGTTTGACCCACGGGGGAGGTGGGTGTATGACCCGGGCGAGGATGCCACGCCCTCATGAAGTCGCAGCCGCGCGGCGAGACCCGCGACTGCTCAGAGCCGTCAAGGAGCAGCAAGGCGACGGGGCCTGGCGGATCCGCGGCGCATGCCAGGCCGTCGATCCAGAAACGTTCTTCCCGGCTCCGACCGAGCCGGCCGATGCCGCGGTGGCCCTGTGCCGCACGTGCGACGTCCAGGGGGCCTGCCTAGCGTGGGCGCTCGACGTCGGCGACTGCCACGGCGTCTGGGGAGCCACAACACCCCGCGAGCGGCGTGCGATGCTCGTCGCATGGCGCAACGAGGGGCAGGGGCCGGGGGTTCCCGGCCAGAGCGACCCAAGACTCGGCGCAGTGGCGTACCTGCCGATCCTGCCCCTGCAGCGATCGGCTCGGAGCCAGGAGAAGCCGGACCCGGTCGGGGTGGGCGCTCCGCAATAAAGCCGTCCCCGTCCGCCGCCCGGTCACGTCCGGGCGGCGGACGGTCGGTCGCCACACCGCACGGGCCGGCGCGGTATCGCCTCGACGTGCCCGAGAACTACGGCGGGACGCTGCTCGTGCTCGGCCACGGGGCGGGCGGCGACGTCGACGCGCCCGACCTGGTGGCCGTGCGCGCCGAGGCCCTCGCCCGCGGGGTGGCCGTGGCGCTGGTGACGCAGCCCTACCGCGTCGCCGGTCGGCGTGCGCCCGCACCCGCCGCCCAGCTCGACGCCGCCTGGCTCGCCGTCGTCGCCCGGCTGCGCAAGAACCTCGAGTTCTCGGCGCTCGTCGTCGGCGGCCGCTCCAGCGGCGCGCGGGTCGCCTGCCGCACCGCGCGCGAGGCCGGCGCCGCCCGCATCCTGGCGCTGGCGTTCCCGCTGCACCCGCCGGGCAAGCCCGACAAGTCGCGGGCGGACGAGCTCCTGACCGGGGTGCCCACGCTGGTGCTCAACGGCGACCGGGACGCCTTCGGGGTGCCGGCGGCTTCCCCCGGGGTACAGGTGCAGGTTCTGCCCGGGGAGACGCACGCGCTGTCCAAGAATCCCGCGGCCCTCGCGGCGGCCGCCGCCGGCTTCGTCACCGGCGACGGGGCCGCCTCGTTGTAGGGAACGTGGCCGGTTGCGCCGGTCACAGTGCCACAACTCCCAGGCCCTTCCTGCTCCCGGCGGCCGGTCCGGTCCCAAGCGCGACCGGCCGCCGGGGCAGGTGAGGCAGGTCCCCTTCGCGGTGGAATGACCACGCCGGCTCCGGTGTTACACCAGCCGTGCGACGCTGCCGACGGCGCCGCCAGCGGAGGGAACCAGAGCGTGGCAACACTTGAGCGTGATGACCTGCGGATCCGCGAGCTGCTGTTCAGCCCGGCGTGGCCGGCGGCATCCGATGCCGAGCCGGATCCGGCGTGGCAGCCGATCACCCGGGAGCGGTTGACGGGCGCCACAAACACAGAATTCGTCCAGCAACTCGGCGTATCCTCGACCGGACGGTCGAGGGTGGGGGTCGCACGAGTGGTCAGCAGCGAGAGCGCGGAGCAGCAGCGGGTCCGGTTCGAGCACGACGCGCTGCCCTTCATCGACCAGCTGTACGCCGCCGCGCTGCGGATGACGCGCAACCCGTCCGACGCCGAGGACCTGGTGCAGGAGACCTTCCTGAAGGCCTACGCGGCATTCCACCAGTTCGAGTCGGGCACGAACCTCAAGGCGTGGCTGTACCGCATCCTCACCAACACATACATCAACTCCTACCGTCGCCGGCAGCGCCAGCCCGTCCAGGCGCCCACGGAGGAGATCACCGACTGGCAGCTCGCCGAGGCGGAGTCGCACACGTCCAGCGGCCTGCGCTCGGCCGAGACCGAGGCCCTGGACCGGCTGCCCGACTCCGACGTGAAGGAGGCCCTGCAGTCGCTGCCCGAGGAGTTCCGCCTCGCGGTCTACCTCGCCGACGTCGAGGGCTTCTCCTACAAGGAGATCGCCGACATCATGAACACGCCGATCGGCACCGTGATGTCCCGCCTGCACCGAGGCCGGCGCAACCTGCGCAAGCAACTCGAGACTTATGCTGCCGACCGTGGGTTCACCCGCACCCCGTCCGCTGAGCCGAGCGAGGTCTGAGATCCGATGAGCTGTGGAGACCCGCACGAGACCGACTGCAGTGACGTGCTCGCCGAGGTGTACCTCTACCTCGACCTGGAGTGCACCGACGACCGGCGCGGCATGATTCGCGAGCACTTGGACGAGTGCTCGCCGTGCCTGCGCGAGTTCGGCATCGAGCAGGAGGTCAAGGCCCTTGTCGCGCGCTGCTGCGGCTCGGAGCTGGCGCCGGCCGAGCTGAAGGCCCGGCTGCGCGCGAAGCTCTCGGAGTTCGTGGTGAACGCCGACTCGCGAGAACTGCGGACGGACTAGTTCACGCTGTGTGCCTTGTCGTTGCCATCGCGTAGAACCTTGATCGTCAGATTTGGATGGCTTGTGTAGGCTTAGGTTTGATCGGCCCGCACCGCCCGAGTCTCTTTTCCCCCCGGGGGCGCGCGCTGGTCCTCTCTTGGTCTTTGGGTTGCGCGTCCTCTTGGTCTTTGGGTTGCGTACCCCCGTCGCGGTAGGGCTCCGCGGCGGGTGGTGGCCCCGATATGCTGCGAGCGCACACGATGCAGCCGTGCCCTCGAGGGAGACCGGGATGTCCGACGAGATCCGTGCCGAGATGGTCGCCAACGTCTGGAAGATCACGACGGAGGTGGGCGCCGAGGTGGCCGAGGGCGACACCGTGGTGATCCTGGAGTCCATGAAGATGGAGATCCCGGTGATGGCCGAGTCGGACGGCACGGTGAGCCAGATCGCCGTGCACGAGGGCGACGTGGTGCAGGAGGGCGACCTGATCGCCGTGATCGGGTGAGTTCGCTCCCGCCGCCGGCCGATTCCGCGGCGATCCCGTCTTCGGGCTTCCCGTCACCGGGGGTCGCGTCTCCGGGGGTCGCGTCTTCGGGGGCCTTGTCTTCGGGGGCGCCGTCTTTGGGGTCTGCCGCGACGGTGGTGACTTCGACGGGTTCGGACCGCACGGCCGGCCGCGTGCCGGTGCAAGGCCGGACCGCGGCGCCGGCCACGGATGATGCCCGGACGGCTTCTGTCCGGGTGGATGTTGTCCGGCTGGATGATGCCGGCGGGGCGGGCGCGGGCGGCGTCGATGCCCGGCTGGATGGTGTCCGGGCGGTTGGTGCCCCGGTGGATGGTGTGCGGGTCCGCATGATCGCGGTGAGCGACTACGCGGACGTGTCGCGGCTGACGGTCGAGGCCTATCGGGCGGACGGGCAGTTGGAGGCGGCCCCCGAGTACGCGGCGGTGCTCGCCGACGTTGCCAGCCGGGCCGAGGCGGCCGACACGCTCGTCGCCGAGGTTGACGGGGTGCTGCTCGGGGCGGTGACGTTCACGCTCGCCGGCGGGAAGTACGCGGAGGTTTCGCGGGCCGGGGAGGCTGAGTTCCGTACGCTCGCCGTCGATCCCGCCGCTCAGCGGCGTGGGGTCGCCCGGGCGCTGGTGCAGGCCTGCCTCGAGCGGGCCGCCGGGTTTGGGTGTCGCGCTGTTGTGATTTGCGTGCGGGATGACAATTCGGGGGCGTTTGCGCTGTACGAGCGGTTCGGGTTTGTGCGGGAACCCTCGTTGGACTGGTCGCCGGTGCCCAAGGTCAACCTGCTTGGCCTGCGGCTGGAGCTGGCGAACTCCGATAAATAGGGTATATTTCGCCTTTATCGACCGTCGGGGGATATGTCCGGCGATGTAAAGAGTGATCGCCGGACCCGAGGTGGCGGCTGAGCTTCCGGCATGGCTGCGAGGGAATGGCGCGGATCACGTGGATCATGTGGATCACGCGGAGCGCCAGCAAGCCTGGGAGCGAAAAGCCGCAATTGCGCGGGAATCAGTCGTCTGAGTGATCCGTCGGCGGTTCGTCGGGTTTGGGTGAAATGCCGTGTTCGTCCGCCGACGACATCAGCTCCGACGCCACCTCCAAGGCCGCCGCTCGGCGTTCCTCCGGGGTGCCCGGTCGCTCGCGCAGCAGGAACCAGCTCGCGTGGATCGAGAACAGGGCCATCGCCCGGCGTAGCTGCTGCGCCAGGGACTCCTCCGGGTCGCACAGCAGGGCGAACACGCGCAGCATCTGCTCGCGCATGCGCTTGCCCGCCGGCAGGGTGTTGACCAGCGTCTGGTTGCGCTCGAAGAAGCGGATCACGTTCTCGTGCGCGAACTCGTCGTGCAGGACCGAGTAGCGCTCGATGAACCGCAGCCGCAGCGCCGTGTCGCGCGGCTCCGACTCGGCCCAGTCCAGCAGGGCGTCCACCGCCGCGATCCGCTGCTCGATCAGGCTCGACACGATGTCGTCCTTCGTCGGGAAGTGGTAGTACAGCGCCGCCTTGGTGACGCCCAGCTTCTCGGCGATCTCGCGCAGCGATGTCTTGTCGTACCCCTCCTCGATGAACAGGTCCAGGGCGACCCGCTGAATCTCGGCGCGCGCGTCCGGCCCGCCCGACTCGCCCGTCCGGATGCGGTTGCGCCCGCGCACGACCCGCGCGGCGGCGGCCTCCGACTGCGTGGCCTCTGACTGCGTCTCCATCGTGGAACCCATCCTACTTGACGCCCGGCTAGTACTCAGCTTACCGTACGGCTAGTAAGTTCACTAGCCGGTCGACAAGTAAGTAGAGGCGATGAAGATGGCGGACAAAACGGTGAAGGTCGTCCTGCCCGGCCTGCTCATGGCCATGTTGCTGGCCATGCTCGACAACGTGATCGTGGGCACCGCGATGCCGCGCATCGTCGGCGACCTCGGCGGGGTCGACCATCTGTCCTGGGTGGTCACGGCGTACGTGCTCGGCACGACGGTCTCGACCCCGCTCTGGGGCAAGCTCGGCGACCTCTACGGCCGCAAGAACGTCTTCATGACCTCGATCGTGCTGTTCCTGCTCGGCTCGGCGCTGTGCGGCTTCGCGCAGAGCATGCCCGAGCTCATCGGCTTCCGCGCGTTCCAGGGCCTCGGCGCGGGCGGCCTGATGGTCGGGGCGATGGCGGTGCTGGGCGACCTGGTGCCGCCCCGCGACCGCGGCAAGTACCAGGGGCAGTTCGCCGCCGTCATGGCGGTCGCGATGGTCGCCGGGCCGCTCGTCGGCGGCTTCATCACCGACCACGCGAACTGGCGCTGGGCGTTCTTCGTCAACCTGCCGCTGGGCGGGGCCGCGCTGATCCTGCTCGCGCTGACGCTGCGCCTGCCGAAGCGGCGCACCGAGCACCGCATCGACTGGCTCGGCGCGCTGCTGCTGTCGATCGGCGTGACCGCGCTCGTGCTCATCACGACGTGGGGCGGCTCGCAGTACGCGTGGGGCTCGGCCGAGATCCGCGGGCTCGGCGTGGTCGCCGTGCTCGGGCTCGCCGCCTTCGTGCTCGTCGAGCGGCGGCATCCGGAACCGATCGTGCCGCTGGCGGTGTTCGCCAACCGCAACTTCACGCTCGTCGCGGTGCTCGGGTTCCTCGTCGGGTTCGCGATGTTCGGGGCGATCACGTTCCTGCCGCTGTACCAGCAGATCGTGCAGGGCGCCTCGGCCACGAACTCGGGGCTGCTCCTGCTGCCGATGATGGGCGGCCTGCTGGTGACCTCGCTGGTGGTCGGGCGGGCGATCACGAGGACGGGGCGGTACCGCATCTTCCCGATCATCGGCGGGGTCCTGATGATCGCGGCCATGCTGCTGCTGTCCCAGCTCGACGCGCACACGTCGAAGCTCACGTCGGGCCTGTTCATGGCGGTGCTGGGCCTGGCCCTGGGCTGCCTGATGCAGACCACGATGCTCATCGCGCAGAACAGCGTCGAGGTCAAGGACCTGGGCGTGGCCAGCAGTACCGCCACGTTCGCCCGGTCGATCGGCGGCGCGTTCGGCGTGGCCGTCTTCGGGGCGATCTTCAACCACCGGCTGCACTCGATGCTCGGCGAGCGGCTCGGCACCGCGGCGGCGAGCCGGCTGTCCAGCGGCGGCGGGGGCGCGCGGATCGACCCCGACACCCTGGCCCAGTTGCCGGCGCCCGTGCGGACCGCGGTCATCGACTCGATCGCCGGCGCGACCTCGGGCGTCTTCCTGTGGGCGACGGTTGCCGCGGTACTCGTGCCGGTGATCGCGTTCTTCATCCGTGAGGTCGCCCTGCGCGGCGGGCCCGCCGAGGAGGCCGAGCGCACGCTCATTGCGCAGGAAGGGTAGTTTCGCGCAGGAGGTGCGCAAAATAGCGGCGTGAACTAGCGATCGGTGCGCGAAACTGCCAGACTATGAGCAGGAACGCGCATCGATCACTCATTTGGAGGAATCGACCATGACCGGCGCCGGGATGAAGGCCGACATCGCCGAACAGCCGGAGGTGTTCGCTCGCCTGCTCGACGAGCGCGCCGGCCAGATCGCCGAGGTCGCCACGAAGATCGCGGAGTGGAAGCCGCGCAGCGTCGTGTTCACCGCGCGCGGCACCTCCGACCACGCGGCCCTCTACGCCGCCTACCTGACCGAGATCCGCCTCGGCATCCCGGCCGGGCTGGCCAGCCCGTCGGCGGTGACCGTGTACGGCGCCCGCCCGGACCTGCGCGACACGCTCGTCGTCGGGGTCAGCCAGAGCGGCGGCTCGCCCGACCTGCACGAGGTGCTGCGCGTCGCGCGCGAGCAGGGCGCGCACACCCTGGCCGTGACCAACAACGCCGAGTCGCCGCTGGCGAACGCGGCCGAGCTGCACATCGACGTCGCCGCCGGGCACGAGGTGGCGGTGGCGGCCACGAAGACGTACACCGCGGAGCTCCTCGCTCTGCTCATGCTCGTGGAGAGCGTCCGCGGCGGCGGCGCCCTGCCCGCCGAGGAGCGTGCCGAGCTCGCCCGGATTCCGGGGTACGCCCGGGAGGTGCTGGCCGACGACAGCGTCGTCGACCTCGCCGCGCGGTACCGCTTCGCCGGCCGCCTGGTCACGACGGGCCGGGGGTACGCCTACCCGACCGCCCGGGAGACCGCGCTCAAGCTCATGGAGACCTGCTACCTGGCCGGCCTCGCGTTCTCCGGGGCCGACCTGCTGCACGGCCCCCTCGCCATGGCCGACCCGGACGTGCCGGTGCTCGCGGTCGTCGGCAACGGCCCCGCGGGGCAGTCGATGCGCGACGTGGTCGCCCGCCTCGGCGAGCGCCGCGCCGACACGGTCGTCTTCGGGCCGGCCGCGGTCGAGGGCGCCTCGGGCTGGGTGCGCACCCCGGACGTGGACGAGCGCTACGCCCCGCTGCTGGACATCCTGCCGCTGCAGCGCCTCGCGCTCTCCCTCGCGCTGCTGCGCGGCGAGAACCCCGACGCCCCGCGCGGCCTCAAGAAGGTGACGACGACGCTGTAGCGGCCGACGCCGACACGGCGGTGACCGGGATGATCGCGGGGCGACCCTCCGCGAGTTCCTTGGTCGGGAACGAGGTGGCCGGGCGGCCGCCCACCGAGATCTGGTACGTCGCCCGGCTCCCCGCCACGTTGCGCACCTCGAACGCGAAGTTGCAGTCGAAGCCGCTCCCGTCGGGCGCCAGCACCCCGCCCGACAGCTCGGCCGCGGCGATCGGGTGCCCCTCGACGTCGGCGATCCGGACCGTTGCGCCCTGGTACACGTCCGGCACCGACGAGGGCGCGAGGCACGCGCTGCCGGTCGCGCCCGCGGCGGCACCGGCCACGCTGACGTACCCGTGCAGCAGGAACCCGTCGGGCTTGGACGTCTCGTCGTGGCGGCCGAGCCAGCCGCATCCGCCCAGGGAGAAGCCGGTCGAGAGCACCAACAGCAGGGGAAGTACCGAACGCCGCACGCGGCAACCTTAGTCTGGTCAGCGTGTCCACCCTGCGCGACCTGGTCGAAGAGCACACCAACCTCGAACCCGACGACATCGAGCATCTGCACCGCCTGGCCGGCGACTGGCAGATCGTCTCCGACCTCAGCTTCGCCGACCTGCTGATGTGGGTGCCGATCGAGGTCCGCGGCGAGTACATCTGCGTGGCCCAGGTGCGCCCGACGACCGCCGGCACGGCCTACCAGGACGACCAGGTGGGCCGGATCGCCGGCGGCCCCGAGGTCGCGCACCTGGCGATCGTGCGCCAGCAAGGGCGCATCTGGCGGGAGGGCGACCCGGTCTGGTACGGCGACATGCCCGCCCGGCACGAGGCGATCCCGGTCCGGCGCCGCGGCCATGACAAGGTCATCGCCGTGCTCGGCCGCGACACGAACCTGAGCACCGCGCGCACCCCGGCGCAGCTCGAGCTCAACTACCTGACCACCGCCGACGACCTGGCCCAGATGATCGCCGACGGCAGCTGGCCGCCGCCGCGGCACCCGGGCGAGACGACGAGCGCGCCGCGCATCGGCGACGGGCTGGTCCGCCTCGACGCCACCGGGAAGGTGACCTACGCCAGCCCGAACGCGCAGTCCGCGTACCGGCGGCTGGGGCTCGCCGCCCACCTGGTCGGCGAGAGCCTCGCCGAGACGACCGGCCGGCTCGTCGACGACCCCCTGGAGGGGGCCGACGCGACCGACCGCATCCAGCAGGCCCTGCAGGGGGAGGCCCCGGCGCGCAAGGAGCTCGAGGCCCGGGGCGCGACCGTGCTCATGCGGGCGCTGCCGCTGATGCCGGCCGGCGTGCCGATCGGGGCGCTCGTGCTGGTGCGCGACATCACCGAGGTACGGCGGCGCGACCGGCAGCTGATGACCAAGGACGCGACCATCCGCGAGATCCACCACCGGGTCAAGAACAACCTGCAGACCGTCGCCGCGCTGCTGCGGCTGCAGGCCCGGCGGGTGGGCGTGCCGGCGGCCCGGCACGCGCTGGAGGAGTCGGTACGCCGGGTGGCCTCCATCGCCCTGGTGCACGAGACGCTCTCGATGTCCTCGGAGGTCTCCGACGAGGCGGTGGAGTTCGACGGCATCGTCGACCGGGTCGCCGCGGCCGCGGTCGAGGTCGGCGCGACCGGGTTCAGCGTCGCCGTGCGGCGCCAGGGCGACTTCGGGGTGCTGCCGGCCGAGATCGCCACGCCGCTGGTGATGGTCCTCAACGAGCTGCTGCAGAACGCCGTCGAGCACGCCTTCGAGCCCGTCGCGCCGGAGGCGCCCGAGGTGGTCGTGTCGGTGCACCGCTTCCGCAAGCAGCTGCACGTGACCGTCGCCGACAACGGGTGCGGGCTGCCCGAGGGCTTCGACCTCGACGCGAGCGAGCGGCTGGGCCTGCAGATCGTGCGCACCCTCGCCACCGGGGAGCTGCGCGGCACGATCGAGCTGCGCGGGCGGGCGGAGGGCGGCACCGAGGCCGTGATGGTGGTACCGCTGGCCAAGCGCTGAACCAACCGAACTGTGGGACGCCGGGGGAGCCGGGGCAGGTCCAGGCGTGATCCTGCCCCCCAATTCCTATCGGCTGAGTGTTATTCCGGTTACATGCTCGTCAAATCGGGTTGAGAGAACCCTCACGTGGACGTGGCGTAAGGACCGCTCTCCGTGGAAGACTGCTGCTTATGCACGCTGCTTCTCTGCGGCTCGTCAGCCGCCGACACGTTGACTACGGTCGCGTGCGCAGCGCCATCTGTCCGGCTTGCTGAACGCCGCCCGCCGAGATTCTTCCCGGGTGCGCGACTCGCGCCGGAACTCCTATGACATTGACGTCATTCGTTCCCTGGTGATCCGGGAACGACCGGCGAGTGGTCGCGTGCTCTCAACCTTGAGAGGACGCCGACATGTCGGTGAACACTGTCCGCGGACGTGGTGCGGCCGGTGGTCGTCCCCGCGGTGAGGGGCAGTGGGCCCTGGGGCACCGCGAGCCGCTCAACCCGAACGAGCGCAGCAAGAAGGACGACAACCCGCTCAACGTGCGGGCCCGCATCGAGAACATCTACGCGCACGGGGGCTTCGACTCGATCGACCCCGCGGACCTGCGCGGACGGTTCCGGTGGTACGGGCTCTACACCCAGCGCCGCCCCGGCATCGACGGCGGGCGCACCGCCGTGCTGGAGCCGGAGGAGCTCGACGACCGCTACTTCATGCTGCGCATCCGCAGCGACGGCGGGCAGCTCTCGCTCGAGCAGCTGCGGGTCATCGCCTCGATCGCCCAGCGCTTCGCCCGCGACACCGCCGACGTCACCGACCGGCAGAACATCCAGCTGCACTGGATCGAGATCGAGAACGTCCCGACGATCTGGCGCGAGCTCGAGGCGGTCGGCCTGTCGACCACCGAGGCCTGCGGCGACACGCCCCGCGTGATCCTCGGCAGCCCCATCGCCGGGGTGGCCGAGACCGAGGTGCTCGACCCGACCGAGGCGATCACCGAGATCAACCAGCGCTACGTCGGCGACCCGGAGCTGTCGAACCTGCCCCGCAAGTTCAAGACCTCCATCTCGTGGCTGGCCGACACGCCGTACGAGGCCAACGACGTCTCGTTCGTCGGCGTCATCCACCCTGAGCACGGCCCCGGCTTCGACCTGTGGGTCGGCGGCGGCCTGTCGACCAACCCGATGCTGGCCCAGCGCCTGGGCGTCTGGGTGCCGCTGCACGAGGTGCCCGACGTGTGGCTCGGCGTCCTGAAGGTCTTCCGCGACTACGGGTACCGCCGGCTGCGCAGCCGCGCCCGGCTGAAGTTCCTGGTCGCGGACTGGGGCGTGGACCAGTTCCGGCAGATCCTGGAGAACGAGTACCTCGGCCGCCGCCTCGTCGACGGCCCGGCGCCCGAGCTGCCGGAGAAGCCGGTCGACCACGTCGGCGTGCACAAGCAGTGGGACGGCAAGTACTACGTCGGCGCCGCCCCCATCGCCGGGCGCAGCTCCGGCACCCAGCTCGCCGCGGTGGCCGACCTGGCCGAGCGGCACGGCTCGGGACGGGTGCGTCTCACGCCGTACCAGAAGATCCTGATCCTCGACGTCGAGCAGGACCAGACCGAGCCGCTCGTGCGGGGCCTGGCCGCGGCGGGGCTCGAGGCCCGCCCGTCCAACTGGCGGCGCAGCACGATGGCGTGCACCGGCATCGAGTTCTGCAAGCTCGCGATCGTGGAGACCAAGGCGCGGGCGGCGGAGCTCATCGAGTACCTCGAGAAGCGGGTCGCCGACCTCGACGCCGACATCTCGATCCACCTCAACGGCTGCCCGAACGCCTGCGCCCGCACCCAGGTCGCCGACATCGGCCTGAAGGGCATGCTCGTGCGCGACGAGCACGGCGACATGGTCGAGGGCTTCCAGGTCCACCTGGGCGGCGGGCTGGGCATGGCCGAGGGGCAGACCGCCGGCTTCGGCCGGAAGCTGCGCGGCCTGAAGACCACCGCCGCCGACCTGCCCGCGTACGTCGAGCGGGTCGCCAACCACTACCTGGCCGGGCGCGAGTCCGGCGAGTCCTTCGCGCGCTGGGTGATGCGTGCTCCCGAGGAGGAGCTGCGATGAGCGAGCAAAGCGAGCGAATCATGTTGCAGCGCTTTTTTGAGTCTCGTGTCGCCGGGGAGCGAAGCGAGTCGGCGACATGAGCGAGCGAATGGCGCCGCTGCACTGCCCGTACTGCGGCGAGGAGGACCTCCGACCACACGAGGACACGCACGGCGCATGGGAATGCCGCAGTTGCGCCCGCGTCTTCTCGCTGAAATTCCTGGGACTGGCGGCGAACGCTTTGGAGGCGAAGCGATGAGCAGCACGACCGTTGCCCGAACTGCGCAAGAGTCCATCGAGCTGGCCGGCGCCGCATCGGCGCGGCTGGAGGGCCAGACGGCCGAGAAGATCGTCGAGTGGGCGGCCGGCCAGTTCGGCGAGCGTTTCTGTGTGACCAGCTCGTTCGCCGACGCGGTGCTCGCCCACGTGGTGTCGCGGGTGGTGCCCGGCGTGCCGGTCATCTTCCTCGACACCGGCCTGCACTTCGCCGAGACGCTGCGGGTGCGCGAGATCGTCCAGCGCACCCTGCCGGTGACCGTCCGCTCGATCCGTCCCCGCCAGACCGTCGCCGAGCAGGACGCCGAGTTCGGGCCGCGGCTCTACGCCCGCGACCCCGACGAGTGCTGCTTCCTGCGCAAGGTCGAGCCGCTGGAGCGGGCCCTGGAGGACTACGACGCGTGGGCCGCGGGCCTGCGCCGCGACGAGTCGCCGAGCCGCGCCAACACGCCGATCGTGAGCTTCGAGCGGGCCCGCGGCAAGTTCAAGGTGTCCCCGCTGGCGCTGTGGACGCAGGCGGACGTGGACGCGTACATCTCCCGCTACAACGTGCCGGTGAACGCGCTCATGCGGCAGGGGTACGCCTCGGTGGGCTGCTGGCCGTGCACGCGGCGCACGCCTCCCGGTGGCGACCCGCGCAGCGGCCGCTGGGCGGCCTTCGACAAGACCGAGTGCGGGCTGCACACCTCGGGATGACGGCCGTACTCCTCGTGGCCCACGGGTCCTCGGACCCGCGGGCGGCCGCGGCCACCCGCGCCCTGACGCGGGCGGTCGCGGCGCAGCGGCCCGGCCTGGACGTGCGCTGCGCGTTCCTCGACCATGCCGGCCCGCGCCCGGGCGAGCAGCTGGCGGCGTTCGCGGCGTTGGGGCACCGGGCCGCCACCGTCGTGCCGCTGTTGCTGACCAATGCCTTCCACGGCCGTTTCGACCTGCCGGCGGTGCTGCGGCGGGCCCGGGCCGAGGGGCTGGACCTCGACGTGAGCACGACCGAGGTGCTCGGCGCGGGCGCGCCCCCGCTGCTGCTCTCGGCGCTGCGCCGGCTGCTGCCCCCGGTCGCGTACGACGGGGTCGTGCTCGCCGCCGCCGGCACCCGCGACGACCTGGCCCGCCACTCCGTCGACGTGGCGGCGGCGGCCCTGGGGGCGTCGCTGGGCGTGCCGTGCGCCGCCGCCTACGCCTCGGCCTCCCCGGTCACCGGCGCCGCGGCCGTGGCCGCCCTGCGGGCCCGCGGGTGCGAGCGGATCGCGGTGTCGTCGTACTTCCTGGCCCCCGGCAAGCTGCACGACCTCGTGGTCGGCTCGGCGCTGGCGGCCGGCGCGCTGGCGCCGGTCGCGGCGCCGCTGTGCGCGAATCTCGACGTCGCCCGCCTGGTCGTGGCCCGGATCGGGGCGTTCGGACTCACCCGGGCGGCCTGATCCACCGGCACGTGGCGCGTGACGGTTACCGTTGACGGATGATGACATGTCCCAAGTGCCGCGGCGAGATGCGCCAGTTCGAACGCAGCGGCGTGACCGTCGACCAGTGCCTGGAGTGCCGCGGGATCTTCCTGGACCGCGGCGAGCTCGAGCGGCTGGTCGACGCCGAGCAGGCCTGGCAGGGCCGCCAGCAGCAACCTCCGCACCAGCAACCGGCATACGGATATCAGCAACCGTACCCTCAGGCCCATGGCGGCTACGGGCATTACGGCCATCACAAGAAGCACCGGCGCCATCACCGTGAGAGTTTCTTCGGAGAGCTTTTCGACTAGATGCAACAACGCCCCGGCCGAAAACGGCCGGGGCGATTGTCGTCTAGGTTCGTGTGTATGAAAGGCTCAGGCAGAGTGAGCGCGGACCCGGAGGCCGCCGCGACGCTTCATCAGGCGACGCTCGTCTTCGCTCATTCCGCCCCAGACACCGGCGTCCTGACCCGAGTCGAGGGCCCACTGGAGGCACTCGGAGGTCACGGAGCAGCGCTGGCAGACCGCCTTCGCCTGCTCAACCTGCAGCACGGCGGGGCCGGAAGTCCCAATCGGGAAGAACAGCTCCGGGTCCTCGTCGCGGCAGAGGGCATGGTGGCGCCAGTCCGACATGGCGGCAACACTCCTTGTTTTTTTTCGCGGATCGTTGTTGGTGATTCCCGTTATGCATCTCATGCGACGTCTCGGCTAGGCGGAGCCTGGAGATCCGTTACATGTTTGCGGGCAACGCTCAGTGGTCGTTTCGCTTGTGAATGCTTTCACGAACTACCGCGATGTCAAGGGGTCCAAACCAAAAAAATCCAAGTCGGTGAGCAAGCTCACGCACTGTTTGTCCGATTTTATGGCAACTGGTGACCCTGCATCGCAACGGTCAGTGACCAATGTAGTACGGTTCGGTCAACGACCGGAGAGCTTTTGGAGATGCGGCCGCGGTGTCTCTCTCGCGACTCTCTGCAACTTTCTCCCCCTTCGGTGGTCGACCGCCGGGGTGACTCAACACACTACGCGTAACGCCCCGGGCACGGACGCGAAATCCAACTTGTCGACCTCGCCGAGGTACTCCCCGTCGACCTGATAGGCGATGGGCTTGGCGGACGTCAGCGTGAACCCCGGCAGATCATGCAGTCGCAGGACCTGCTTTCCCTTCGGCACGCGGCGGCTGGACAGCAGTTGTGCCACGGTGCGCGTGCTGGCGGCGATCTGGAGCTCCCGAAGGCCGAGCACATCCAGGCCCGTGTCGAACGAGGCGCGCGGATTCGGGTTGACGATCCGCTCGCCGATGTACGTCCACGGTGCCGTGTTCTGTACCAACATCCACGTTAGCCCGCTCGTGGCCGGTTCGCCCGGTAACTGCATGGTGAGCAGCGGCACGCGCCGATTGGTGGCGGCGTACTGGGCCACGAAGGCACGGAAGTACAGCAGCGGCGTGGAGGTCGAGCCCTTGTGCCGGGCCTGGTCGACGCGGCGGACGACCTCGGCGTCGATGCCCAGCCCGGCGCAGAAGGTGAAGTAGCGGTCGTCGGCCCGGCCGAGGCCGATCAGCCGCTCGCGCCGGTCCCGCAGCGCCTCGAGGATCGCGCCCGTGCCCTCGGCCCAGTCGCTGGGCAGCCCGAGCGCCCGGGCGAACACGTTCGTCGAGCCGCCGGGGACGACCGCGAGCGCCGGCCGCTCCTGCGCGCGGTGCGCGGCGGGCCCGGCGTCGAAGGTCATCAGGCCGTTGACGGCCTCGTTCACGGTACCGTCGCCGCCCAATGTCACGACGAGATCCAGTCCGTCGCGGGCCGCGTCGCGGGCCAGGTCGGCGGCGTGGCCCCGGCGGCGCGTGTAGGCGACGTCGAGGTCGACCTGGCTGCGCAGGGCCCGCACGAGGATGTCCCGCCCGCGTTCGGTGGTGGTCGTCGCGTTGGGGTTGACCACCAGAAGCGCGCGCATGGGGCGCACTGTACCCCGTCCCCAGCACGATAAGGTTGGGCCTGTGAGGATGTCGTGAGCAGGAGGGACGTGCCGGTGAGCGGGGCGCAGACAGTTCCCGAACGGACGCCGCCGACCCTGCGGTGGGCCGTCCGCCTGCTCCTCGTGGAGGGCGCCGGGCTCGCCGCGGTGACGCTCTGGCTGGTGTACCTCGACCTGACGTCCGAAGCCGCCTCGGTGCCGGGTGCCGTCTCGGTGACCGTCTACCTGGCCCTCATGACCGTGTGTTTCCTGGCCGTCGGCTTCGCGCTGCACCGCCGGCGGCGCTGGGCCCGCGGACCCGGGATCGTGGTCTCGATGCTGCAGATGCCGATCGGGCTGACGATGTTGCAGACCGGGCAGCCGTACATCGGAGGCCCCCTCTTCGTCCTCGGGCTGACCGGCGCCGTGCTGCTGTTCGCGCCCGCGACGCGCATCGCGCTCGGTGTTCGTTAGATCGGCCGCTGTACCGCCGGCTGTCGTTCTCCGTGTGCGTCCGTTCGCTCCGCGTACAGAAAATTCGTGTCGCACTGGTAGTCCGTCATCTCACGGTGACCGATCCTTAAACGGTTTCGGTGCTTTACGCTCGGTTGTCGTGACGGTCGCTCCCGCCTACCAGGTCCTCGCCGAGCGTCTCCGCGACGACATCATCTCCGGCCAGCTGCGCCCCGGTGAGCGCCTGCCCACCGAGCCGCAGCTGTGCGAGCAGTCCGGCCTGAGCCGCTCGACGGTGCGCGAGGCCCTGCGCCTGCTGAGCAGCCAGCACCTGATCGTCACGATGCGCGGGGTCAACGGCGGCAGCTTCGTCGCCGAGCCCGACGCGCACGCCCTGGGCGAGTCCCTCGCCGACGGCGTCGGACTGCTGCTGGCCAGCGGCGCGGTGACCGGCGACGACTTCCTGGAGGTACGCCGGATGCTCGAGGTGCCGGCCGCGGGTCTGGCCGCCGCCCGGCGCGAGCCTTGCCACCTGGCCGACCTCGAGGACGCGATGTTCGACCCGGACCGCGACGATGTGGGCCGGCTCATCGAGGCGCACGCGGCGTTCCACCTGGCGGTCGCGGCGGCCACCGGCAACTCGCTGCTCGGGCTCGTGGTGCGCCCGCTCTACAGCCTGGCCAACCGCGAGGCGGTCGAGCGGGTCTCCCCGCCGCCGTTCTGGCGCGCGGTCGACCGTGACCACCGGGACCTGCTGGCCGCGATCCGGGCCCAGGACGTGGCCCGGGCGATGGAGCTGGCCCGGGCACACATCGACAACATCAGGCCGGCCGAGGTGGCCGTCGTCGTCTGAGCCCGGGGCCGCTCAGGTGTGCGACGGGCGGCGCTTGGTCAGCCGGATGCCGGCCTGGTGCGCGTCCACGCTCGCGGAGACCTCGTCGGCGAGGGCGCTGAGCACCTGCCAGGCGAACGACTCGTTGCCCGGCAGCTTCTCGTCCGGCGAACCCAGGGGGACGGTCGTGTACACCGTCAGGGCGTCGTTCGTGACGGTGAACCGGCAGGACAGCTCCACGGTGTCGCCCAGCTGGGGGGTGTCGGCGGCGACGGCGAGCAGCATCGCGCACGCCTCGTCGACCGCGATGCGCAGGTCTTCGATCTCGTCCAGGGTGAACTGCAGGCGCGCGGCCAGGCCGGCGGTCGCCGTGCGCAGCACGCCGAGGTAGGCGGGCGACGCCGGCACGGCCAGCAGCACCACGTCGTCGCCGTCGGCGCCGGACCTCTTCGAAACGACCTGAGTCAACGAAATCGAACCCCCTTGCCCGCGACTCTACGACGTCGGCGCACCCGATGACGCGGCGAGTGCTGCCAGCGGCGCGCCGCTGAGGCGGTACGGCACCCATTCGCTCTTCGGTTCGGCGTCCAGGTGGTCGTAGAACTCGCGCGCCGGGTTCCAGTCCAGGACGCCCCACTCCAGGCGGCGGTACCCGTGCGCCACGCACACCGCGGCGAGCGTGGCGAGCAGGGCCTTGCCGGTGCCGGTGCCCCGCGCGTCCGGGCGCACGTAGAGGTCCTCGAGGTAGATGCCGTGCACGCCCTCCCAGGTGGAGTACGTGAGGAACCACAGGGCCAGGCCCACGGGCCGCCCGCCGGCCTCGGCGACGTGGCAGAACACCGCGGGGGAGGGGCCGAAGAGCGCCGCGTGCAACTGGGCCTCCGTGAGGTGGCACTGGTCGCGGGCGCGCTCGAAGTCGGCGAGCTCGTAGACCATCTCCACGAGCGCGGGGACGTCGTGCGGCTCGGCAGGGCGGATCATGTACAACTCCCAGGTCAAAAAACGACCCCCATCCCGCGGCTGCGGGATGGGGGTTCTTCAGCTCTGTTACGCCTGCTTGGTTTCCCAGAAGATCTTCGCGATCTCGTCGATCTTCGCGAGAAGCTGCTCGGCGACGGCCGGGTCGGCCGAACCCTTTGCGCCCGAGGCCCCGGCGAGCTTGGTGGCCTCGTTGAAAAGGCCGTGCAGCTGCGGGTACTTCTCGAAGTGCGGCGGCTTGAAGTAGTCGGTCCACAACACCCAGAGGTGGTGCTTGACGAGCTCGCTGCGCTGCTCCTTGATCAGGAGGGCGCGGGTGCGGAACTCCGGATTGTCGTTCGCCTGGTATTTCTCACTGATTGCCTTGACGGACTCGGCCTCGATTCGGGCCTGCGCCGGGTCGTAGACCCCACACGGCAGGTCGCAGTGGGCGCTCACCACGGTGCGCGGGGTGAAAAGCCGCGACAGTCGCATCGAACCCTCCAGGGTGATTTGCGATGATCCTCAGTGCTGACCCTACTCCTATCCAAGTTCGGGGATTTCATGCGCCTGCCGTGGTTTGCGGCACTCGTGTCGGGCCCGTCCATGGTGCCGACGCTGCGCTCCGGAGACCGGATTCTGGTGCGGCGCACGGCATCGGCGCGCCCGGGCGACGTGGTGGTCGCCGAGTTCCGCGACCGGCCCGGGCTGCTCGTGGTCAAGCGCGTGGAACGGGCCGACGCCGACGGGTGGTGGGTGGTTGGTGACAATCCCTTCGGCAGCGATGATTCCGCGCAGTACGGCCGCGCCGACATCGTCGGCCGTGTGACATTTCGCTGGTGGCCACAACCGGTGCGCCTCCGCCGCGTCCCACGCTAAGGTGAGGCGGATACGGGCGACCCCCGGCCGCAGTCGCACATTCTTTCGCGCTTTCACCCGCGCCGCGCGTCCTTCCTGTATCGCAAGCCGTGGCAAAGGAGCCCCCGTGCTTACATCCGTGTCCGACTCCGTCTCCGACTCCGTTTCCGATCCCGTCTTCGCGCTGCACACCGGCGGAAAGCTCGCGGTGCGGTCGACGGTCCCGCTGTCCACTCGCGAGGACCTTTCCCTGGCGTACACGCCCGGCGTGGCCCGCGTCTGCGAGGCGATCGCCGCGGACGAGTCGCTCGTCCACCAGCTCACCTGGGTCGGCAAGGCCGTCGCCGTCGTGACCGACGGCTCCGCGGTGCTCGGCCTGGGCAACATCGGCCCGCGCGCGGCGATGCCGGTGATGGAGGGCAAGGCCGTGCTGTTCAAGCAGTTCGGCGACGTGGACGCGGTGCCGATCTGCCTCGACACCCAGGACCCGGACGAGATCGTGCGGATCGTGACCGCGCTGGCGCCGTCCTTCGGCGGGATCAACCTCGAGGACATCTCGGCGCCGCGCTGCTTCGACATCGAGCGGCGCCTCGAGGAGTCGCTGCCCATCCCGGTCTTCCACGACGACCAGCACGGCACCGCGATCGTGGTGCTGGCCGCCCTGCGCAACGCCTGCAAGGTGCTCGGGCGCGGCCTCGGCGACCTGCGCATCGTGGTCAGCGGCGCGGGCGCGGCCGGCATCGCGGTGACCCGCATGCTGATCAGCGGCGGCGCGGACGCGGGCGAGGTCATCGTCCTGGACTCGCGCGGCTGCCTGCACCCCGGGCGCACCGACCTCAACCCGGCCAAGGCGGCGCTCGCCGCGCAGACCAACGCCGGCGGCGTGACCGGCGACATCGCCTCCGCGCTGCGCGGCGCCGACGTGCTCATCGGCGTCTCCGGCGGCACGATCGGCGAGGCGGCGCTCGCGGGCATGTCGCCGGACGGTGCGATCTTCGCGCTGGCCAACCCGACGCCCGAGGTGCACCCGGAGATCGCGGCGCGGTACGCCAGCGTCGTGGCCACCGGCCGCAGCGACTTCCCGAACCAGATCAACAACGTGCTGGCCTTCCCCGGCATCTTCCGCGGCGCACTGGAGTCCGGCGCGACCCGCATCACCGACGGCATGAAGGTCGCCGCGGCCGAGGCGATCGCGGCCGTGCTCGGCGCCGGCGAGCTCGCGCCCGACGCGATCGTGCCGAGCGCCCTCGACCCGCGGGTGGCCCCGGCCGTGGCGGCCGCGGTCGCCGAGGCCGCCGTCCGCGACGGCGTCATCCGTTAACGAGGGTTAAGGTCACGGACATGCGTGCCGCATTCGCAACCGCGTTCAACGATGCCGACCCGCTCTCCGTGCTCGAGATCGGCGACGCCCCGGAGCCGGCGCCCAAGGACGGCTGGGCCGTGGTGGAGGTGCGCGCAAGTGCGCTCAACCACCACGACCTGTGGTCCCTGCGCGGCGTCGGCCTCCGCGAGGAGCAGCTGCCGATGACCCTCGGCTGCGACGCCGCGGGCATCGGCCCGGACGGGTCGGACGTCGTGGTGTACCCGGTGGTGTACACCGACAAGGGCGACTTCACGATCCTGTCCGAGTACTACCCGGGAACGGTGGCCGAGCGGGTCACCGTCCCGGCGTACAACCTGGTCCCCAAGCCCGCGGAGCTCACCTTCGCCGAGGCCGCGTGCCTGCCGACGGCCTGGCTCACGGCCTACCGCATGCTCACCACCAAGGGCCGCCTCGAACCCGACGGCGCGGTCCTCGTGCAGGGCGCCGGCGGCGGCGTGGCCACGGCCGCGGTGCTGATCGGCACGGCCCTCGGCGCCCGGGTGTACGCCACCAGCCGCGACGCCGCCAAGCGCGAGCGCATCGCGGCCCTGGGCGCGACGGCGGTGGAGCCGGGCGCCCGCCTGCCCGAGCGCGTCGACGTCGTGGTGGAGACGGTGGGCGAGGCCACCTTCGAACACTCGATGAAGTGCGCGAAGCCGGGCGGCCGGATCGTGGTGTCGGGGGCGACGAGCGGCCACCTGCCGCGCGTGAACCTGCGGCGCATGTTCGCGCTCCAGCTGGAGATCCTCGGCACCAGCATGGGAACGCCGGAGGAGCTGGCGGGGCTCATGGATCTGCTCGCGCGCACCGGCATACGCCCGGTGATCGACTCGGTGGTGCCGTTCTCGGAGGCGCGGAAGGCGTTCGAGCTGCTGCACTCCGGGGATGTGTTCGGCAAGGTTGTGCTGGACCACACGAGCTGAGGTTTTCGGCGGCCGCGACGCGGGTGTCGCGGCCGCTGGCTTTCGATATGTCGGGCGCTTCGCGCCACGACATATCGGATTTTTCGCCTGACGGGGTTTATGTCGGCTTACCTGGACTTTGGGGCTGTCCGACGACGCTCGGCCGATGGTGGCGGGAGCTTGCGCTCCCGCAATGTGTAAGCGTGGTCCTGGTTCGTTGTTGCGTGCGGTTATTCCTCTTGGCCGTGGTTTGCCGGCGGGTTCGTGCGGGTCGTCATTCGGTGGTTCCGGATTTGTGCGCTATATGAAGTGGGGCGGCGGGTTTCTGGGGTGGTTGGGATAATTGTTTTGTGGTGGGGCAGATATCGTTGTTCAGTCGGGCTCAAGTGGCTGCTATGCGGGATCGGACTCGGGCGCGGAATTGGTCGCCTTCTCAAGATGCGTTTCGGCGGGAATGCAAGGAGCGTCGCTACTGGGGGCTGCAGCGTCGGTATGCGGAGAAGCTTCGGCGGGAATACGGCAGCGAGGCGGCTGGGTATGCGAGCTTCGCTCGGCGGGCGGCGGAGGCGAAGGCGAACTACGAGCAGCGGGCGGCCGCTGCCCTTGCGCCGGTTCCGCCGGCTGAAGACGTCGAACGTCCTAGCGCCCCGGTTGAGCAGGTCGAATGCCCTGATCGGCCGGCTGGGCAGCGCGAATGTCCCGTCCCGCCGGTTGAGGAGGTCGAGTGCCCTGACTCGCCGGTGCCGCTGGTTGAGGAGGTCGAGTGCGCTACCCCGCCGGTTGAGCAGCCCGAATGTCCCGTCCGGCCGGATGAGTCGTCCGTCGATACTGCCATTGTCGGCGATCCTCCTCCGCGACACCGCACGAATGGCGTCGAGTGGCCCGGCCCCACGCGATCGCGTCGGCCCGCCGGTGCGGCAATGTTCGGGACAAATGGCCGGGGTGCGTTCCGTCGAAAGTTGCCTTCTCGTGGGCCTCCGCATTGCTCGCGAAAAGCACTAAAGGTGCGAGTCCAGCTCCGCCGTCGGGGTGAATGATGAGCGCGCGGCCTGGTCGCCGTACAGTTCCAGGCGCAGGAATTGCAGCGTGCTCTTTGTGACCGTCTGGTACGCGGCCGCCGCGGGGCTCAGGTATGGGTCGTCGTGGTTGCCGCCCGGGATGGTCAGCATGGCCTTGGCCCACGGGACCTGGTCGTAGGTTGCCTTGCCGCTTTCGTACGTCACCAGCGGGTCCGCGTCGCCGTGGATGAAGAACAGGGCCGCCGGGGTGCCCTGGAAGTCCGTCCCTACGCCCAGGCCGCTGCCGGCCAGGATGACTCCGGCTCGCAGGCGGGTGTCCCGGGACTCGGTGAACAGGCCCACCGTCGTGATCGCGCCCGCGGAGTGGCCCGCGGCGGCCAGGCGGTCGGAGTCGATGCGCTTGCCCAGCTGGCCGGACAGGACCTGGCTCAGCACGTAGGTGGCGTCGGCGGGCTGGTTGAGCACGTCGTACACGTCGAAGCTGGCCGCGCCCCGGGAGGTGTTCGGGTAGGCGGGGGCGATCACCACGAAGCCGGCGGCCGCCCAGCTCTTCAGCAGCGGGGCGAATGACTCCGGGGTGCCGTTGAGGCCGTGGCTGAACAGGACCGCGGGGTAGCGGCCGGGGCGGTCCGGCGACCAGATGACGGTTCGCAGACTTCGGCCCTGGCGGGTGTACGTCACCTGCTGCGACGACACCGACAGGCCCGACGGTGGCAACGCCAGGGGCGGCGGCAGCTGTACCGCGGCCAGCCCGGGCCGGACCGTGGCCGCCGCCGACGGCGGGGCGCTGACGGAGCGAGCCGGTGCCGGGGCGGTCGTGCAACCGCCGAGCAGGACGGCCACGCCGAGAGCGGCGACAAGGGCACGCGAGCGCAGGGCAGCGGCGAACGGCCGCGTGCGCGCGGCGCAGGGGAGGGCCTTCATAGGGCGCGGCCCCCTTCGACCGCACCTGTTCGTGGCCAGAGCGCCCAGGCGCGGATTGTGAGGGGGCGTGGGTGGAGCGCAGCTCCCCCACCGCGAGCGAAGTGAGCCAGAGATACAGCACCCAACATGGCCCCAACGGTACGAGCGGCTCTGTCGAACGACCGCTTTCCCACCGGGCGAAATCCGGCTACCTTCCGCGGCATGACTGTCGTGTTCCGTGCGCTGACCGCCCTGTGCGCGGTGGCCGGGATCGTTGCGCTGCTGGTGTGGAACCACGGGGACTTCGGCGCGTTCGTCTACTTCACCGTGCAGAGCGCCGTGATCATCGCCGCGGTGTCCGCGGTGGCGTTGTTCCGGGCCCTGCCCGCGTGGGTCCGGGGCGCGGCCACGCTCTACAGCTGTATCACCGGGATCGTGTACCACACGCTGCTGGCCAACCCGTCGAGCCCGTTCTACCAGGAGGACTCCGGGGCGCACACGCTGCACAACCTGCTGCTGCACTCGGCCGTGCCGATCCTGGCCGCGGTCACGTGGCTCGTGCTGGAGCGGGAGCGGGTGCGCTGGTGGTACGCGGCGGTGTGGCTGGGCTACCCGCTGGCCTACCTCGTGTTCGCCCTGGTGCGCGGGGCGTTCGTGCACGAGTACCCGTACCCGTTCATCGACGTCAACAAGCTCGGCGGGGTCGGCGTCACCGAGACGTCGCTCGGCTTCACGGTCGCGTTCTTCCTGCTCGGCCTGGCGCTCATCGGGCTCGGCGTGCTGCTGCGCCGGCTGCTCACCCGCGGCGGGTCAGACGAGCACCCCCGGGTTGAGGATCCCGCGCGGGTCTAGCGTGCGCTTGGCCGCACGCAGCGCGTCGTGGAAGAGCGGGGAGCGCTCGCCGTCGTACCACGGGCGGTGGTCGCGGCCGACGGCGTGGTGGTGCGTGATCGTGCCGCCGTTGCTCGTGATCGCGTCGCTGACCGCGGCCTTGATCTCGTCCCAGATCGCGACCTCGGCGCCGCGGCGGCCCGGGGTGATGATCGTGAAGTACGGGGCCGGCCCGTCCGGGTACACATGCGTGAACCGGCACGTCACGACCGCGACGCGGGCCGGGGCCGCCCGCTGGGCCGCGGCGAGGACGTCCGCGTGCAGCGCCTCGAAGTGGCTCCAGGTGCAGGCGGTCTCGACGGTCTCCACGATGAGCCCGAGCCGCACCAGCGCGTCGCGGGTGTAGGGCGCCTTCAGGAAGGCGTCCCGGAACGAGCCGGAAGAGCGTTCGGTCTCGGTACCCCCATGATCCCGGCAGATCTCGAGCGCGCCCGGCAGCAGGACCGCGTCGGGGCCCTCGAAGCCCAGCATGAGGCGCGCCTGGCCGTCGGTCGCGCCCGCGTTGAGCATGGCCTCGACCGGGTCCAGCAGCCGGCAGTTCGCGGGGCGCAGCCCGGCCTGCACGATCTCCTTGACGGCCGCGACGCCGTGCGAGTACACCGGAAAGCCGACCGCCGCGGAGGACTTCAGGGTCGGTCGTCGCTGCACCCGCAGCCACGCTTCCACGATGACGCCCAGCGCGCCCTCGGAGCCGAGGAAGAGCCCGTTCGGGTCGGGCCCGGCGCCGGTGGCGGGCAGGCGGGGCGACTCGACCGGGCCCTGGGGGGTGACCACGCGCAGCGCCTCGACGAAGTCGTCGATGCGGGTCGGGCCGGTCGCGAAGTGCCCGCCGGAGCGGGTCGCGAGCCAGCCGCCGACCGTCGAGAACTCGAAGCTCTGCGGGAAGTGCCGCAGCGTCAGGTCGTGCGGGCGCAGCGCCTCCTCCAGCGCCGGGCCGAACACGCCGGCCTGCACCCGCACCGCCCGGTTGACCTCGTCGATCTCCGCGATCCGGTTGAGCCGGCTCAGGTCGAGCGACACCCACGGGCGCTCGCCGCGGTACTCCACCCCGCCGACGACGGACGAGCCGCCCCCGTAGGGCACGACCGCCGCGCCGGCCGCCTCGGCCCAGTCGAGCGCGGCGACGATGTCGTGCACCGTGCGCGGCAGGCACACGAGGTCGGGCGGGTTGGGCAGCTCGCCGTGCAGGGCGCGCACGACGTCGCGGAAGGCCTTGCCGTAGGCGTGCGCGGCCCGGCTCATCGAGTCGGCGAGGAACGCCTCCGCCATGATCGACGGCGGAATCAGCCGGGGCGGCGGCAGCAGCGGGTCGAACGGCAGCGGGATGACCGAGCCGTCGATCGGCAGCCACGGCCGCAGCGCGCGCTCCGCGAGCCGGCGGCAGGCGGCATCGTCGAGGGCCTCGTCGGCATGGCCCCAGCCCCACCAGGATCGCTCGCGATACCCCACCCGGGGGAGAGTGCCACAATCCGACACTGCGTGGCCACTGTCGGCAAGTCACACGTCGGTATTCTGTCGGCCATGCCCGATGAGCGTATTGACCCAAGTCAGAACACTCAGGCGTTTCAGGCGTGGGTGGACAACAGCAGCAGTCAGCCGGTCGAAGAACCCGCCAGGTCGAGGACCTTGCTCTGGGCCGGCGTCGGCGTGGCCGTCGTCGTGGCGGCCGCGCTCGTGCTGTTCGTCGCACTCGGCTGAGCGCTCGAGTCCGTGTGGATCCCCGAAGACTCGAAGTGCGTGTAGCCCGGTAGCGTCGCGTCGCTCGTCAGGCGCATCCGGGCCACGTCGTCGCCGTTGAGCGCGAAATCGAGGAAGTCCAGCAGCGTGGCCAGCACCTGCACGTGACCGCGCTCCGGGTCGTTGGTGCCGGCGCCGTGCTCGCCGCCCTCGATGGTCAGGAAGGCCTTGGGCCACGGGTCCTTGCCGTACGACTCCCGGCCCTGGCTGTAGGCGACGACCGGGTCCTTGTCCCCGTGGACGAACAGCATCGGCACCGGGGCACCCTTGTAGGCCGTGGTGGGCCGGCCGGCGAAGATCACGCCGACCTTGAGGCGCGGGTCGCGCTTGCCGGTGAAGAGCCAGTCCGTGGTGGTACCGCCGCCGGAGTGCCCGATCGCGCCGAGCCGGTCCGCGTCGATGTTGTCGGCGAGCGGGCCACCGGCCTTCATCAGCTGCGTGATCACGAACGAGGCGTCGAGGGCCTGGTTGGGCACGTCGGTCTTGTCGAACTTCGGCCCGTCCTTCTTGGTGAACGGGTACGCCGGGGCGGCGACGATGTACCCGGACTCGGCCAGGAACTTCGTCATGCCCTCCTGCATCTGCGGGTTGCTGTAGAAGCCGTGGCTCCACAGGATCAGCGGGAACTCGCCGGGCAGGGGCGTCGCGTCGACCTGCACGCGGCCGCGGGTCTGGCGGGCGGAGCCGCGCACCGGGTACCACACGGTCGTCGGCAGCGGCCGGTCCTTGCCGCGGGCGAAGGTCAGGTGCCGCACGCCGACCGCGTGCGGGGTGTTGGCGCTGGTGTCGACGGTGGCGGCACCGACCGGCGTGGTGAACGGGGTCCCGCTGTCGTCACTACCGGACGCGGCAAAGGCGCCGCCCAGGATCAGGAGGGCGGCGGTCAGCAGCGTGACGGTTGCAGTTCGGGTGCGACGCGGAGGCACGGGAGAAATGTAAGGGTCACTCGTGCTAAACCCATATCGCCCGACTGGGGACATTCGAATGTCTTGCCGGACTACACCAGGATGTCAGTGGATGACCCATTTGGACGACAACGCTGGGCTGCGACGCGATCGACCGGGAGAAATGCGTAAAAGGTCCGAATTGCCCGGCGGTTACGCGTCGTCCTCGTCGTCGAGCCGGGCCAGGTAGACGGCCAGCCGCTCGATCGGCGTCTCGAACTCCGGGTTGAGGTCGACGAAGTCGCGCAGCCGCTCGGCGAGCCACTCGATCGTGACCTCCTCCTCGCCGCGGCGCTGGGCCAGCTCCTCGATGCCGCGATCGGTGAAGTACACGGGAACCTCCAGACAAAGACGCAGGGGCACGGCGTCGCCGCCGTGCCCCTGGAAACGTACCGAACGCGCCTTACTGCTTCGGCAGCGCCGCCTCGATCAGCGCCTGCTGCTCGGCGTCGTGCAGCTTCGTCGAGCCCACCGCCGGCGCGGCCGCGGCCGGCCGGGAGATGCGGCGCAGGCCGACGCCCTGCAGCTGCTCGAGCAGGTTGAGCGCGATGAACGACCAGGCGCCCTGGTTCGCCGGCTCCTCCTGGACCCAGGCGAAGTCCTCGGCGTTGGGGTACTGCTCCAGCGCCGCCTTGAGCTCCTCGATCGGCATCGGGTAGAGCTGCTCGACGCGGATGATCGCGGTGTCGGTGATGCCGCGGTCGGCGCGCGCCTGGAGCAGGTCGTAGAAGACCTTGCCCGAGCAGAGCAGGACCCGCTTCACCGCGGCCGGGTCGAGCGCGGTGCCCTTCACGCCCGGGTCGGCCAGCACCGTCTGGAACGTGCCGGTGGTGAAGTCCTCGACGCCCGACACGCACAGCCGGTGCCGCAGCAGCGACTTGGGCGTGAAGACCACGAGCGGCTTCTTCTTCGGCGACAGCGCCTGGCGGCGCAGCAGGTGGAAGTGGTTCGCCGGGGTCGTCGGCACCGCCACGCGCATGTTGTCCTCGGCGCACAGCTGCAGGTACCGCTCCAGGCGCCCCGACGTGTGGTCCGGGCCCTGCCCCTCGTGCGAGTGCGGCAGCAGCAGCGTGACCGAGGCCAGCTGGCCCCACTTCACCTCGCCGGAGGAGATGAACTCGTCCACGATCGACTGGGCGCCGTTGACGAAGTCGCCGAACTGCGCCTCCCACATGACCAGCGCGTCGGGGTTCTCGACCGAGTAGCCGTACTCGAAGCCCATCGCCGCGAACTCCGACAGCAGCGAGTCGTAGATGAAGAGCTTCGCGTTGTCCTTGATCAGCGCCGACACGGGCATGTAGTCGGCGCCGGTCTCGGCGTCGACGATCCCGGCATGGCGCTGCACGAACGTGCCGCGCCGCGAGTCCTGGCCGGAGAGGCGCACCGTGACGCCGTCGTGCACGAGCGAGCCGAACGCGATGATCTCGCTGAAGCCCCAGTCGACGTCGCCCTCGGCGGCCATCTTCGCGCGGCGGTCGAGCAGTTGCTGGACGCGCTTGTGCGGGGTGAAGCCGTCGGGGAGCTTGACGTGGGCCTCGCCGATCGCCCGCAGCACCGACTCGTCGATCCTGGTCTCGACCACCGGCTCCGCCTCGGGTGCGCGCAGCCGGGTGAGCCGGGCGGCCGGGGTGGAGGAGGCGTCGCGGGTCGCCTTGAACACCGTCTCGAGCTGCTCGTGGTAGTCCTTGAGCAGGGCCTCGGCCTCGGTGATCGGGATGTCGCCGCGACCGATGAGCTCCTCGGTGTAGATCTTTCGCACCGAGCGCTTCTGGTCGATGATCGCGTACATCAGCGGGTTGGTCATCGACGGGTCGTCGCCCTCGTTGTGGCCGCGGCGGCGGTAGCAGACGAGGTCGATCACGACGTCCTTGTTGAACGCCTGGCGGTACTCGAACGCCAGCCGCGCCACCCGCACGACGGCCTCGGGGTCGTCGCCGTTGACGTGGAAGATCGGCGCCTGGATCATCCGGGCGACGTCGGTCGAGTACAGCGACGAGCGGGAGTACTCCGGCGCGGTGGTGAAGCCGACCTGGTTGTTGACCACGACGTGGACCGTGCCGCCGGTGCGGTACCCGCGCAGCTGCGACAGGTTCAGCGTCTCGGCGACCACACCCTGGCCCGCGAACGCCGCGTCGCCGTGGATGAGCAGCGGCAGCACGGTGTAGCCCTCGAGCTTGAGGTCGATCTTGTCCTGCTTGGCCCGCACGATGCCCTCGAGCACCGGGTTCACGGCCTCCAGGTGCGAGGGATTCGCCACGACCGAGACGGTGGTCGCGTTCTCGCCGTCCGGGTGCGTGTACTTGCCGGTCATGCCCAGGTGGTACTTCACGTCGCCCGAGCCGTGCGCCGACTTGAGGTCCAGGTGGCCCTCGAACTCGGAGAAGATCTTCTCGTACGGCTTGCCGACGATGTTGGCCAGCACGTTGAGCCGGCCGCGGTGGGCCATGCCGATGACGACCTCGTCGAGGCGGCCCTCGGCCGAGTTCTGCAGGATCTCGTCGAGCAGCGGGATCAGCGACTCGCCGCCCTCCAGCGAGAAGCGGCGCTGGCCGACGTACTTGGTCTGCAGGAAGGTCTCGAAGGCCTCGGCGGCGTTGAGCCGGTTGAGGATGTGCTTCTGCTCCTGCGTGCTGGGCTTCTCGTAGGGCTTCTCGACCCGCTCGGCGATCCAGCGCCGCTCCTCGGGGTCCATGATGTGCATGTACTCCACGCCGACCCGGCGGCAGTAGGAGTCGCGCAGCACGCCCAGGACGGCCCGCAGCTTCATCTTCTGCTTGCCGGAGAACCCGCCGACCGGGAAGACGCGGTCGAGGTCCCACAGGGTCAGGCCGTGCTCGAGCACGTCGAGGTCCGGGTGGCGGCGGATGCGGAATTCGAGCGGGTCGGTGTCGGCCATCAGGTGGCCGCGCACGCGGTAGGCGTGGATGAGCTCCACCACCCGGGCCGCCTTGTCGATCTGGCCCTCGGACGTGCGGGCCACGTCGCGCACCCAGCGCACCGGCTCATACGGGATGCGCAGCGCGGTGAAGATCTGGTCGTAGAACCCGTGTTCGCCCAGCAGCAGCTCGTGCATGACCTTCAGGAACTCGCCGGACTGGGCGCCCTGGATGATCCGGTGGTCGTACGTGCTGGTGAGCGTGATGATCTTGCTGATGCCGAGCTCGGCGAGGGTCTCGTCGGACATGCCGGCGTAGGGGGCCGGGTACTCCATCGCACCGACGCCGACGATCGTGCCCTGCCCGGTCATCAGCCGCGGCATCGAGTGCACGGTGCCGATGCCGCCCGGGTTGGTCAGCGAGACCGTGGTGCCGTTGTAGTCGTCCATCGTCAGCTCGTTGCGCCGGGCCCGGCGCACGATGTCCTCGTACGCGGACCAGAACTGGCGGAAGTCCATGTCCTCGGTGCCCTTGATGCTCGGCACCACCAACGCGCGCGACCCGTCCGGCTTGGCCAGGTCGATCGCGATGCCGAGGTTGACGTGCTCGGGCTGGACCAGGTTGGGCTTGCCCTCGACCTCGGCGAAGCTGTTGTTCATCTCCGGGTGCGCGGCCAGGGCGCGGACCAGCGCGTAGCCGATCAGGTGCGTGAACGACACCTTCCCGCCGCGGCCGCGGGCGAGGTGGTTGTTGATCACGATCCGGTTGTCGGACAGCAGCTTGGCCGGCACGGCGCGCACGCTCGTGGCGGTCGGCACCTCCAGCGAGGCGTCCATGTTCTGCACGATCCGGGCGGCCACGCCGCGCAGCGGGACGTGCTTGGCGCCGCCGGCCGGGGCGGGGGTGTCCCTGGTCGGCGCGGGCTTGGTCGCCGGGACCGCCTTCTTCTCGACCTTCTCGACCTTCTCGACCGGCTTGGCCGGCGCGGCGGGCCTGGCCGCCTTCGGCTCGGCCGGCTTCGCGGCGGCCGGCTCGGCCGGCTTCGCGGCGGCCTCGGCCGGGGCGGCGTCCGGCGCCGGCTTGTAGTCAGCGAAGAAGTCGTGCCACGCCGAGTCGACGCTGGCGGGGTCCGCGAGGTACCGCTGGTACATGTCCTCGACGATCCACTCGTTCGGGCCAAATCCCGCCAGCGGATTCTCCTGCGAGTTGGTCGCTTGGGTCGACACGGCTCTTGATCGCCTCTTCCAAACGCGAGTTGCTAGGGGTTACGGATGTCCGGGTATTCAGGCTACGCGCTGCCTAGCGCTCGTTCGTCGCCGACGCCGCCGGAGTGACCATGTAGACGAGCGGTCTGACATCTCACCCTTACAACTGTGGCCGCCCGAGGGCGGCCACAGTTGTCCAAGATCTTGCAGTTGTATCTTGCGCAACTCTTGAGGCGCTGCTGCGACCGTCCGGTTACGCGATGTCGCGGCGGCGGGTGATCAAGGTGCCGATGGTGCCGAGGACCAGCGCCCAGCCGACGAGCACCACGACGCCGACCCAGCGGGCGGGCAGGTGCGTGTCGCCCATCTGGTTCTGCAGCGAGCCGACCACGTGCTCGGAGGCGAGTGGCGGGATGTACACGGCGGCCTGCAGCACCCAGTCGTCCTTGATCAGGTACGTGCGGACCAGCGCCAGGACGGCCAGGGCCGCGTAGGTGCCGATCGTGTAGACGACCGCCGCGGTGATCGTCGCGCCGATCTGGCTGCGGATGAGCACGCCGATGCCGATGCCGAAGACCGCCCACAGCACGTACACCAGCAGGTTGAGCAGGATCGCCTGCTGCGCGCCCCAGTGCCCGAGGCTGTTGCTCACGCCCTCGCTGGAGAAGAAGATCGCGCCGACCACGAGGCTGATCACGGTGGCGATCAGCCAGAAGGCCAGCGCCATCATGCCGCCGGTGATCAGCTTGGCCGCGATGACCTTGGTGCGCTTCGGCGTCGCCAGGAACGTCGCCGTCGCGGTCTGGTGGTAGAACTCGTTCGTGATCAGCAGGATGGCCAGCAGCATCACCATCATCAGGCCGAAGAACTGGCCCGAGGTGTAGACGTTGGCGGCGATGCGGGCCAGGCCGGCGCCGGTGTGGGCGGCCGCCACGTGGTCCTTCTCGGCCTGCTGCTGGGCCAGGAAGTCGGCCTGTTCCTGGCTCGACATCCCGGGCGGCGGCGCCTGGTTGAGGTAGTCCGGCGTCTGCAGGTCGGAGTCCGCCTGCGCGGTGTTGATGAGCAGGGCGAGCCCGACGAACGCCACCGAGCACAGCAGGAAGATCCACCACATGTGCGTGGTGCGCAGCTTGATCAGCTCGCTGCGGATGAGCCGGATCATCGGATGGCCGCCCTTCCCTGGGTCAGTTCGAGGAACACGTGCTCCAGGTCGGGGCGCTCGGCGACGAGCTCGTGCAGCTCGACCCCGGCCTGCAGCGCGAGCTTGCCCACGGCCGGGGCGTCGAGGCCGGTGATCAGGTGGGCGCCGTTGCCGTTCGGGTTGACGGCGCCGCCGGCCCCGCGCACCGCGGTGACCAGCTCCTGGATGTTGGGCGTGCGGACCCGCACGGTGACCTGGGTCGAGCCCTGGCCGATGATCTGGTCCACGGGGCCCTGGGTGACGAGCTTGCCCGCCGCGATGATGACCACGTCGTCGGCGAGGACCTCCATCTCCGACAGCAGGTGGCTGGAGACGAGCACCGTGCGCCCCTGCTGGGCCAGGCCCTGCAGCAGCCCGCGCATCCAGCGGATGCCCTCCGGGTCGAGGCCGTTGGCCGGCTCGTCGAGGACCAGCACCTGCGGGTTGCCCAGCAGCGCCTGGGCGATGCCGAGGCGCTGCTTCATGCCCAGCGAGTACCCCCGGAACTTGCGCTTGGCCGCCGTGGTGAGCCCGACCAGCTCGAGCACCTCGTCGACGCGGCTGTTGGGGAAGCCGCCGGCCGCGGCCACGCAGCGCAGGTGGTTGCGCGCCGTGCGGCCCTTGTGCGCCGCGGAGGCCTCCAGGATCGCTCCGACCAGCCGCAGCGGCTCGGCGACGTCGGCGTAGCGGTGCCCGCCGATGGTGGCGGCGCCCGCGGTCGGCGTGACGAGGTTGAGCATCATGCGCAGCGTGGTGGTCTTGCCGGCGCCGTTCGGCCCGAGGAACCCTGTGACGCGGCCCGGCTCGACCACGAACGACAAATTGTCGACGGCTCTGACGTTGCGGTACTGCTTCGTCAGGCCGGAGACGACGATCTGCCCGTTGGACAAGGCGCCGCTCCCTCCATGAGAACAAGTGAAGGCGTCAATATGGCACGTCAGGACAAGTGCCCGCGATCTAGCCCCGGTCCGACACCCTGATGACGTGTTTGAGCCCCGACCAGGTTTCGTCGATCGCGCACACCTTGACGTCCACTCGGCCGTTGGCCAGGGCGTATTCGCGAACCACGTTCTCGTCGAGATCGGTCGCCAGGCCCGAGGCGCGCTTCGGCCACGCCACCCAGAGCGCCCCGGCCGGCGGGGTGAGCCGGTGCAGCACCCGCCACCGGCGGCGCAACCTGGCGAAGTCCGGACAGAACAGGACGATCACGTCGTACACGCCGGGGATGGTGCGCCGGTGCAGTACGACGTCCGGGGGCAGCTCCTCGAGCTCGAACCCGTCCGGAGCGCCGTCGAGCAGGACGCGATGTCCCGCATTGACACCGAGCTTTTTCGGTAACGGTGTGCCTGAATATCCCGCCATGGCTGACCACGGTAACCACAGTTCACCCGCGCGCCATCAGGGAAACCTGTGAGCGTCAGCCATCCGCAGGGGTCGACGCTTACACCGAACGCATGACGATTCTCGCCGTCGCCGCCGGCCCGCAAGAGCTGGGCGACTTGCAGCGTTACACCCTGCTGGTGGCCACCGACGGCGCCCAGGTCCGGGCCGCACAACGGCTCCGCCACGAGGTCTTCGCCGGTGAGCTGGGCGCCACCCTGCACAGCACCGAGGCCGGCCTGGACGTCGACGCGTTCGACGAGTTCTGCGACCACCTCATCATCCGCGAGGAGCTCACCGGCCAGGTCGTCGGGACCTACCGCATGCTCCCGCCGGAGCGCGCGGCCGCGGCCGGCGGCCTCTACGCCGAGACCGAGTTCGACCTCTCCGGCCTCGCCCAGCTGCGCGAAGGCCTGGTCGAGACCGGCCGCTCCTGCGTGCACCCCGACCACCGCAGCGGCGCCGTCATCAACCTCATGTGGGCCGGCATCGCCCGCTACATGCACCTGCACGGGCACCGCTGGCTCGGCGGCTGCGCGTCGGTGCCGCTGGCCGACGGCGGCGAGACCGCCGCCGGCGTGTGGGACCTGGCCCAGCGCAAGCACCTGGTGCCGAGCGCCTGGCGGGTGCGTCCGCGCAACCCGTGGACGACCACCGCCGAGCCGCCGGCCAAGGTCAACGTGCCGCCGCTGCTCAAGGGCTACCTGCGCCTCGGCGCCTGGGTCGGCGGCGCGCCGGCCCACGACCCCGACTTCGACTGCGCCGACTTCTACGTGCTGCTGTCGCTGGATCGGATCAACCCGCGGTACCTGCGCCACTTCCTCGGACAGGAGTGAGCTCCATGGCGGTCATGGACAGCCTCTGGCTGCCCCGCTCGACCTGCGGCGCGGACTGCCTGCCGGCCGCCTCCGACCGGCACGCGTCGCGCCTGCTCATGGCCAAGCGCATCGTCGCCACCGGGCTGGTGCTGCTGCTCGCGGCCCTCGCGCTGCCGGTGCTGGCCCTGCTGCCCCAGCGCGGCCTGGTCCGCTTCCAGCGCGGCCTCGCCCGCGCCGTGCTCGCCGGCCTCGGCATCAAGCACTCGGCCACGGGCCGCCTCCCGCAGTCCGGCGCCCTGCTCGTGGCCAACCACGTGAGCTGGCTGGACGTCGTGGTGATCCTCGCCCACGCGCCGGCCCGCCTGCTGGCCAAGCGCGAGGTCCGCGCGTGGCCCCTCATCGGCCGCCTGGCCGCGACCCTGGGCACCGTGTTCGTGGACCGCTCGCGCCCGAAGAGCCTGCCCGCGACCGTCGCCCAGGTGCGCCGCAACATCGCCGCGGGCGGCGTCGTGGCGGTCTTCCCCGAGGGCACGACCTGGTGCGGGCGCATGGGCGGGACCTTCCGGCCGGCGATGTTCCAGGCCGCGGTGGATGCCGGTGTACCGGTCGTTCCGGTCCGCCTCACGTTCGCCCAGCAGGGGGTGGTGACGACGGTGGCCGCCTTCATCGGCGACGAGACCCTGCTGGCGTCGCTCAAGCGGGTCGTGGCGGCCCGCGACCTGTCGATCAGCCTGCGCGCGCACCCGAAGCTGCACCCGGCCCCGTGCGACCAGCACACGCACTCCCGCCGAGTGCTGGCCCGGGCCGCGACCGCCGTGGTGGCCGCCTGACCGTCGCGTTACGGAGCCGGCCGGGTCGAGCATCTCGACCCGGCCGGCTTTTCGCGTGACCGGGTCACGCGAGACAGTCGCGATGTATCGCGTTTCGCGCTACGCTCTCCTTGCTGGACCGGGAGCGAGGAGTGCGCGTCATGACGGCGTGGAAGATCAGCGAGCCGCAGCGGCTCGCGCTCGACGAGGAGGTCACCGACCTCAGTGTGTCGCTCGTGTCCGGGCGGCTCAACGTCGTCGGGTCCGACGAGGGGCCCCCGCGGGTCGAGGTCGCCGAGATCAGGGACCAGCCCGTGCACGTGGCGATCGGCGGCGGGCGGCTCGACGTGTCGCAGCGCTTCCCCAAGGGCTGGCCCGGGTTCCTCTGGTGGATCTTCGGCCAGCGGTTCAAGGTCGACATCTCGGTCGTGGTGCCGACGGGGGCCGCGGTGCGCCTGCACCTCGCGTCGGGGACGGTCATCGCGTCCTCGCTGCGCAACGGGGCGACCGTGGACGTCACGAGCGGCCGGATAACGCTGCTCGGGATCGACGGCACCGTGTCCGGGCGGATCGTGTCCGGCTCGATCGAGGGGCTGACGCTCGGCGGCGAGGTCGCGTTCGAGACGGTGTCGGGCGAGATCGTCGTGGCCGACTCGACGGCCGCGAAGGTCAGCGCGCGGACCATCTCCGGCTCCGTCACCTGCGATCTCGACAACCCGACGGCCGGCACAGAGGTCAGCCTCGACACGGTGTCGGGCGAGATCACGGCGCGCGTGCGGGAGGACAGCGACCTGCGGGTGAGTCTGCACGCGATCTCCGGGCACGTGATCAACGCGTTCCCCGAGCTCGACCAGCACGCGCGCAACACCGTCACCGGCCGCCTCGGCTCCGGGTCGGGTGGCCGTCTGGCCGCCAACGCGACGTCTGGCACCATCTCGCTGTTGCGCAGGCCGGTGGACGACGAGGAAGAGATGTCAGCATGAGCGCGGTGTTCAGCCACGGCCGGCTCCGCCTGTACCTGCTCAAGCTCCTCAACGAGGGCGCGCGGCACGGGTACGAGCTCATCCGGCTCCTCGAGAACCGTTTCCACGGCCTCTACGCCCCCTCCGCGGGGACCATCTACCCCCGGCTGCAGCGCATGGAGGCCGACGGCCTCATCTCGCACACCGCCGAGGGCGGCCGGAAGGTGTACGAGATCACCGACGCCGGCCGCGCCGAGCTCGACCGGCGCGCGCGGGAGCTGGAGTCGCTCGAGGCCGACATCAACGCCTCGCTCGCCGACCTCTCGACGCTCGCCGACGAGGTCGAGCAGGGCGTGCGCGGCTCCGTGCGCGACCTCAAGCGCGAGCTGAAGGAGGCCAGCCGCCAGGTGCGCAACGCCCCGCCGGCCGGCCCGACGTCGTTCGGCTGGGGCTACCCGCCGCGCCCCGGCGCCGCCGGCACCCGCTCGGCCGCGCCGCCCCCCGCCGACGTGGTCGGCGAGCTGGAGGAGAAGGCCGCGCTGCTGCTGTCCGAGGTGCGCCGGCTCGCCCGCACCGGCCGGGCCAGCCAGGAGACCATGCGGGCCACCCTCGTGGTGTTGGACGGCGCGATCGACCAGGTGAGACGCTTGCTGCGGTAGGGCCGGGCCGGTGCCCAGGAACTTCCCAGGCAACCACCAGCCCTACATCAGCGGAGGGCGGAAAGATATGCACATGGGGGTACGAGGCGGCGTCGCACAATCCGGGGGTGCATCGTCGCCAGGCGTGGCGCAGGCTGAGGCGAGGCTGCTCGTGGTCGAGGACGACCCGAATATCCGCGAGCTCCTCTCGGCCAGCCTGCGTTTCGCCGGTTTTGCGGTGGACGCGGTGACCACTGGAAGTGAAGCGGTCACCGCGGCCCGCGAAAGCAAGCCCGACCTCGTGGTCCTCGACGTGATGCTGCCCGACCTCGACGGCTTCGAGGTGATCCGGCGGCTGCGCGAGGGCGGGGTGCGGCTCCCCGTCGTCTTCCTGACCGCCCGCGACGGCACCGAGGACAAGGTCCGCGGCCTCACGCTCGGCGGCGACGACTACGTGACCAAGCCGTTCAGCCTGGAGGAGCTCACCGCCCGCATCCGGGCCGTGCTGCGCCGCACCGCGGGCGACCCCGGCCCCAACCGCCTGGTCTTCCACGATCTGGAGCTGGACGAGGAGACCCACGAGGTGAGCCGGGCGGGACAGACCATCGCGCTGTCCCCGACCGAGTTCAAGCTGCTGCGGTACCTCATGCTGAACGCCGGTCGCGTGCTGTCCAAGGCCCAGATCCTCGACTTCGTGTGGAACTACGACTTCCGCGGCGACGACAGCATCGTGGAGTCCTACATCTCCTACCTGCGCCGTAAGGTCGACATCGCCGAGCCGCGGCTCATCCACACCCTGCGCGGCGTGGGCTACGTCCTGCGCCTGCCCGTCTGACGGGCCACTCCCGTGCGGTTCATCTCCGACGTACCGCTGCGAGTCAAGCTCGTTGCGGCCGTGCTGACCCTCGTCACCATGGCGCTGCTCATCATCGGCGTCGCGAGCGCGCTGGTCATGCGCAGCTCGATGATCGACAAGGTCGACGGGCAGCTGCGCCAGCTGGCCGGCACCGTCGACCTCACCCGCCTGGTGAAGCAGACCGAGACGTCGGTCGTGCAGTCCAACTACTTCTACTTCTGGCTCGCCGAGGACGGTGACAACCTCGGGCTGCGCACGGTCGGCCTGGCCGACAGCGGGGCCCGCCCGCCGCTGCCCACCACCACCGGCGAGCTGGTGAACCACCTCGGCGAGCCGTACACCGTGCGCGCCTCCGGCACCCACGAGCGCTGGCGGGTGCTGATCATCCAGCGGCCCAACCAGAACAGCGTGAGCATCCTGGGCGTGGCCGAGAACCTGTCGATGATCGACAACGCGGTCGACGAGCTCATCGCGGCCGAGCTGTTCATCGGGGCCGGCGTGCTCGTGGTCATCGCCGCGGTCGGGGTCACGATCGTGCGCACCAGCCTGCAGCCGCTGCGCGACATCGAGCGCACCGCCGCCGCGATCGCCGCCGGCGACCTCACCAAACGCGTGCCCGAGAGCCCACCGGAGACGGAGATGGGCCATTTGGCGGGCGCGCTGAATACCATGCTCGGCCAGATCGAGGGCGCCTTCCGCGTGCGCGAGGCGTCCGAGGACCGCATGCGCCAGTTCATCGCCGACGCCTCCCACGAGCTGCGCACGCCGCTGACCACGATCCGGGGATTCGCCGAGCTGTACCGCCAGGGCGCCGCCCGCGAGCCGGAGCAGACCTCGGCCCTGCTGCGCCGCATCGAGGACGAGGCGGCCCGGATGGGGCTGCTCGTCGAGGACCTCCTGCTGCTGGCCCGCCTCGACCAGGAGCGCCCGCTCAGCCTGGCCGACATGGACCTGCGCGTGATCGCCGGCGACGCGGTCGCGGCCGCCTCCGCGGTGGCGCCCGACCGCGAGATCGCGCTGGAGCTCGAGACCGACGAGCCGGTCGAGGTCAACGGCGACGAGGCGCGCCTGCGCCAGGTGGTCGGCAACCTCATGACCAACGCGCTGACCCACACGCCCGACGGGACGCCCGTCCAGCTCCGGCTGCGCCGCGACGGCACCGATGCGTTGATCGAGATCGTCGACCACGGGCCCGGCCTGAGCGACGAGCAGGCGGCCCGCGTCTTCGAGCGCTTCTACCGCGTCGACAAGGCGCGCACCCGCCAGCAGGCGGGCGGCTTGCACAGCGGCAGCGGGCTGGGCCTGGCGATCGTCGCCGCGCTCGTGGCGGTGCACCAGGGCACGGTCTCGGTCTTCGTCACTCCCGGTGGCGGGGCGACCTTTCAGGTTCGGCTTCCCCTCACAGGCGGTTCCCAGGCCGCTCCCGGTGGCCCGCAAGCTGCCGCGGCCAAGCTCAAATCATGAGCGAACAGCAGGGATGGGCGCAGACGCCGGCCGCCGAAGTACCGCAGCACATGCCCACGAACCACGTGCCGCCACACGTCCCGCACATGCAACACCCGCCGCAGTGGTACCCGCCGACACCACCCTTCGTGACGCCCGCCACCGCCATTCCGGCCCCTCTCAAGAGCCGCCGGCTGGGCAAGGGCGTGGTCGCCGTGGTCGCCGCGGTCGCGCTCTCGATCGCCTCGGCCGTCGGCGGCGGGGTCGCCGCCCTGGAGCTGCGCCCGGCGGCCTCGACGAACACCGTCGTCAGCGCGCAGAACACCGGCAACTCGTCGGCGGGCACCGCCAACCTCGCCGACGTGGCCGCCGCGGTGCTGCCGAGCGTGGTCTCCATCAACACCGGCTCGGCGGTGGGCTCCGGCGTGATCATCACGACGGACGGCAACATCCTCACCAACAACCACGTCGTGGCGACCGCCCGCGGCACCACGGTCCAGATCAACTTCTCCGACGGCAAGACGGGCACCGCCCAGATCGTCGGCACCGACGAGGACAACGACCTCGCCGTCGTCAAGATCGTCGGCGGCGGTACCTTCACGCCGCTGGCCTTCGCCGACAGCGGCAGCGTCCACGTCGGCGACACCGTCCTGGCCGTCGGCAGCCCGCTGGGCCTGGAGGCCTCCGTGACCTCCGGCATCGTCAGCGCCCTCAACCGTGAGATCGACGAGAGCTCCGGCGAGGGCCAGAACGGCCGCGGCACGCAGCAGACCTCGGCCGGCGCGAAGATCCCCGGCGCCATCCAGACCGACGCCGCGATCAACCCGGGCAACTCGGGCGGCGCGCTGGTCAACACCGCCGGGCAGCTCATCGGCATCAACACCGCGATCGCCTCGACGAGCGAGACGGCCGGCAACATCGGCGTCGGCTTCGCGATCTCCAGCAACACCGCCAAGACCGTCGCTCAGCAGATCATCGGCTAGTACCGCACAGGCTGGTTTCCCTCCCAGAAAAAGGGCGGCGCACTTGGCGGAGTGCGCCGCCTTTCTGTGCCCGGGACCTAGTCGGCCCAGCCGAAGGATCGCTCGACCGCCCGCAGCCAGAGGGCGTGGCCGCGGTCCCGCTGCTCGGCGGCCATCGCGGGCTCCCAGCGCTTGTCCAGCTTCCACTTCGCACGCAGCGTGTCGGTGTCGGGCCAGAACCCGACCGCCAGCCCCGCCGCGTAGGCCGCGCCCAGCGCCGTGGTCTCGGCGACCGTCGGGCGCACCACGGGCACGTCGAGCACGTCGGCCTGGAAGGCCATGAGCAGGTTGCTGGCGGTCATCCCGCCGTCGACCTTGAGCGTCTCCAGGGGTACCGCGGACTCCGCCATCATCGCGTCGACCACGTCCTTGACCTGCCAGGCGGTGGCCTCCAGGGCGGCGCGGGCCAGATGGCCCTTTGTGACATAGCCGGTGAGCCCGGTGATGACGCCCCGCGCGTCCGGGCGCCAGTGCGGCGCGAAGAGGCCCGCGAACGCCGGCACGATGTAGCAGCCGCCGTTGTCCGACACGGTGGCGGCGAGGTCGTTGATCTCCGGCGCGGAGGCGATGAGGCCGAGGTTGTCGCGCAGCCACTGCACGAGCGAGCCGGTGATGGCGATGGAGCCTTCCAGCGCGTACACCGGATCCGCGTCGCCGATGCGGTAACCGACCGTGGTCACCAGGCCCCGCTCGCTCGACACCGGCCGGGTCCCGGTGTTGAGCAGCAGGAACGAGCCGGTGCCGTACGTGCACTTGGCCTCGCCCGGCGCGAAGCACGCCTGGCCGAACAGCGCCGCCTGCTGGTCGCCCAGCGCGCTGGCCACGGGCACGCCGGGCAGCAGCGTCCTCGCCTCGCCGTACACGTACGACGACGAGCCGATCTCGGGCAGCATGACCCGCGGGATGCCGAACGCTGCGAGCAGTTCGTCGTCCCAGTCCAGCGTGGTCAGGTTCATGAGCATCGTGCGGCTGGCGTTCGTCACGTCGGTGACGTGCCGGCCGGTCAGCTTCTCGATGAGCCAGGTGTCGACGGTGCCGAAGTGGATCTCGCCGGCCTCGGCCCGCGCGCGCAGGCCCGGCACGTTGTCGAGCAGCCAGACCACCTTGGGGGCGGCGAAGTACGTGGCCAGCGGCAGCCCGCAGCGCTCGCGGAAGCGGTCCGGCCCCGCGTCCCCGGCCAGCGTGCGGATCAGTGCGTCGGTGCGGGTGTCCTGCCAGACGATGGCGGGGTGCACCGGCTCGCCGGTGCGGGCGTCCCACAGGATCGTGGTCTCGCGCTGGTTGGTGATGCCGATGGCGGCGACATCGGCGCGGGAGAGTCCGGCCTGGTCCAGGGCGCGGGTGGACACCGCCTGGACGTTGTGCCAGATCTCGACCGGGTCGTGTTCGACCCAGCCGGGGCGGGGGAAGCTCTGGCGGTGTTCGCGCTGGTCAAGCGCCACGATGGCGCCGTCGGCGTCGAACACGATCGCACGGGTGGAGGTCGTGCCCTGGTCGATGGCGAGGATGTACACAGTGCCATCTTCGCCGAAGCTCTGTCACGTTCGGGACGGAACCTTTCCGGCGTCTGCCCGGGGGCTTAGAGTCCGTGGCCGGAACAGTGTCCGAACAGGAGCGACAGTGGCCGTCATCGAGACGCGCATCAGTGTCTGGGAGGCCCTCGCCGGGCGCGCCCCGGGTGTACCGCTCGGCCCGGCCGACGTCGGCCTGTGGCATGCCGTATCGGACCGGCTCAACCCGGCCCGGGCCCGGCCGATCCTGCGCGAGGGCGTCGAGGCGGTCACGCTGACCTCGGCCCGCGGCGTGGACTACGTCATGCTGCGCTCGCCCGACCACGGCGAGTCGAGCTACCTGCGCCTGACGCCCGAGGAGTTCCGGCTCGCGCAGTTCATGGACGGCAGCCGTACGGTCGCCCGCCTCGTAGCCGAGTTCGCCCGCATCTCCGGACGGCTCGCGCCCGACCAGGTGACCCGGATCGTCGCCGACCTCGCCGGCAACCGGATGCTGGCCGAGCTGCCCGTGGACGCGTTCCGCAAGCTGGAGCGGGTGCACCGGCGGCCGTGGCCGATCCGGCTGGGCAAGGCGCTGCTGGCCACCGCCCAGGGCCGCCGGGTCGTACTCGCCCGGGTCGACCCGATCGTGACCTTCCTGTACAAGGCGGGCGGTCGGCTCTTCTTCACCCGGGTCGTGGCGGTGCTCTGCGGGCTCGTCGCGCTGGCCGGCCTCGGCGTGTTCGTGTGGAACTGGTTCCGCGCCGACCAGTCGGTGTTCCTCACCAACGACTCGTACTTCGCCGGCGCACTCGTCCTGCTCGGCCTCAACGTGGTGGCGCTGGCCTGTCACGAGCTCGGGCACGCGCTCGGCGCCAAACACGCCGGGCGGCGGGTGCCCGCCGCGGGCTTCCTGGTGTACTTCGGCATCCCGTCGGTCTTCGTGGACACCACTGACGTGTGGATGGCCGGCCGCCGGGCCCGGCTCGTCACCACCACCGCCGGGCCGGCCACCGGCCTCGTGCTCGCCGGCATCTGCCAGCTCGTCGGCGTGTTCTTCCCCGAGCTGCAGCCCTGGACGTTCAAGCTGGCCTTCGCGTGGTACCTCAACGCGCTGTTCAACCTCAACCCGTTCATGGCCCTCGACGGCTACTACCTGCTCATGGACTGGCTCGAGGTGCCCAACCTGCGCGCCCGCGGGCTCGCCTGGGTGCTCGCCCGCCTGCGCCGCCGGCCGCCGCGCTTCTCCGACCTCGATCGGGAGGGGCGGCTCGTCGCGCTGTACGGCATGCTCGCCGTCGTCTGGATCGCGATCGCGGTAAACCTCGTCTACCGCGTGTACACCGACCGCGTCGCCGGCGTCGTGACCGGCCTGTGGAACGCCGGTTGGCTCGCCCGGGGGCTGCTGGCCGTGATCGTCGTGGGGCTGCTCGCGCCCGTCGTGTACCTCTTCTTCGGCTGGCTGCGCCGCCGGGGCCGCCGCGTGCGGGACCAGCTCGGCGAGCGCAGGCTGGTGCGCGACGAGCCGCGCCGGTTCGCCGCGCTGAGCGCCTCGGCGCTGTCCAACCTGCCGCCGGACGCCCTCGCCCGGCTCGCCGGGGACGCCCGCTGGGTGCACCCGCGAACCGGCGACCAGCTCGTCATCGCCGGGGCCGCGCAGCCGTCGGTGTACGTCGTGGTCGACGGCGCCCTGGAGGCGAGGCGTCCGGGCGATCCCACCGGCAGCGTCCGGGAGCGCGTCGGTCGCGGCGGCGTCGTCGGCCTCGCCAACGCGCTGACCGGCGCCCCGGCCGCGCTGAGCTGGATGACCGCGGGCACCACGCTGCTGGCCATCCCGTCCTCGACGGTCTCCGCGGCCATCGGCCCGCTGCCCGGCCCGCCGCCGGTGGAGTGGGCCGAGCTGGAGAAGCTGCTCGCCGAGACCCCGGCGCTGGCCGGCCTCGGCCACGAGGACCGCCTCGGCCTGCTCACCCGCGCCCGCCCCATGCACCTCGGCCCCGGCCAGCCGGTCGTGCTGGGCACCGGCAACGACGCGCTCGTGGTCGAGTCCGGCTCGCTGCAGCTGCCCGAGGGCACCGAGCTGCACCGCGGCTCGATGATCGGCCCGTACGGCGACGGCTCGCCCGGCCAGGTGGCCACCGCCCGCACCCCGGCCCGCGCCTGGCTGCTGCCCGCCGTCGCGGGGCTGCCGCTGCTGCTGGGCCGCGCGCCCGATGCCACCCCGGCCGGCGGCCGCCGCCCGATGTCGGGCGCCCACCCGCCCTCGACCTACCCGCCGCTGGCCGCGCCGCCCGGCGTGCCCGCACCCGTCGACGACAGCGTCGACCGCCGCTTCGAGCGCCGGCTGTGGTGGCTGCTGATCCTGCTGCTCCTCTTCGCCGTGTTCCTGACCGGCGCGAACCTCTTCACCGGCCCGGTGTGGGCGGAGATGCCGACCGACAGCGCGCTCGTCACCGTGACCCGCGGCGAGGCGACCGTGCGGGTCAACGGCACCGACCGCCGGCTGACGCGCAACGCCAAGCTGTACGTCCAGCAGGGCGACTCGGTCCACATCAGCGCGAAGTCGACCGCGTCGCTGACCTTCCGCGGCGGCAGCGCGACGGTCCTCTGCGCCGGCGTCGACCTGCGGGTCGGCGCCCTGATCAGCGGCCAGCAGACGCCGATCGAGCCGACCGCGTCGCTGACCCTCGACCGGGGCCGCCTGCTGGTCGACACCACGAGCACGACGACCGCGTTCGGGCCGCTGCGCCTCACCGTCGGCGGGGTCACCAACGAGGGCTCGGCCCGCTTCGCACTGCCGGCGGGCGGCGACCCCGAGGTGGGCCGCGGCGTGGTGAAGCTCGACGGCACCGTCGTGGACCCCTCGTCCGCGGCCGACCTGACCTGCGGCGACGGGGTGGCGCTGCCGAAGCCGGGCGGGACGCCGACGGTGGTGCCGTCGGCGTCGGACACGCCGTCGGAGTCGCCGTCGCCGAGCGAGTCCCCGTCGGCCTCGGCCTCGGCGTCGGCCTCGCCGACGCCGGAGGCCACCCCGACGCGCACGACGCGGGCCCCGACCCCGACGCGGACGACGGCCGGCCCGACCCGCACGACGGGCGCCCCGCCGCCGACCACCACGACGGGTCCGCCGCCGGACACCACCGTCCCGACCGTGCGGTTCCCGACCCCGAACCCCGCCTACGTCTACCCGCCCGGGTGTCCTTACGGCGGCGCATCCTCGATCAACATCCAGGTCGACGCGGTGGACCCGGTCGACGCGTCGAGCACCTTGAGGGTGACCGTGACGGCCACCGCGGGTTCGGCGTCCGTCAAGTACTCGCAGGGCACGACCTTCGCGGGCTCGTTCGGCGGCGTCACCGGGCAAAGCGACATGGACGTCACCCTGACCGCCCGCGCGACCGACCCGGCCGGAAATGTTTCGAGGCCCGCGTCGATCAAGGTCCACTATTACTCGCAATGCATCGTTGGCTGACGAGGAGAGAACGTGCTTTGTTGGTTCTGCGCCAAGGCGGCGCGGGGGTCGTGCCGGTTCTGCGGCCGTGGGCTGTGTGAGGACCATGCGAAGTTCGGCCCCTACCTGCTCGAGGTGCACCGTTCGCAGCGCCGCGGGCGGGCCGAAGGGCTCGTGGTCGAGGACGCGGTGCAGTGCGGGACCTGTCGCCCGCGGCCGCAGCCGATACCGATGCCTGAGCTCGACTGAGCTCGGGCGGTACACAATCTGGGGGAAAAGCTGATGTCCGACTTCGATGAGGTGCTGGAGCTCCTGCTCGGCGACCCCGCGTTCAAGGCGCGGCTGGCGGCCGACCCGGCGGGGACCCTGGCCGGCTACCGGCTGACCCCCGATGAGCTGGACATTCTCCAGACCCAGTTCGGGGAGGGCGGCGGGCCGACCCACGTGGAGCAGCGGACCAGCAAGGCGAGCATGTTCGGCGTCTTCTCGTCGATCGGCTCCGGCCTCGGCGACGTGCTGCACGGCCACGGCGCGGGGGTGAGCGGGCACGCCCTCGGCTCGGGCGGCACCGAGATGGGCCAGCGCATGCACGACGTGGTCGAGCAGCAGTACGGCGCCCGCCACGCCGCTGTCGAGCCGGGCGGCCAGGGCGGCGGGCACTCGCTCGGCGACGCGGTGCAGGAAGTGGGCGACGGGCGGCACTCGGTGTCCTCGTCGCACGTCGAGTACCACTCCGAATCGCACAGCTCGGGCACCGTGTACCACGCGAGCACGTACACCAGCGCGACCGGCGGCGCCCCGCACGAGGCCGCGGGCGCGTCCGGCGTGGCGGGTGGCCTGGCCGGCTATCAGGAGGGCGCCTCGGGCGTCGCGGGTGGCGTGGCCGGCGTGGCGGATCACCAGGCGGGCGCCTCGGGCGTCGCCGGTGGCCTGGCCGGGTATCAGCCGGGCGGGTCGGGCGGCGGGTTCGGGGCCGGGCTGTCGGATGTCGGGCAGCAGGCGGGCGCGGGCGGCGCCGGGCTGGGTCCGGCCGGTGGGGGAGTGGGCGGGGGTCTGTCCGATTTTGCGCAGCAAGCCGGACATGCCCAGGTGCCCGGCGCGGCGCCGACCGACGGTTACCACACGCGCGTGGACTGGGACGGCGACGGGCGCTGGGACCAGCACACCTACGTCAACCGCGCCGACGGCGGCGTCGACATCGTGGTCGACACGGACGGTGACGGGCGGGCCGAGTTCGTCGGGCACGACACCGACCGGGACGGCCTGATCAACTCCTCCGAGGTCGACACGAACCGCGACGGCGTCATGGACACGCGCTACGAGGACGTCGACGGCGACGGCTGGCTGGACCGCCGCACGCGCTGAGTGGCACGTTTCCGGGAGCCGGTCGCTCCCGCTGTTCCCTACCGTTCTAGAGGTACCGCATAGCAGCGGTGCAGCGAGAAATCCGGGAGCAGGTTATGAGCGACTTTGACCTCGACTGGGGCATGGAGCACGATCTCCACGTCGACCACGACGGCGGAGTCGAGCATGTCCTGGCCGGCGACCACGGCTACGACGCACACGAGCACCACGACGCATACAACGACGGTCACGAGCACCACGAGTACGCCGGCGACGCCGACCACGACACCGTCGTGGACGCCGACGCCCAGCACGACGACGCGCCGACCCTGGACGAGCAGGACATCGACCTGCCGGACTGGCAGCTGGACACCGACTTCCTGGACGGCCACTACGACCTGGTCGGCGCCGACCCGGACGAGAACGACATGTGGTCGCAGCTGATGAGCGACATGCACGAAGAAGTCAATCCGTACGCCGCGAACTGATCCCGGCCGGCGCGCGCGGTCAGAGCTTGATCGCGCTCGCCGGACCGGAGCTCGCGTAGTACCAGCCCTGGGCGGTGTCGCAGCCCAGCTCCAGCAGCCGCGTCGCCTGTTCGGCGGTCTCGACGCCCTCCGCGGTCACGCTCAGCTTCAGGGTGTGCGCCAGGCCGATGACCGCCGCGATGATCTCCTGGTCGACCGGGTCCGCCCCCTCCGGCGGGCGCAGGCCGGCGACGAACGAGCCGGCCAGCTTGAGGCTGTGCACGGGCAGGTTGCGCAGGTACGCGAAGTTCGAGTAGCCGGTGCCGAAGTCGTCGATCGCGATGCGCGGGCCGAGCGCGGCGAGGGCGTTGAGCGCCTCGATCGGGTCGTCGCCGGTGCTCATGACGGCGCTCTCGGTCAGCTCCAGCTGCAGGCCCTCGGGCGGCAGGCCGGTCTGCTCCAGGATCGCCCGCACGTCGCGCACGATGGTCCGGTCCCGCATCTGGCGTACCGCGAGGTTGACGCTCATGATCGGGGCGCGGTCGCCGGCCGTGCGGCGCCACTCGGCGGCCTGCCGGCAGGCCTCGTGCAGCACCCAGCGGCCCAGCGGCACGATGAGCCCGGTCTCCTCGGCCATGCCGATGAACGCGTCCGGCCCGAGCACGCCGAAGCGCGGGTGCCGCCAGCGCACCAGGGCCTCCACGCCGATGGTCACCCCGTCGCCGAGGCGGACCAGCGGCTGGTACTCCACGAAGAACTCCCGCCGCTCCAGCGCGGCGGGCATGGAGGCGGACAGCTCGTACCGCTTGACCTCGCGCGCGTGCCGCTCGGCGTCGAAGAGCGCGAGGCGGTTGCGGCCGTCGGCCTTGGCCCAGTACAGCGTCGTGTCGGCGGCCTTCATCAGCTCGCCGGTGCTCGTCCCGCGCAGCGGCTGCTCGACCACGCCGATGCTGGCCGAGATGCTGATCTCGTGGCCGCCGACGTGGACCGGGGCCCGCACGGTGTCCAGCGCCTTCTCGGCGACCGCGACCACGTCCCCGATGCCGCCGCACCGCTCCACCAGCACCACGAACTCGTCGCCGCCCATGCGGGCCACGAGCTGCCGCTCGCCGCTGATCGAGCGGGCCAGCCGCCGCGCCACGGTCTGCAGCAGCTGGTCGCCGACGTCGTGGCCGAGCGTGTCGTTGATGACCTTGAAGCCGTCGACGTCGAGGTAGCAGACGCCGACCCGGGCGTCGGCGCCGTCCTCGCCGTCGGCCCCCTCGAGCAGGGCGCCGAGCCGCTCGAAGAACAGCGTGCGGTTGGGCAGCTGGGTCAGCGGGTCGTGCAGGGCCTGGTGGCGCAGGCGCACCTGGAGCAGGTACCGCTCCGTGATGTCCTCGAACATGGCCACGAGCCACCGGGGGCGGCCGTCCTCGTCGCGGATGATCGAGGCGACGAGGTCGGTCCAGACGCGGTGGCCGTCCTTGTGCACGTACGGCTTCTCGATCCGGAACTGGTCGCGGCCGCCCGCGAGCACCTCGTCGAACATGGCCCCGGCGGTGGGCGGGTCCTCGGGCAGCACGAAGTCGTCGAAGGACATCGCACGCAGTTCCTCGGCGGTGTACCCGAGCATGTCGCACAGCGCCTGGTTGACCTCGATCACCTGGCCGTCGATGGTGCTCACGCTCATGCCGATCGCGGCGCCGGCGAAGATCGCCTGGAACCGGGCCTCGCTGACCCGCCGGCCCTCCTCGGCGCGGGCGCGGGCCCACAGCGCCGCGGTGCGGATCTCCTCCTGCTCGTCGAGCACCCGGTCGCGCAGGGCGAGCGCGTAGCCGGACGCGAGCGCGCCCTGGATCTGCGCGACCCGCTTCACCGGGGCGTTGCCGAACTGCTCGGCGAGCACGGCCAGGGTGCGCTCCAGCGTGGTGGGCTCGGTGAAGTGCGCGGCGACAAGCGTCGAGCCGACCTCGCGCACGTCGGTGGGGTCGAAGGTCTCGGCGGTCAGCGCGTGGATGACCCGCGTCGAGAGGCTGGTCAGGAAGTCCTGGACCTCCAGGCCGTTCATCGACACGTAGCTGGTCCCGGCGACGGCCAGCGACCAGGCTCGCGCCATTCGCTCGGCGGCGCGGTGGGGGCGGTCCCACGAAGTCGGCGTGGGGCTGATGGCGGTCATGATCGGCGGCGTTAATCCTTGCGCGCGACGGCCGCGCAGCCGATCGCGTTGCCCTCGGGCGGCGACTCCTCGTCGCCGTCGGGGCGCCACGCGTGGGGCGACACGACGCCGGGATCGAGCACCGTCAGGTCGCCGAAGAGGGCCGCGACCTGCCCGCTGGTGCGCAGGATGAGCGGCGTGGGCGACTTGCGGTACATCTCCCAGGCCTCGACCTCGGCGGGCGTGAGCGGCCGGTCGAGCCCGGCGTGGGAGAGCACGACGTGGCTGCCGGGGACTCCGGCGGCGGCGTACCCGGCGACGATGTCGGCCGGGCGCTGCTCGTCGGGGACGAAGTGCAGCACCGCGACGAGCAGGAAGGCGATCGGGCGGGTGAAGTCCAGCAGGCCCTGGACCTGCGGCTGGCCCAGCACCTCGACCGGCTTGCGCAGGTCGCCGGCGACGACCGCGGTGCCGGGCACGTCGGCGAGGATGGCCCGGCTGTGCGCGACCGCGACCGGGTCGTGGTCGACGTAGACGACGCGCCCGTCGGTGACGCCGGCGTCCTTGAGCACGTCGTGGACGTTGCCGACGGTCGGGATGCCCGAGCCGAGGTCGAGGAACTGCCGCACGCCCTGCGCGGCGAGGTCCCGCACCGCGCGGCGCAGGAAGGAGCGATTGCTGCGGGCGAGCCCGGCGACGGCCGGCATGACCTTGAGGACCTGCTCGGCGAAGGCGCGGTCGGCGGCGAAATTGTGGGAGCCGCCGAGGTAGTAGTCATAGACCCGGGCCACGCTCGGCCGGTCGAGATCGACGTCCGCCGGGGCCCAGCTGGGACGATCCACGGATCAACACTCCTCGACCTCGGCTCGCTGCGCCTGAAGCATACGTGCGGGTGGGCGGCGAGCAAACTCGCCGCCCACCCAGACGACTATCGATCAGGCGATCTTCGTGTAGCGGTCGGCCGGGCCCGGAGCGATGGGGCCGGTGCCCAGGTAGGAGGTCAGGGCGTCGATGTCGAAGCCCGGTGCGGTGACGCGGCCCGTCCCCTTCGCGAGGTTGAGGAAGCCGTCACCGCCGTTGGCCAGGAAGTCGTTCGTGGTCACCTTGTAGGTGGCCGCCGGGTCGAGCGCGACGCCGTTGAGCTTGATGTCGCTGACCTTGGAGCCGGCCGGCGCCGCGGCGCTGTAGGTGTACGTGAAGCCGGCCGAGACCTGCAGCATGCGCTGGACGGTCTGGCCCTGGAAGCCCACGAACTGCTGCTCGAGGACGTCCTTGATCTGCGCGCCGGTGAACGACTGGGTGACGACCAGGTTGTTGAACGGCTGGACGGTGAACGCCTCGCCGTAGGTGACCTGGCCGGGCGCCTCGCCGCCGGGGGAGTTCGCGTACGTCAGCGACGCCCGGATGCCGCCCGGGTTCATGAACGCGATCTGGGCCCCCGCCGAGGCCTTGGTGTAGGCCAGCTGCCCGTCGGCGATGACGTCGCCGAGCGGGGTCTCGCCGGAGGCGGCCTGGGTCGTGGTGATGTCGCCGCTGATGCTGCCGACGACCTTGTTGGCCAGCGGGGCGACGGCGACGCGGTACTTGTCCGCGATCTTCTTCACCTCCGGGTCGACCAGGGCCGGGTTGCGCACCGGGTTGCCGGCGGCGTCCCTCTGGTACGTCCCGTCGGGGTTCTTCACGCCGTTGTCGACGATCACGTTGGTGGCCGACGCGTCGACGAACTTGCGCGTCTTCTTGTCCAGCGTGACCCGGATGTCGGTGACCAGCGTGCCGGCCGTGCCCGCGCTCGTGACAAGCGAGTTGGCGCCCGAGGAGTTGGGCAGCTCGCAGCTGTAGAAGCGGTGGGTGTGGCCGGAGACGACCACGCCGTAGGCCGGGTTGAGCCCCTTGGTGATGTCGGTGATCGGGCCGGCGAAGTTGGCGCAGCCGGACGGGTCCAGCGGCGCGGGCGGGCTGCTCTGCGAGCCGCCCTCGTGCACCACGAGGACCATCGACTTGATGCCGAGCCAGCCCAGGATGGTGGCGTACTTGTTCGCCGTCTCGACCTCGTCGTGGAAGTCGACGTTCTTGATGCCGGCCGGGTTCACGATGCCGGGCGTGCCCTCGAGCGTCATGCCGACGTAGGCGACCGGCACGCCGTCGTAGAAGCGGATGGTGAACGGCAGCAGGATCGGCAGGCCGTTGGACTTCTGGGTGACGTTGGCGGCGAGGTACGGGAACTTCGCCCCGGAGAACCCGTCGCCGTCCTGGCAGCCGTCGGTCGGGTGGCAACCGCCGAACTGCATCCGGTAGAGCTCGGTGACGCCCTCGTCGAACTCGTGGTTGCCCACCGAGGCGAGGTCGAGGCCCATCGCGTTGAGCACCTCGATCGCCGGCTCGTCGTGGAACGCGGCGCTCACCAGCGGCGAGGCGCCGATGTTGTCGCCGGCCGCCACCGTGTCGCTGTACTTGACGCCGGCCTTCTTGGCGTCTTCGCGCAGCTTGGTGAGGTAGGTGGCGAGGTACTCCGAACCGCCGGCGGGGACGCCGTTGATGAGCCCGCCACTGCCGGTCGGCGGGTCGATGTTGCCGTGGAAATCGTTGAAGCCGAGCAGCTGCGCGGTCGTCGTCGGCCCGGTCTTCTGAGCGAACGAGACCTTCGCCGGGGTCAGCGGGGTCCACTGGTCCGACGCCTGCGAACCGCCCGTCTTGGCCAAGGGCAGCAGTGCGACGACCGCGACGGCGAGTGCGGGCACCGCGAGGTGCTGCGCGATCCGCCAGCCGCGGGCGCTTGGCTGGGCCATGATCTCTCCTAGTAGCAGGGAAACATGCGTCGATCGCCATCCTTGTCGATCGCATCGATCGCGCGCGAGCAGGACTTGCCGTCGGATAAACGTCCTACGGGTAAAGGCGAGGGTTCGCCGGAACGGACCGTCCGAACGGGCAGTGCACACTGCGCGACGGTGCGCTATCCGTGGGTATCTAGTACGTTGCCGGGGAAGGTACACCGCGCGTACGGAGGCGGTCACGATGCTGAGGCGGTTCTCGGCCGTGCTGGTCGTCCTCACATCGGCCGCGCTGAGTGGGCTGATCTTTCCCGAACGGGTGGACGCCGCCGCTCCGGACGGCTGGCGCCCGGTCTTCTCCAACTCCTTCGACGACGCGGGCACGCTGCCGACCGGCTGCTCCGCGTACGACGGCGCCCCCGAGGGCGCCCAGGCCAGCTACTTCCGCCCCGAGGCGGTGACGGTCTCCGGCGGCCACCTGAGCCTGGCCCTGCACCGGCGCACCTACGGCGGCAAGCCCTTCGTCACCGGCGAGGTCCGCTGTGTGGGCGCCGCGCAGCAGTTCGGCCGCTACGAGTTCAGGGCCCTCGTGCCGGTCGGCGCGGGCATCGACTCGATGGCCCTGCTGCGCCCGGTCGACCGCGCCGCGGCCCAGCACGGCTCACAATTGGAGATCATGGCGAAGCCCGGCGACGAGCAGGCCGTGGTGAGCAACTCCGACGGCGCGGGCACCACCACGAACGTGCTGACCGGCCCGTTCCGGGACTGGCACACGTACGTCATCGAGTGGGCCCCCTCGGGCTTCAAGATCTTCGTCGACGGCACCCAGCGCTCCCTGGACCCCGCGGTGTCGACCGAGCCGCGCTGGTTCGGCTTCGCCGTGACGACCGGCGACCGGGCGGGCACACCGGGCTCGTCGACCGCGCTGCCGGCCGAGTTCCAGATCGACTACCTGCGCATCTGGTCCTTCGAGCCCACCGACCTGGCCACCCCGGCGCCGGTCACCAAACCGTCCACAAGGGAGGGCGCGATGCCGTCCGGCCCGCCGCCGAACCGGCACTGGTCGCTGTGGCTGGCCGTGTCCGCGGTGGTGACGGCGGCCTTGGCGCTCTTCGCCCTGGTAATCCACAAGACGCGCCCGCACCGCCCGAAGTCCTCGCACCGCGCATAAAGGCCGAGTTGCTTCGTTGTCGGCTATGGCATGCACCACTGATTGCTCAATCGGCGGAACCGGCGGGACCGGACATTCGCCCTGCTCGACGTGCAGGCCCGGCGGCCCGGCCGGCGCTGCGGAACATGCGGCCTGCTCAACGGGCGGGATCGGTGCGACCGCTCAGGCCGGCGCAACGGCAGTTGCAGCCCGCTGCGCGAAGCTCGCATACCCCGCCACCATCGGCCGAGCGTCGTCGGGCCGCCCCAAGGTCCAGGTAAGCCGACATAAACCCCGACAGGCGAAAAATACGAAATGTCCGATCGCGGAGTGTCGGACCATTTCGTCGCACAGCGGATCCGCCCGACGCGAAACGCCCTGTCCAATCCGACCCCGACAGCAAATCATCGGCCGATGAGAATCCTCGTACTCGGTGGCACCGTCTTCCTCGGCCGCGCCGTCGCGCGGCGTGCGCTCGACGCCGGCCACGACGTAGTCTGCGCCGCCCGCGGCGAGTCCGGCTCGCCCGTCGAGGGCGCCGCCTTCGTGCGGGCCGACCGCGACCGCCCCGACGGCCTCGACGCCGTCACGGGCGAGTTCGACGCGGTCGTCGACGTCGGCCGGCACCCGCTGCACGTCCGGCACGCCGTCGCCGCGCTCGCCGGTCGCGTCGGGCACTACACGTTCGTCTCCAGCTGCTCCGCGTACTCGGACGCCGAGACCCCCGGTCAGACCGCCGGCGCCGCGCCGCTGCTCCCCGCCGACTTCGACGCGGACCCCTGGACCGACGCGGAGTCGTACGGGCGGGCCAAGGTCGCCTGCGAGCGCCTCGCGGCGGACGGGTTCGGCGCCGACCGGACGTTCCTGCTGCGGGCCGGGATGATCGTCGGGCCGGAGGACCCGACGTACCGGTTCGAGTACTGGGTGCGCCGGGCGCTGCGCGGCGGGGAGGTGCTCGCTCCGGGCGGGCCGGACGAGGTGGTGCAGCTCGTGGACGTGCGCGACCTCGCCGAGTGGATCGTGGACGCGGCCGGCGCCGGGCTCGCGGGCGCGTTCGACGGGATCGGCGCGCCGATGAGCCGGGCGGCGTTCCATGCCGGCTTCGCCGGAGGCGCTGGTGTACCGCAGCAGCTCACCTGGGTCGACCAGGACTTCCTGCTCGAACGCGAGGTCGCCCCGTGGGCCGGGCCGCGCTCGCTGCCCTTCTGGCTGCCCCTGCCGGAGTACGCGGGGTTCCTCAGCCGGGACGTCACCCCGTCCCTCGCCGCCGGCCTGCGCACCCGGCCGCTGGACGAGACCGTCCGGGACACCGTCGCCGCAATTCGTGACACACCCCACATCGATGCGAAGAACGGACTGGGTATCGAAGAAGAGGCGCAGTTGTTGCGGGAATGGCACGAGCGGTAAGCATCAGGTCGCCCGCCGGTGGGAAAACGCTGTCGTGTGCCCGACCCTTGCCGATAACCAACCGTGCCCGAGCAGCGTCCGCCGTCCCCCGCGCGGGCGTTCCCAGGGAACTCACAGCGAATTCAGGCGTCTGACGGGCAGGTAGAGCACGTATCACTTGTTGCAACCGAAGCGAACCGGAGCAGTCTCCCGAGCGTCTAGGTAAGTGGTGCAACTCTCAGGGGTCGTCACCGAATCGCCCCTGAGGGCGGAATTCGGAAGGCGCTTTGACTGTTGTGTAGGGGGCATACCCGGGGGGCACCCGTTTTAGCAGGGTGGAACGGGGAAGGCGAAGGATGGAGCGGGGAGGGGCCCGAAGGTGGAGAACGTGAAAGTGGAGATGCGAACCGACACAGGCGCCGAGGAGCGTGACCTGGTCGGCGTGTACCTGCATGAGATCTCCCGCACGCCGCTGCTCGACGCCGCTTCTGAGGTCGAGCTGTCCAAGGCGGTCGAGGCTGGGCTCTACGCCGAGCACCTACTCGACAGCGACGAGATCCCCGACGGCGTGACGGCCGCGGAGCTGCACCGCCTCGTGGCGGACGGCGAGCGGGCGAAGGACCGGTTCATCCGGGCCAACCTGCGTCTCGTGGTGTCGATCGCGCGGCGTTACGTGCGGTCCGGCATGCCGATGCTCGACCTGATCCAGGAGGGCAACACCGGCCTCGTGCGGGCCGTCGAGAAGTTCGACTACGTGCGTGGATACAAGTTCTCGACATATGCGACGTGGTGGATCCGCCAGGCGATCAGCCGGGCGATCGCGCAGCAGGAGCGCACGGTCCGGCTCCCGGTGCACCTCGTCGAGGACGTCAACCGCATGCGCAACGTCGCGCGGCAGCTCACCCGTGAGCTGGGCAACGACCCGGAGCCGGAGCAGCTGGCCACCGCGCTCGGGGTGCCCGTCGAGCGGGTGCACGAGCTCATGCGCTGGTCGCAGGACACCGTGTCGCTCGACACCCCCGTGGGTGACGACGGCGACACCAACCTGGGCGACCTGGTCGCGGACTCCGACGCCCCGTCGCCGGAGGATGTGGTCCTGGCCGCGCTGGAGCGGCAGCGGATCGAGGGCCTGCTCAACCACCTCGACGACCGTTCGGCCGGCATCATGCGGGCCCGCTACGGCCTCGAGGACGGCCGCGAGCACTCGCTGACCGAGGTCGCTTCGCGGTTCTCGCTGTCCCGCGAGCGCATCCGCCAGCTGGAGATCCAGGCGCTCGGCCGGCTGCGCGAGCTGGCCCGGGCCGAGGGGCTCCAGGCCGCCTAGCCAACCGACAGGCCGCCTAGCCAACCGACAGGCCGCCTAGCCAACCGACAGGCCGCCTAGCCAACCGACAGGCCGGCCAGCCAACGGCGAGCCACCTAGCCAAGACAACCCAACTCAAGACGGCGAAAGGCCTCGGGTCGATAGACCCGGGGCCTTTGCCTGCTCCTAGTACGGGTTGCCGCACACCTTCCACGCCCCGCTCTCCTTGAGCATCTCGAACGTGTGCTTGGACTTGCCGCTGCTCTTGTACGTCACGCTGGCGCCGATCGACGCCGTCTCGGTGCCGTTGACGTTGCTGTAGGAGCCGCCCCAGTCCAGGTCGTGCCCGGTGACCGGGTCCTTCTTGACGTACGTGTCGAAGGCCTCCGGCCCGTACTGCCGCTGCGCCGAGGCGCACAGCATGTCGTAGGCGGCCTGCGTCCTACCCGACTCGAGGGCGGTCAGGAAGTCCCCGGCCGCGGCCTTGGGCGCCTTGGTGGCGCTGTTGACGATGAAGTACAGCCCGGCCGCGCCGCCGCCGCAGCACAGCAGGAAGGCGCCGATCGCGCTGAAGATAACGATCTTCCAGGTTTTGCTCACGCGCGCCAGCGTAGGAACGCCGGGCCCGCCGAGATGTAAACCACCCGACGCGGATCATGGCCGATGGGCGACCACGAAGAGGCGCGGGAAGGGCAGGATCGTGCCGAACGGCTCGCGCGGGTACAGCCGCCGCAGTTCGGTCCGGATGTCCGCACTGAACTCCTCGAGGTCCTCGCCCGACAGTGCGTCGAGGTAGGGGCGCAGCCCGGTGCCCTTGAACCACTCGAACACGGGGTCGTCGCCCGGCAGCACGTGGTAGTAGGTCGTCTCCCACGCGTCGACGGTGAGCCCGGCCGCGGAGAGCAGCCGCACGTACTCGGCCGCGTGGAGCACCGGTGTCGCCGAGCGCGGCCCGGTCGCCCCCAGCGCGCCCGCGAGCCCGGGCGCCCACCGCTCCCGGGCGGCCACGCCGGCCAGGCCCGGGTCGAAGCCGGGGCTCGGCACCTGGAACGCGAGGGTGCCGCCGTCGTCCAGCGCGGCCGCCCAGCGCGGCAGTAGCGTCTCGTGGTCGTCGACCCACTGCAGCGAGGCGTTGGCCACGATGACGTCGAGGGAGCCGCGCTGGGGCCGCCACTCGGCCGCGTCGGCGAGCTGGAAGGTCAGCTGGGCGGTGCGGCGCTCATCGGCGGCCGTGATCATCGACGGCGAGGAGTCCAGGCCCAGGACCGCCGCGTCGGGCCAGCGCTGGGCGAGCGTCGCGGTCATCGTGCCGGGGCCGCAGCCCACGTCGACGACGGCGACCGCGGAGGTCGTCGGGATGCGGGCGACGAGCTCGCGGAACGGCCGGGCGCGCTCCTCGGCGAAGCGCTCGTACTGCTGAGGGTCCCAGGAAGCCATGGTGCCAATGATGAAGGGCCGCCCTTCGAAAAGAGCGGCCCTTCGAGAAGCGGCGTTACTTGACGCGGCCGTACCCGTAGATGCTGTCGACGCTTACCGATGCATACCGCACGACGTCACCGGTGTGCGGCGCGTGGATGATCGTGTCGTTGCCGACGTAGATGCCGACGTGGCCGAGGCCGTTGTAGAAGACGAGGTCGCCCGGGGCCAGCGCGCTGCGCGGGATGTGGGCCACCTTGCTCCACTGGCTGGCGGCGTTGTGTGGCAGGCTCACGCCCGCGGCCGCCCATGCGGCCATCGTCAGGCCGGAGCAGTCGAACGAGTTCGGACCGGCGGCGCCGTACACGTAGGGCTTGCCGAGCTTGCTCTTGGCGTAGTTCACTGCGGTGCCGGCGTTGCCGGAGACGGCCGGCAGGGTGCCCGGGTTGTAGTTCGCCCCGGTGACCTTGGTGCTGCCGGCGTTCTTGGCCTTCTTCTGCAGGTCTTCGAGCTTCTTGACATCGCCCTCGATCTGCTTGCGCTGGTTCTCGAAGTCGGCCTTCTGCGTGTTCTGGGTCGCGATCGTCTGGTCCAGGGTGGTCTTGGCCGCCCGGTACTCCTCGATGCTCTTCTGCTGCTGATGCGTGATCTGCTGCAGCATCGACATCTGGTCGATCAGTGAGCCCGACGACGTCGCGTTCAGCATGGCGTTGAGGTTGCGCAGCTTGCCGTTGCTCTTGAACGCCTCGATCGCGATCGCCTGAACGCCGTCGTTGGCCGCGGCCACGTGCTTCTCGAGGTCGGCGGCCTTCGCCTGCGAGTCGGCGATGTCGATGTTGAGCTTGTTCCACGACTCGATCGTGGCCTCGAGGTCCTTGTTCTGCTTGTCGAGCTGGGCCTCGATCTCGGCCAGCGTCGGGTCGGCGTGCGCGACCGTGGCGGGTGCGAGCACGGCGAGTGACAGGAACCCGATCAGCAGGGTCCGCAGCACCGACCGGCGGGCACGATGTCCAGTGGACAAGGGAGGGTAGACCCTTCTGCACCAACCGCCTACCGGGTTAGCTGACGGGTTCGGGCGGGAAGAGAAGCGCCCTACCGCAGCGTCGCGGATTCACCCCGAATTGCGTGGGTCCCCGGTTCGACGCGCGCGCCCGGAGGCGGGTGCGCGCGGGTTCGATTCGGCGGCGCTTGCCCGGCGCCATCCGGGGTGGACGGCGGACTGCCGAGCAGGCCAGGGCCTAACTTAACGTGATCACCCCTCGGGCGGAAGGCGTGCGCCCCCCTCGATATCTAATAACCTAAAAGTCCGGATTACTGCCGGTTCATCGGCGGTACCACACCGTGACTTTGGTGCCGGACGGTTACGAATTCGGGACTTGATTCCTCCTCTGGAGCGGGTTAAATACACGTAACTTCTTACACCGCCGGTGCAAATAGTTCGGGGGTCCGCAACGTGCTACGGGTCCAGAACCTCGAGGTCGTCTACGACGATGTGATGCTGGTGTTACGGGGCGTGAGCCTCGACGTCCCGGAGGGTCGGATCGTCGCCCTCCTCGGCGCGAACGGCGCCGGCAAGACCACGCTGTTGCGGGCTCTGTCCGGGCTGCTCGGCGTGCACGACGGGGCCGTCACCCGCGGCAGCGTCACCCTCGGCGAGAGGCCCATCCACCGCCTGCGCCCGGCCGCCATCGTCCGGCGCGGGATCAGCCAGGTCATGGAGGGCCGGCGCACCTTCGCCGAGCTCACCGTCGAGGAGAACCTGCGGCTGGGAGCCCACACCCGCCGCCGCGGCGCGGCCGAGGTGATGGAGCGCATGTACACGCTCTTCCCTGTGCTCAAGGAGCGGCGCGGCGCCGTCGCCGGGTACCTCTCCGGCGGCGAGCAGCAGATGCTCGCGATGGGCCGGGCGCTCATGTCCGACCCGGCCTACCTGCTGCTGGACGAGCCGAGCCTGGGCCTGGCCCCGCGCCTGGTCGAGCAGGTGCGCGACCTGATCGTGGAGATCAACCGGGCCGGCACCGCCGTGCTGCTGGTCGAGCAGAACGCGACAATGGCGCTGTCCGTGGCCGAGCACGGCTACGTGCTGGAGAACGGCAAGGTCGTGCTCGACAAGCCGGCCGCGGAGCTGCTCGCCGACGACGACATCCGCGAGTTCTACCTCGGCTCGCACGCGGCCCACTCGTTCCGCGACGTCAAGCACTACAAGCGCCGCAAGCGGTGGCTGTCATGAGCGGTCCGGAGCGGAGCGGAGGGGCCGCTCATCATGAAGCTCAGCTCTCGTCATGCCGTTGCCGTTCCCTATGCGAGGCGGAGGTGACGGCATGAGCGACGTGCTGACGTTCCGTGACGTGCGGCTGAGCTTCGCCGGGGTCAAGGCCATCAACGGGGTCGACTTCACCGTCGGCGCCGACGAGCTCTTCGCCGTGATCGGCCCCAACGGCGCCGGGAAGACGTCCATCTTCAACGTGATCTCCGGGGTGTACCGCCCGCAGGAGGGCCGGGTCCTGCTCGGCGACACCGACATCACCGGCGCGCGCCCGGACCGGGTGGCCCGGCTCGGCGTCGCCCGCACGTTTCAGAACGTCGAGCTGTTCCGCCAGCTCACGGTCGTGGAGAACCTGATGCTCGGCCGGCACCACCACATGCGCTACGGCACCCTGGCCGCCATCGCCTGGCTCGGCCGGGCCCGCCGCGAGGAGCTGGCCAACCGGGCCCGGGTCGAGGAGATCGTCGACTTCCTCGAGCTCGCCCAGTGGCGCCGGATGCCGGTCGGGCTGCTGCCCTACGGCGTGCAGAAGCGGGTGGAGCTCGGCCGGGCCCTGGCCATGGAGCCGCGGCTGCTGCTGCTGGACGAGCCGGTGGCCGGGATGAACCTCGAGGAGACCGAGGACATGGCCCGGTACATCCTCGACATCCGCGACGAGCTGGGCATCCCGATGATCCTCGTCGAGCACGACATGGGCCTGGTCATGGACCTCGCCGACCGGGTGCTGGTGGTCGACTTCGGCGTGCCGGTCGCGTGCGGCACCCCGAAAGAGGTCCAGCAGAACCCGGACGTGATCCGGGCGTACCTGGGGGAGACGAAATGACGATCGCCACCCTCGTGCGCGACCGGGCCGGCCGGACCCCGGACGCGGTCGCCCTGCGGGAGAAGCACCGCGGGATCTGGCGCGAGATCACCTGGCGGCAGTACTGGGACGCGGCGCAGTCGGTCGCGCACGCGCTGCGCGGGCTCGGCGTCGGCCCCGGCGACCGCGTCGCGATCCTGGCCGAGAACCGGCCCGAGTGGCTATACGCCGACGTGGCCACGGTGGCGCTGCGGGCCGCGACCGTCGGGCTCTACCCGACCAGCCCGGCCGCCGACGTCGGCTACCTGCTGGCCCACAGCGGCGCGAAGGTGCTGATCGCCGAGGACCAGGAGCAGGTGGACAAGGCCCTGGCGGTGCTGGCGGAGTGCCCGCAGCTGCAGCGGATCGTGTACCTCGACCCGAAGGGCATCCGCAACCGGTACCAGAACGACCGCCTGCTGTCGTGGGACGACATGCTGGCCGACGGGCCGGCCCCGCCCCTGGAGCTCGCGGCCGAGCCCGGCGACCTGGCGACGCTCGTCTACACCTCGGGCACGACCGGGCGGCCCAAGGGCGCGATGCTCACGGTGTCCAATGTGGACTTCGCGGTGGACGTGCTGCGGGGCGACGGCGGCCTCACCGACCCGCCGCCCGGCCCGCGCGACCTGCTGCTGTCGTACCTGCCGCTGTGTCACGTCGCCGAGCGCGTCTTCACCGTGTGGCTGGGCGCGGCCACGGGGGTGGTCGTGCACTTCGGCGAGTCGATCGCGACGGTGCAGGCGGACCTGCGTGAGGTACAGCCGACGATCCTCTTCGGCGTCCCGCGCATCTGGGAGAAGATGCTGGCCGGCGTCACCACGCGCATCGCCGGCGCCACGCGGATCAAACGCGCCAACGCCCGGCTGTGGCTGCGGGTCGCCGACGGCATCGGGGCCACCCTCGCGGCCAACGGCGGGCGGCACACCGCCGGCAGCCGGCTGCGCTACGCGCTGGGCTGGCTGTGCTGCTACCGCGCGCTGCGGGAGCGGATAGGGCTGCGGCAGATTCGGTACGCGGCCAGCGGCGCCGCCCCGGTCGCGCCCGAGGTGCTGCGGTTCTTCATGGGCATCGGGGTGCCGATGCACGAGGTGTACGGCATGACGGAGAACGCCGCCATCGCCACCGCGAACCGGCCGGGCCGCATCCGCCTCGGCACCGTCGGCGAGCCCCAGCGCGGCGTCGAGGTGCGCATCGCGGACGACGGCGAGATCCAGACCCGGCACGCGGGCACCTTCGCGGGGTACTTCGCGGACGCGCCCGCCACCGCCGCCGCCCTGACCCCGGACGGCTGGCTGCGCACCGGCGACATCGGCGTGCTCGACGGCACGTACCTGAGCGTGACCGACCGGGCCAAGGACATCATCATCACCGCGGGCGGCAAGAACGTCGCCCCCAGCGAGATCGAGAACGCGCTCAAGGCCTCCCCGTACATCAAGGAGGCCGTCGTCGTCGGCGACCGGCGCGCGTACCTCACCGCCCTGGTCGGCATCGAGCTCGAGACCGTCGGCGAGTGGGCCCAGCGGCAGGGCCTGGCCTACACCACCTATCGCGACCTGTCCGCCAAGGCGGAGGTGCTGGCCCTCGTGCGCGGCATCGTCGACGGGGTCAACGCCGGCCGCGCGCCGGTGGAGCAGCTCAAGCAGTTCCGGATGCTGCCCAAGGAGCTCGACCACGAGACCGGAGAACTGACCGCGACGCAGAAGGTGCGCCGCGCCGCGGTCGCCGAGGCCTTCCGCGCCGAGGTCGACGAGATGTACCGGAGCGACGAGATGTACCGGAGTCCCGCGTGAAGGATCTGCTCGAGAGCGTGCTGCGGGGCGTCGGCACCGGCAGCGTGTACGCGCTGCTGGGCCTCGGCTTCGTGATCATCTACAAGGCGACGCGGGTGATCTCCTTCGCCCAGCCGTCGTTCATGCTGGCCGGGGCGGTGCTGGTGACGTACCTCGTCGGCCCGCTCGGCTTCTTCCTCGCCCTGCTCGCCGCGGCCGCGCTCACCGGCGGCCTCGCCCTCGGGGTCGAGCGGCTCGCGGTGCGCCCGATGATCGGCCGGCCGGTGTTCACCGTCGCCATCATCACGCTCGGTATCGACGTCGCCGTGCGGGTCGCCGACAACGCCTTCATCGGCCTCGACGTGCGCCACGTCGGCGACCCGTGGGGGCTGAAGGTGTTCAAGCTGCCGGGCGGGATCGTCGTCGAGCAGCGGCACGTGGCGATGGTGCTCACGACCGCCGTGCTCATCGCGGGGCTGTTCGCCTTCTTCCGGTACACCCGAACCGGTCTGGCGATGCGGGCCGCCGCCTACGACCAGGAGGCCGCGCTCGCCCAGGGGGTCAGCGTCGGGTCGGTCTTCGCGATGTCGTGGGCGCTGGCCGGGGCCCTCGCGGCCGTGGCCGGCACCTTCGCCGCGGTCGGCGGCAGCGTCAGCGAGTCGCTGTGGCTGGTCGCGCTGACCGCGCTGCCGGTGATCATCCTCGGCGGGCTCGACTCGCTGCCCGGCGCGGTCATCGGCGGGGTGGTGGTCGGGGTGGTGCAGGAGGTCACCGCGACCTATCAGGGCCACCTGCCGTGGCTCGGCGGCAACTTCTCGGTCGTCACGCCCTACGTCGTAATGCTGCTCGTCCTGCTGGTCCGCCCGTACGGGCTGTTCGGCACCCGGGAGGTCACGCGCGTATGAGAAAGCGTCCCCTGCTGCACACCGCCTACGCCCAGGACTTCGCCCTGTTCGGCAGCTCCGTGCAGCGCACCTTCGTCGTCGTGGGCCTGCTGCTCGTGCTGGCCCTGCCGTTCCTGATCCAGGACGACATGCTGCAGCTGCTCGCCCTCGCCTGCGTGACGGCGCTCGGCGCGCTCGGCCTCAACATCGTCACCGGCCTGGCCGGCCAGGTGTCGCTCGGCCACGCGTTCTTCCTGGCCATCGGGGCCTACACGGCGGCCGCCATCGCCGGCGACCCCGAGGCGCGCACCATCGGTCTCGGCGTCACCGAGATCCTGGTGTGGCTGCCCGCGGCCGGCCTGGTCGCGGCGCTGGCCGGGATGCTCGTCGCGCCGCTGGCCACCCGGCTGCGCGGGCTCTACCTCGCCGTGGTCACCCTCGGGCTGGTCTTCATCGGCGGGCACGTCATCAACGGCTGGTCCGAGCTGACGGGCGGGCCCGGCGTGGGCCGCCAGCCGCCGGCGCCGTCGCTGCTGGGCTACGACCTCAACACGTCGGACGCCTTCCTGACCAGGGACCAGAAGTTGTACCTGCTGATGCTGGTCCTGCTGCTGCTCGGCGCGCTGGCCGCCCGCAACCTGGCGCGCTCCCGGGTGGGCCGGGCCCTCACCGCCATCCGCGACCGCGACATCGCGGCCGGGGTGATCGGGGTGAACCTGGCCCGCTACAAGACGGTCGCCTTCGGGGTCTCGTCGTTCTACGCCGGCTGCGCCGGTGCGCTGCTCTACGTCGGGGCCGGCTACTTCGACCCGACCTCCTTCGACCTGCTGCTGTCGGTGCAGTTCATCGCCATGGTCCTCATCGGTGGCGCCGGGACCGTCAGCGGCGCGGTCCTGGGCGCCTTCCTCATCACGCTGCTGCCGCGGCTGACCCGGGAGCTCCCGTCGCTCCTGCCGTTCATCAGCTCGTCCCCGGCGGAGTCGCCCAATGCCTACCAGCTCGAGACCGTGCTCTACGGAGTGCTGATCATCGTGTTCCTGATCTTCGAGCCACGGGGGCTGTTCGGCATCTGGATACGGCTTCGCAACTACTGGAAAGCCTGGCCCTTCTCGTACTAAGGAGCCTGCCCATGAAGTCGCACGGTTCTCAGCCCTCGCTTGTCGCGTCGTCCTTGAAACGGTCGATCGCCCTCACCCTGGCCGCGGTCCTCGCCGCGGCCGGGCTCTCGGCCTGCCGAGGCGAGGACAAGAACACCACCCAGAACGCCGGCGGCACCAAGACCGACGTCGGCATCACCAAGGAGCCCTGCCCCAAGTCCGAGCACAAGGACCGCGGCTGCATCTACCTCGGCATCATCTCCGACCTGACCGTCGGGCCGTTCCACGCGCTCGCGGTGCCGATCACCGAGTCGCAGAAGGCGTTCTGGAAGCGCGTCAACACCCAGGGCGGCATCGGCGGGTACGACATCGACGCCGAGACCTACGTGCGCGACAACAAGTACAACCCGCAGACCCACAACGAGGTGTACCAGGAGATCAAGGGCAAGATCCTCGCGCTCGCGCAGTCGCTGGGCTCGCCGACCACGGCCGCGATCCTGCCCGACATGAAGCAGAACAACATCCTGGCCGCCCCGGCCGCGTGGACGTCGGCGTACGCGTTCGAGGACAACATCCTCGAGTCCGGCGCCAACTACTGCTTCGAGTCGATGAACGCCGTCGACTACGCCAAGGACGCCTTCAAGCCCAAGACCGTAATGGCGGTACACCTGGCGGGCGACTACGGCGACGACGCCGCCGCCGGGGCCAAGATCGCCGCGGAGAAGAACGGCTTCACGTTCATCGACGTGAAGACCGACTCCGGCACCGACAAGCAGGCCGGCGCCATCAACTCGATCGTCACCCAGAAGCCGGACCTGGTCATCATCACCACCGGCCCGGCCGACACCGCGGCCGTCGTCGGCGGCGCCGCCCAGCGCGGGTACACCGGCAAGTTCATCGGCACCAGCCCCTCGTGGAACCCGGGCCTGCTGCAGAGCCCCGCCGCCCCGGCGCTCAAGGCCCTCTACCTGCAGTCCGCGCCGTGGAAGACGTTCACGACCGACTCGCCCGGCCACAAGGCGATGCGGGAGGCGCTCGGCTCGTCGATCACGCCGAACGACGGGTACACCGCCGGCTGGGTCTGGTCCTACCCGCTGCTCTCCGCGCTGAAGAAGGCCCAGGCCGACGGCGACCTGACCCGCGCCGGCCTGGTCAAGGCGGCCAAGTCCCTGACCAAGGTCGACTACGAGGGCATGCTGCCCGACGGCGCCGGCAACTACGCCGCCGGCGTGGACGGGCAGTTCCGCCAGTCGCTGATCTACAACCCGGCGGGCGGCAACGGCACCACCGTCGTGCCGCTGATCAAGGACTACTTCGTCGGCCCGACGGCGAAGGACTACAAGCTCGACAAGCCCTGCTACGAGAAGCTGTGAGCGGTGCGGGGCCCCTGCCGTGCAGGGGCCCCGCGAGTCACTTGAGATCCGAGGCGACCTGGCGCATGAGCTCGATCGAGGCCTCCTGCGTCAGGGCGCGCTGGACGAGGCGTTCGAAGACGGTGCGGTACGCCGTGATGAGCTCCGGCTCCTCCCAGAGCAGGTGCTGGCGGTAGAGCACGCCGTCGTCGGCCCCGAACTCCAGCAGCGTGAAGTCGCCGTCCCAGCCCGGGTGGTAGCCGGCGTCGAGCGGCACCACCCGGATATCGGCATACGGGCGCTGTGCCAGGTCGACCGTGTGCTCGAGCTGGTCGACCAGCAGCGCCTCATCGCCGGGAACCGGCCCGCGGCGCAGCACCGACTCGTCCAGCAGGAGCTGGACGCGGGGCGGCTCCGGGCGGGCGAAGAGCTCCTCCTGGCGCCGCAGGTGGAACTCGACCCGCCGCTCGGCGGCCGGGGACTCCGCGTCGGTGGTCGCGTGCGCGTACCGCCGCGTCTGCAACAGCGTCGGGAACATGATCGGTGCCCACTCGCCGACCCGGGCCGCCTCGGCCTCGAAGCCCACGTAGGTGACCAGCTGCGCGGACAACGTCGGGCGGTACTCGTCCCACCACATCCGCCGCTTGGCCGCCCGGGCCAGCTCCAGCAGCTCGTCGACCGTCTTCGGGTCGTGGACCCGGTAGTAGGCCAGCAGGCTGCGCAGGTCGCTCACGGAGATGGCGACCGTGCCGTTCTCGATGCGGATGAGCTTGGACAGCGACCACTCCATCTCGGCGGCCACCAGGTCCTGGGTCAGCTCGCGCTCGCGCCGCAGCCGTCTCAGCTCGGCACGGAGGCGCCGCTTGCCCACGATAGGCCCGCTCATGGCCATCACCCCAATCGCAAACAGATGGCATCGCCCCGGTCGAGGGCTCCGCCTGTCTACCCGGATTGCGGCAGATGCACCTATCTGGGCGCGTGGGCTGCGAGAAAGATTTTGGCCATGGCGCTGGCCAGGTCGCCGGGGTCGTTGGAGGCGACCGCCCGGCCCCCGGTGAGCTGCGCCATCTGGCGCAGCACGGTCATGTCGGCGTCGCCACCGTAGCCGATCGCGAACACCTGCACCGGCCGCCCGGGGTCGCGCAACCCGGTCAGCCGGGCCAGGAACTGGTCGGTGGGCATGGCGAAGCGCGAGTCCTGGTCGCGCCCGTCGGTGAGCACCACGACGAGGCTTACCGCGTCGGAGGCGGACCGGTCCTTCAGGTCGCCCACGCCGCGCAGGACCGTCTCGAACAGCGGCGTCCCCGCCTTCGGCAGCGCCGTGTACTGCTCCGCCACCTTGCGCATCGCCTCGCGCCGGGGCACGTCGCCGACCCTCTCGCCGATCGGGCCGAACGGCAGCACCACGGTGAACGGCGGCGCGTCGGCGGTGGGCGAGGCGAACATCCACACGCCGAGACTTGTCTCATCGCCGAAGAGCTGGGCCGCCTGTACCCCGGCCGAGCGCAGCAGCCCCGCCTTGGTGGTCACGTTGCCCGCCCGGTCGTGCACCTCGTCGTTCATGGAGGCGGACGCGTCCACCAGCAGTAGCGCGTGGTACGCCAGCCGCCGGTACTGGGCCCAGGTGGCGGCCCACTCGACCACGTTGTCCGGCAGGCCGATCGGCGCCTGGTACTGCGCCGTGAGCCCGTCGCCGCTCGGCGCCGCGTCGCCGACCGGCCGCAGCCCGCGGCTGGTGAGCTGCTCCGCGAAGTCCTTGGCGTGCATCCGCTCGGCGAGGCGGCCCGCGAGCGCGGTGAGCTCGCCGTCGCCGGCCGCCTTCGGGGTCAGCAGCAGCGGGAAGTCGGCCTCGGCGATGGCGTCGGCCGGGTACAGCGCGGCCATGGCGACCGGGTGGCGGCTCTGCTGGTACTTCCAGAAGTCCTGCTCGGTGAGCGTGAACAGCCCCACGTCGCGCAGCGCCTTGGCCGCGTCGGTCTGCTGGGCCATCTTCTCCAGCAGCTTGGCCGGCTCGGCCTCGGCGTCGGCCAGCCGGGCCCGCACCGACAGCGCCCGCATCTGGGCGATGCCGGGGTCGGTCGTGGTGCGGGCCATCGCACTCTGGATCTCCATGGCGGCGAGCAACCCGGCGGTGTCGTGCAGCGGGCTGCCGATGCTGAGCTTCGGGCCCTGGCCGTTGTTGAGCGCGGCGCCCAGCCCGGCCCACGTCGGCTGCTTGCCGGGCCAGCCGAGCGACTCGGCGTAGGCCCGCGTCGAGGCGATGACGACGGGCGTGCGGGCCAGCGAGACCGGGTCGGCCGCGTAGTCGAACTTCGCGAGCTTGGCCCAGCCGGCCGTGGCCGGGATCCAGGCCTCGCCGCCCGCGTAGGTGTCGGTGGCGGTGACGGCGACCAGCTGGCAGCCGCCCGGCTGGTTGACGCCGATGTCGGCGGCGGCCCGCTCCACGACCGGGGCGAGCTCGGGGGTGACGGTGGCGCGCAGCACCTCACGGCCCCCGCAGGTCGTGCCGGCGGCCCCGGCCGTGCCCTCCGGGTGGTCGGCGCCGCTGCGCGAGGCGAGGTTGAGCCCGACGGCCACCCCGGCGGCCACGGCGAGCGCGACGATCACCACCCCGACCGCGACCCACCACCGGGTGCCGGACCGGTGCTCGGGCCTCGGCGCCGGGGGCGCGGGCGGCGGCGGGGGCGGGGCCGGCTTCCAGTCGTGCTGGGTGGGGGTCGGGGGCCACTCCTGCGGATAGAGCGGCGGCAGCCAGTCCTCGCGCCGGGGCGCCTTCGCGGCCGTATGCGCCGGTGGAGGCGGGGGGAGGTCCTCCACCGGCGCATACGGCTCTTCCTCCTCGTACTCCGCGGGGTGGTCGTCGGAGTACTCGTCGCCGTCGGCCGGCGCCCAGGGGGAGGGGCGCTCGGTCCACGCCGACGATCGTGCATCGCTCGGGGCCTGCTCGGGATGCCGTCGGGGTCGCTCCGGCGGCGGCGCCGGCCTTGGCGCAGGGGGTGGCGCGGCCGGCTTGCCCGGCGCCGCGGGGGCCCACGGGGAGGGGGCGGCGGCGGGCGGCTCGGAGCGGGGCCGGGGCATCTCGCGCGGGGGCGGGACGTAGATCCCGTCGGCCGTGAGGTCGTCGTCGTCACGACGCCTGTGATGCCGGCCCTCCGTCATGGCATCCCTTTCTCTCTTCTGCGAGCCCGCTACGGTGCGCGAGGGTGAGGAAGCGCGATGCGGCCAACCTAGCACCGGCGGCCGTCGATATGTGACCACTCGACTACGTACTGATCATGAGTTCGACTTGCGGTATCTGGAGACCGGATTCTTTGCCGCATAACCCCGAAATGGTGGCGAAGGCCTCAGCCCGGGCGCTCAGGTTCGGAAGAATCCCGCCGATCTGTTGTCTGGTGACATCCACCGGGGGAGGGATCGACAACCATGGCGCTTGACCTGCGGCTGCTGCGCTGGACGGCGGGGCTCGCCGCGTTCGGCGTCGCCGGGCTGGCGGCCCGGTGGCCCCGGCCGCTGCTGCACCCCGCCCTCGGGTGGCTGCCGATCCCGGCCTGCGCGGTCCTCGCCGCCGTCGTCTGTGCCCGGACCGGCCGGGCCGCGCCCGACCGCCGCACCGGCCGCTTCTGGCGCCACCTCGCGGCGATCCTCGGCGTGCTGCTGGCCGCCGTCGTGAGCAGCGCCTGCGACTCCCTGCTCAGCCCCGGCGCACCCGAGGTATAGCGCCATCGTCAGCGAGCTGGAGTATCGTCGTGCTCGTCTGGGCCCTGCTGGGCCTGCCGATGGGCCGGCGCAGCCGCCGCGACCTGATCACCTTCGGCCTCGACATGCCGCCGCGGCGCTCGTGTCCTGGTTCTTCGCGGTCCGCGCCTCGGTGAGCCTGACCAGCGTCACCGGCTCCTCGTGGACGCTCTTCGCCATCCTGCTCATGCTCTTCGCGGGCCTGCTCGCCCTGGCCAAGGTGCGACGCCAGCGACCTCCTGCGCCGCGCCGACATGGCCATGTACGCCGCGAAGGAGCTCGGCAAGAGCCGCTGGGTCGAGTACCGCCCGGAGCTCGACGCCCCCGCCGTCGAGCACGCCCAGCTGGCCGCGGAGCTGAGCCAGGCCCTGGACCGCGACGAGCTGACCGTGGTCTACCAGCCGATCGTCGGCCTGCCCGCCGGCGAGGTGCGTGGCGTCGAGGCCCTGGTCCGCTGGCGCCACCCGACCCGCGGCCTGGTCTCCCCGGCCCAGTTCATCCCGATGGCCGAGCGCACCGGCCTCATCGCGCCCGTCGGCGCCTGGGTCCTGCGCGAGGCCCGCCTCCAGGCCGCCGAGTGGACGGCCGCCCTGGGCGCCGCGGCCCCCGCGAAGATGAGCGTGAACGCCTCGGCCCGCCAGCTGCTGGAGCCGTCGTTCGTCCCGGCGGTCGAGTCCATCCTGCAGGAAACGGGCCCGGACCCGTCCCGCCTGAACATCGAGATCACGGAGACGGCCGTCTTCGGCGGCGGCCGAGCCCTGGACACCGTGCGCGCCCTGCACGACCGGGGCGTGAAGATCGCCCTGGACGACTTCGGCACCGGCCACTCGTCCCTGGGCCTGCTGCGCACGTGCCCGGTGGACGTCCTGAAGGTCGACAAGTCCTTCGTGGACGGCGTGACGGGCACGGTCGAGCAGGAGGCGATCGCCACCTCGATCAGCGAGATCGCCCAGGCCCTGCACCTGGAGGCGGTGGCCGAGGGCGTGGAAACCCCGGAGCAGGCGGCCCGCCTGCTGGAACTGGGCTACCCACCTGGCCCAGGGCTTCCACTTCTCTCGCCCACTACCCCCAACCGAGATCCCCCCGCTGTGCACCAGCCAACTGGCCCATGCGGAAGCGGGCGCGCCCACCGGGGGGATGGCAGAACGCACCCGCTTCCGCACTTTGGGGGGCGAGTAAAGCTTTTAAGTGCCGCAACTCCTAACAAACCCCAGCGTGGGGGTCATGGAAGAGGCAAACTCCCCCCGGAGAAAAGGTTCTTCAGGCCGCCCACATAGCCGAGAACGCCGCCGCCTCCCCGGCGAGCCACCGCTCCACCTCATCGACCTTGACCCCAGCCGCCGGCCGCAGCACCTCCCCGCGCCGCAGATCCACCAGCACCGGCGTCGCGTTGGGCAGCACCAGATCCATGTGCCGCGCCATCAGGTGCATCGTCGCCACCGCCGCCTCGTCCTGGGGCGGGTCCTCGTCGAAGTGCAGCCGCACCGCCTCGCCGCGCCCGTCGGGATACCGCAGGCCGAAGTGCGGGTTGATCTTCACCGGGAGCGTCCCGATCATGCCGAGCGCGTCGCGCGTCGGCGTCACCTCGACCGGCGTCGGGATGGACTCGAGGTAGCGCAGGGCACCGGGGACCACCGCCTCGTACAGTGGCTTCCACCGGGTGTTGACCTGGTCGACGACGGCGTTGAGATAGGTGCCGCCGGTCCGGAACTGGATGTCCGCCTTCAGGGCCTTCACGAGCTGGCCGTGCGGGTTGAAGCCGTGCCCCGACTCGCGCTGCCGGCGCAGGCCGCCGACGAAGCTCGCCTTGCGCGGGCCGGTCCGCCCGACGTAGCGGGTGAAGCTGAGCAGGGTGGCATAGGGGACGGAACCGGTGGTGGTTACGGGCGCGGTCACTGGCGCTCTCCTCCCAGGTCAAGAGCGTCTTTCGTACATACATTCTAATGGATCCGCGCAAGGATGCCCACCCTGATCGGACGGTGGGACAGTGACCGATGACGCTCGGTGAGATCGAGAACGATCAGCCGATGAGGTCCTCGACGGGGCCCAGCATGAGCCGCACACCGAACACCAGGCAGCCGAGCACGACGATCACGAAGAAGCCGACGAAGATGATCGCCGGGACACGGGTGAGGCGCGCGATCTGGTCGGCGTCGGAGTTGGGGGCCTGCCGGCGGAACCGCGACTGCTGCAGCTCGAACACCGCGCGCACGCCGCCGAGCAGCATGAACCAGGCGAACGCGTACGCGAACGCGCCCTGGATCTTCGGGTCGGCGAACCAGGACACGGCGAAGATGATCGCCCCGGCGACGACGACCGAGATCACGCCGTAGAGGTTGCGGATCATGATCAGCATGAGCACCAGCAGGACCAGCAGCAGCCACAGCAGGATCGTGATCCGCCCGGCGCCCAGGATCGCCGCGGCGGCCAGGCCCAGCAGCGACGGCGTGACGTAGCCGGCCAGGCCGGTGACGACCATGCCGGGGCCGTTGGGGCGGCCGCGGGACAGGGTCAGGCCGGACGTGTCGGAGTGCAGGCGGATGCCCGACAGGCGGCGGCCGCTGAGCACGGCCGCGAGCGCGTGCCCGCCCTCGTGCGCGATCGTCACGAAGTTGCGCATGACCTTCCACAGCGGGCGCAGCAGCACCGCCAGCAATGCGGCCGCGGCGGTCGCGATGACCACCTCGCGCGGCGGGGACGGTTGGCGGCCGAGGGCATCCTGCAACACGTCGAACACGAATGCAGAGCCTGCCATCTCGCGTGTTGAATGAACAGCGTGGAGATCAGGCGCTTTGCGGACACCGACTGGCCGGGTGTGTGGGACGTGTGGCACGAGGTGGTCGCGGCCGGTGAGAGCTACGACAACGACCCGGACTCGACCGAGGCCGACGCCCGGGCGCACTGGCTGCTCGCGCCGCCGTGGGAGCAGTGGGTGGCGGTCGAGGGCGGCGAGGTGCTCGGGATGTACAAGACCGGGCCGAACAAGGGCCGGCTCGGCGCCCACGTGGCCAACGCGAGCTTCATGGTGTCGTCCCGGGCCCGCGGCCGGGGCCTCGGGCGCACGCTGGGCGAGCACTGCCTCGACCGGGCCCGCGCGCTGGGCTACACGGCGATGCAGTTCAACGCGGTGGTCGCGACGAACACCGTGGCGGTGCGGCTCTGGCGCTCACTCGGGTTCCTCATCGTGGGCACGATCCCCGACGGTTTTCAGAGCACGAAACACGGGATGGTCGACTTCCATATCATGCATCGGTACCTGTGATGGCGGGCAACGGCCGGCAGATCCCCCTTGGGTGGCGTATCTGCTGGTACAACTTGTGACCTTCATCTTGCGTTCTGTACCAATACCTCGATGGGTACTCCGCCCGACGCGCGCTACGAGACCGAAGGTCAGCACAGCGGTGACCTGACCGGCTTTCGCATCGGTGACGCCTACGAACTGGTCGAGCCGATCGGCGGCGGCGGAACGGGCACCGTGTGGCGGGCCCGCGCCCTGGTCGGCGACGAGCAGGTCGCGGTCAAGCTGCTGCGCGAAGACCTCATGTCCGAGCCCAAGGCGGTCGACCGGTTCGTGCAGTAGCGCGCGATCCTGCGGATGCTGCGCCACCCGCACATCGTCCGGGTCCGCGACCTCGTCACCGTCGGCACGTCGCTCGGCCTGGTCATGGACCTCGTCGAGGGCGGCAGCCTGCGCGACTACCTGCACGAACGGGGGACGCTGGCCCCGGCCGAGGCGGCCACGCTGCTGGGGCAGGTCGCCGCGGCGCTCTCGGCCGCGCACCGCCGCGGCGTCGTGCACCGCGACCTCAAGCCGGACAACATCCTGCTCGACCGGGTCGACGGCGCGCCGCACTGCCGGCTCACCGACTTCGGCATCGCGCGGGTCCTGGACACCCCCAGCATGACGACGCCGGGGGCTCTTGTGGGTACCGCCAACTATGTCGCCCCGGAGGCGGTCTACGGCGGCCGCCCGGCCCCGGCCGCCGACATCTACGCCCTCGGCGTGGTGCTGTTCGAGCTCACCACGGGCCGCCCCACCTGCGCCGGCGGCCCCGCGTGGGCCATCCTGCGCCGCCACGTCGACGAGTCCCCGTGCCGGGTGCCCGGCCTGCCCGACGCCGTGTGGCAGGTCGTGGTCGAGTGCATGGACAAGCGCCCCGGCCGGCGCCCGACCGCCCGTGAGCTCGCCACCACCCTGCGCGCCGTGGCCCGCCGCACCGCCGGCGAGCCCGCGCTCCCGCCGCAGCCGGTGGAGGAGCGCCTCACCACGATCCAGCCGCCCTGCAACGGCCGCGCACGGCCGCGGGACGTTCCCGGATGGCGTTGCTGGCGGTGGTGCTCGCCACGCTCGCCCTGCTCGCCGTCCCCGCCTGGCAGTACCTGCACCGCGGCGACCGGGCCACCGGCGCCGCGGAGGGCGCGCACACCACCCCGGCCCCCCTGGCGCTCCCGTCCGGCGCGTTGCGCGGGGCCGGGGCCGCGTCCGGGCCCGCCAGCCGCAGCCCGGGCGCGCTGCGCACCGACGACAAGAGCCCGGCCGTGTCCGTCCAGCCGGGCGCGCAGGCCGAGGCCTCGGTCGTCTTCGGCCCGTACATCTGCAACGACCAGTACACCTGGGACCTCGGCCACCCGGCCCTCGCCAAGCCCTGCCACTCCCTCGCCCCCGACCAGGTGCGCGTCATCGGGCACATGGAGAGCATCCCCGGCGCGCAGGCCGACGTCAGCATGTCGGTGCTCGACGCCGGCTCCGGGGAGCGCGTCGACGGCCCGCACGACTGCAACGGCCTCATGTTCACCGACTTCGCGCCCGACCACACCTGCGGCCCGTTCGAGGTGCGCCTGCCGCGCGGGCACCGCTACGTGGTCGAGGAGAAGTGGGTGTACACCAACCGCGCCCTGCTGCCCGGCGGCGAGGTCCGCGGCCTGGAGTTCGACTGGTAGCGGCCGCCATCCCGGCAGGCAGGAAATCGGGCCGGAATTTGTCGTACCCCTGTGGTGAGGTGTGGGCATGACGGGTGATGCCCCAGCGGGGTTCGAGGAACTGCTCGAGGAGCACTGTGCCGACATCGGGGCGCTGACCCGGCACCTGCGCGAGGTCATCCTGGCCGCGCGCCCGGAGCTGACCGAGCGCGTCTACCGCGGCTGGCACGGCCTGGGCTTCCACCATCCGTCGCGCGGTTACATCGCGGCCGTCTTCCCCGGCGCCGAGTCCGTATCGGTGGGCTTCGAGCGCGGCGCCGACCTGCCTGACCCGCACGGCCTGCTGGAGGGCACCGGCAAGCGGCTGCGGTATCTGCGGTTCAAGCCCGACGACAGCGCCCCCAACCACGAGCACCTGATCGAATACCTGGACCTCGCCGTCGCCTGAGCCCGTCCGCCGCTCGCCGCGCAGACTCAGCGGGGCTTCGGCGGGGCGACCGGCAGGCCGTCGGAGCGCAGCGCCTGCCCGTCCCGCGTCACCACCGCGCTCTCGTGGCCGGGCAGGGTGGCGAGCCAGTCGATGCCGGGCCGGCCCATGGCCAGGGCCGCCGTCGCATACGCGTCGGCCGTGCCCAGCTCCGGCCCGACCACGGTGACCGAGCACAGCTCGCCCGCCGGCCGGCCCGTGAACGGGTCGAGCACGTGCAGCCCCCGCTCATACGTGCCGGACGTCGCCACCGCCGAGTCCGTCACCTCCAGCACCCACGCCACCGCCATCGGCTCCCACGGATGGCGCACCCCGACCCGCCACCGTTCGCGCCCGCGCGGGGCCCCGCGCACGACGATGTCCCCGCCGGCGTTGAGGCAGTGGTTGACCGCGCCCTCTGCGCGGAGCCGGTCGCCGGCGCGCTGGACGGCCCAGCCCTTGACGTAGCCGGACGGGTCGAGCAGGCCGCCCGCGTTGACGTCGAAGTAGCCGCCGGTGGCGTTCCAGAGCTCGGCGCACCGGTCGAGCACCTCGCCCACGAGCGGCGAGCAGTCCGCGCGCCGCACCTCCCCGCGCCCCAGGCGGCTGATCTCGCTCTCCGGCTTGTAGGTGCTGAAGATCTCGTCCACCCGCCGCAGCCAGGCGAACACGTCGTCGGCGAGGCGCTCCAGCTCGTACACCGGCCGGTCGTCGCCGTCCAGGTTCAGCGTCACGGCCATCCCCATGACGTGCTCGACCCGCACGAGGCTGTGCGTCATCGCGGCGAGGGTCAGGCCTGGAAGGCCCGGTCGATGGCGGACTGGAGGGAGAGCTTGTAGCCGCTGCTGGTGTACGTGGCGCCGGAGACGGTGTCGATGTTGGCGCTCTGCGCGGCCAGGGCCTCGGCGCGCAGCTTGGGCAGGGCCGAGTTGTTGATCTGGACCGAGCGGGAGTGATCGCTCGGCGAGTCGAGCACCTTGACGTCGGTGATCTTGCCGCCGGCCACGACGATGGAGAGCTCGACGTTGCCGTACTCGACGTAGATCGGGTTCCCGTTGAAGGTTCCGTCCTTCATCGTCGTGCGCGGCGGCTTCGCGGCCGTCGTGGCCGGCTTCCCGGCCGGGGCGGTCGTCTTCGTGCCCGCGGGCTGGGTCGTCTTTCCGGCGGCCGGGGACGCGCCCGGGGCGCCCGCGCCCGCCGGGTCCGCGCCCGCGGGCAGGGCCTGCGACGGGCCCGCGGACGTGCCCGGGACCGGGCTCTGCGCCGACTGCGGCTGCAGCGCCGGGTCGCTGGAGGGGCTGCTGAAGCCCGCCTTCGCCCCCACGAGCAGGACGGTGCCCGCGGCGGTGCCCATCAGGGCCATCAGGGCGCGTCGCATGTGCGGTTGCAACTCCTCAGAACTCGAACGGATCCAGGTGGACCTGGCGGCGGGGGACCCGCAGGCGGCGCAGGACCTGCAGCGACTGCTGGATCAGGCCGTCGGGGCCGCAGAGGTACACGTCGCGCTCGGAGATGTCGGGGACGAGGTCGCGCATGCCGCCCGGCGTGAACAGGCGGCGCGGACCGGGCTCGCGCCGGTCGCCGACCACGAACCACAGCTGGGCGTGGCGCAGCTCCGACAGGTGCTCGAGCTCGTGGCGCAGGTGCAGGTCGTGCACGGCGCTGGCGCGGTAGATGACGATGGCGCCGGGCGGGAGCTCCTCCAGCAGGGCGCGGATCGGGCCGATGCCGCTGCCGGCCGCGATGAGCAGCGCGCGCTGCTTGACGCGGCGGCTCGCGGTGAAGTCGCCCCACGGGCCCTCGACGAAGATCCGGGTGCCCGGCCGCATGTCGCGCAGCCGCTGCGTGTGGTCGCCGACGGTCTTCACGGTGAGCCGCAGCCAGCGGCCGTTGGGCGCGGCCGAGAGCGAGAACGGGTGCGCCTGCCACCACAGCCCGCGGCCCAGGAACCGCCAGCGGAAGAACTGCCCGGCCTGGGCGTCGAGGTCGTGCAGGCGGGCGCCGGTGATGTAGATCGACACCATGTTGGGCCCCTCGGCCACCACGTCGGCGACGCGCAGCCGGTGCCGCAGGTTGAGCCAGAGCGGCCCGAAGACCCGGCCGAGCGCCACGGCGGCGACGGTGACGACGTAGAACCCGATCCACGCCGTGCGCCCGAGCCCCGGCCGGAACAGCTCCTGGCCGTTGGAGAACTGGTGCGCGAAGCCGAGCAGCAGCGCCAGGTAGGCGGTCAGGTGCAGGAAGTACCACAGCTCGTAGGGCAGGGCCCGGCGCAGCCCGCGGATGCTCAGCAGCCCGATGCACACGAGCATGCCGGCGGCGATGAACGCGGTGACCATGTCGGAGTAGTCGGTCAGCAGCGTGCCCAGCTCGCTGGTGAACCCGACGTCGTCGGCGTAGGCGTAGCCGACCGTGATCAGCGCGGCGTGCGCCAGGATCGTGACCAGCACCGAGCCGCCGAGCTCGCGGTGCCACAGCCCCAGGTGCCGGGCGCCGATCCAGCGCTCCAGGAAGCCGAGGCGGCTCATGAGGATGACCTGCATCAGCAGCAGATAGCCCGCGATGAGGCCCGTCACCCGCCCGGCGGCCTGGAGCACGTCGGCCGACGTGTCGATCGAGCCGGGCTTCGTGGCGAGCCACCAGGGCAGCACCGCCAGCGCGAAGCCGCCCCAGAAGAGGATGCGCAGAAGGAACCGTCCGGCGTTGTTGTGCTCGACGGGCCGCGCCGACGGGGCGGCGAGAGATCCGGCCGGGCGCTGTCTCGGGACGGTCATCGTTGTCTCTGCGTACTGTGCATGCGGTTCCACTGTCATGTGTGATACCAGGACCCTCGGCCGCCGGGCCACGGGCTTAATCGGGACTTCAGGTTGCGCACAGGGCGGCCTGCGGGGGACATGTTCGCACGCGGGTGCGACGGTTTCGCCACCGTAGACTGCGACGATGCGCAGGCTCTGGCGAATTGTCCTGGTCTCGGCGGCGGTGCTCGCGGCGGTGGCCGCGACCGGCCTCGGGATGGCGTACTCCCTGGGCGCCTTCGCCGAGGCGGGGCGCTTCGGCGCGGTGCCCGGCTGCGCGGTGCTCGACCCGGCGACCTTCGCGCCCGTGCTCGCCGCGGCCAAGGTCGAGACGGACGGGGACAACTGCACCGCGTCGGACGGGCAGGTGCAGGTCAACGTCGGGTACACCCTCGTGACCAAGCGGGGCACCGTGGGCGGCCCGGAGCTCGCGTCGCGCTACCTCACCGCGGTCGCGGGCGGGGACACCGAGCGGCTCGACGGCGTCGGCGACCAGGCGATCCGGCAGCGCACCCAGGCGATCGGCTCGCCCCAGGTGATCAGCATGCGGGTCAGCAACCTCATCGTCGTGCTCTCCGTGCTGAACCTCGGCGGGGGAGACCTGCCGGCCGGCGCGGAGGACGGTCTGGTGAAGGTGGCGACGGCGGTCGGGACCCGTCTGAAGGCCTGATCTTCTTTCGCTCGGCCTGCAAAATCTCACAAATCGGACGGTTGACGGCCCGCCTCCGGGCGTCCACCGGAAACAGTCGCGCCGGGGCGGCGGCCGGCCGGAAAGGCCGCGGCCGCGGGGCCCGGCGCCCGCAAAGAACGGGCGTCAGGGCAGGCGGCGCTGGAAGCGGCCCGCGGCGTCGGTGCGGTCCTGGTACCCCAGCGCCCGGTAGAAGGCGTGCGCCCCCTCGCGCGTGCGCAGGCTCGTCGCCTCCACGCTGGCGCACCCGCGCATCAGGCCGAACGTCTCGGCCGCGGCGACCAGGCTGGTGCCGATCCCGCGCCCGCGCGCCGACTCGGCCACGGCCAGGGCGACGATGCGCAGCCAGGCCCCGTCGACCTCGAACGACGGGATGACGTGCGCGGCGATGACGCCCAGGAGCTGCCCCCGCTCGTCCCACACGAAGGCGGCCCCGTCCGGGTGCTCGCACCAGCGCTGCAGCCGCTCGGCGACGTTCGTCTCGGTCTGCGGATGACCGTCGCTCTCCAGCAGCCCGGCCACCTGCTCGGTGTCGTCCGGCGAAAGCCTGCGCACCCCCCGGGCGACCTGCATGCGGTAGCTGTGCAGCACATCAGCGCTCATGCATGCAGATTAGAACCGGACCCGGGGGGTGTGCCTGCCGGAAAGTAGTCACTCATGTTCACGGCGCTGCATCCACCGCTTGACTGTGGGCCGGCAGCGCCTAGAATTCCGCGCTCAGATCGCGCAGGAGTCGTCCGTGCACTCGCCCGAGGCCGCGCCGGCCGGGGCGCGCAGGATGGTCAGCGAGCTCTGGGCGAGCGCCTGCTCGAAGACCTCCAGCGGCTGGGCCCCGGAGACGCCCAGGCTCTGGTTGAAGACGAAGAACGGGACACCGCTGATGCCGTACGCCCGGGCCTGCGCGATGTCGGCCTCGACGTCGGCGGCGTAGGAGCCGTCGGCGAGCGCCTGCTTGGCCGCCACCTCGTCGAGGCCGGCCTCCGCCGCGAGGGACGCCAGCACCGTGTGGTCGCCGACGTCGGCGCCCTCGGTGAAGTACGCCTGCATCAGCCGCTCCTTGAGCTCGCCCTGGCGGCCGCCGGCCTTGGCGAAGTGCAGCAGCCGGTGCGCGTCCAGGGTGTTGGCGGTGCGGGCGCGGTCGAAGTCGTACGCCAGGCCCTCCTCGGCCGCGATCGCCGTCACGTGCCCGAACATGCCCTTGACCTGGCTCGCCGAGAGCCCCTTGCGCGCGGCGAGGGACTCGGCGACCGTGCGCGGGTCGCCGGTGGGGGTCGACGGGTCGAGCTGGAAGCTGCGCCACTCGACCGACACCTCGCCGGAGTGGCCGGCGAGGGCCCGCTCGAGGCGCCGCTTGCCGATGTAGCACCACGGGCAGACGATGTCGGACCAGACCTCGACCTGGATCATGTGCGCGCTCCCTTACCGCTGGTTGACGCTTCAACAATAGCGCACGACTGGTGCCCGGCTATATGGGGTAATGTCCGAGATGTCGGGCTAATGGAGCGCCCGGCATCTCGTCGCCCGGCGGGCCACATCGTCACCACCGCCGCGCCGAACGGGCGACCGTCGAGGCGCTGAACCTCGTCCCGCAGCGCGTGCCGGGCCTGGACCTGCCCTCTCGAACTGGCCCAGGCCTGGCACGCCCGGTTCGACGCCGACGGTGCTCACCGATGGCTGCGGACCCGGGTGAAGGAGGTCATCCTCACCAGTCCGCGTTGATCCCGCCGGTGCCCAGGATCACCTGGTCGAACGTGTTGCCGTCGTTGTCGTCGGTGTACGCCACCGAGAACCCGCCCCAGTTGTCGACCGCGACGCCGAGCTGCTCCTGGCGCCCGGTCGTGGTCTGGGTGAGCACCTGCGCGGGCAGGCGGCCGGCGGTCGTGCCATCGGCGTTGAAGCCCCGGCAGTACAGGTCGGTCGCCGACCAGCCGACCACCGTGCCGCCCTGCCCGTCGACGCCGATCGCCGGGTTGGCCCCGCCGTCGGCGACGAGCACCTCGGTGCCGCGCGCGACCGCGCCGGGGCCGAACGAGCGCGTCCACACGCCCGCGGTACCGGTGTGGTCGGACTCCCACGCGACCGCGAAGTCGCCGTTGAAGTCCGCCGCGACGGCGGCGTGGCGCTGCTGGCCGTCGCCGAGGCTGTTCGCGGTACGCCGGGACAGGTTCACCGCCCCGTTCGCCTTGGCCAGGCCGACCAGCCCGATGTTGTAGTACCCGTTGGCGTCGGCGTCCTCGTCCCACACGACCAGCGCGTCGCCGGAGGCGGAGACGGCCACGTCGGGCCGGTGGTGCTGGCCGGTCTGCTGCGACGCGAAGACCTCGTAGGCCTTGGTGGCCGGGCCGGTGTACCCGGCCGCCTTGACCGTGTACGTGCTGCCCTGCACGTCCTCCCAGACCACGGTGAACGCCACCGCGCCGCTGGTCGGGGCGCCGTCGGGGTCCACCGCGACCTTCGGGGCGATCTGGTCGCCCGCCGTGTCGGCGTTGGCCCGCCCGGACGCGGAGATCGTGCCGGTCGGGGAGATCACGCGGTACTGGATGTTGAAGACCCCGTTGCCGTCGCCGTCCTCGGCCCAGACGACGACCGCGTTGCCCTTGTCGTCGAGCCCGACGTCGGGAGAGAGGTGGGTCCAGTTCGAGCTGCCGCCCGCGGAGATCTTGAGCTCGTACTTCGAGACCCCGTTGGTGAACAGGCGGACCCAGATGTCCGAGTGGCTGTTGTTCGCCGGGTCCGTGGTGTCGCGGTCGTCCTCCCACGCCACGGCGACCTGGCCGTTGCGGTTGGCGGCGATCGCGGCGGTGTCCTGGTCGCCGGTCGCGGTGCTGTTGGCGGTCGTCCATGTCATCGAGGCCGCGGCGAGGGCCGCGGCGAGAATGGCCTGCATCTGCGCTGAACTCCTAGAGGGCCTGGAGGCCGGGGCGGCCGTCGAGGATCGCGAACGACTTGAGGGTGGTGGCGGCGACGCCGTGCTCGGTGACCGAGGCGACGCCGCGGAAGTCGGCGGTGACCTGCGCCTGGGTGACGTTCGTGCGCACGTAGCCGCGCCGGTTCGAGTAGAACTTCAGGTGCGGGTTGGTCGCGGCGTTGGGGATCGCGGTGTCCGCGGTACCGTTGCCGCCCGACGTGATCGAGGTGCACACCAGTTCGGTGCCGATGACCGCGGAGCTCGCGGTGGCGTAGTCGGCCTTGAGGTTGTTGGCCCACGAGGCGTGCACGTCGCCGGTGAGCACCAGCGGGTTGCGCACGCCGCGGTCGACCCAGCCCTGCTGGATGCGCGCCCGCGAGGCCCGGTAGCCGTCCCAGGCGTCCATGTTGCTCGCGCCGGCGGAGTCGAACTGGCGCGCGAAGAACACCTGCTGGCCGATGATGTCCCAGTTGGCCAGGTGCTGGCCGAGGCCGTCGAGCAGCCAGGCCTCCTGCGCGGTGCCCGGCAGGCTGCGGGTGGCCAGGTCCGCGTCGGCGCACACCTTCCACCCGTCGCCGCAGGCCTGGTCGTTGCGGAACTGCCGGGTGTCGAGCATGTGGAAGACGGCCAGCTGACCCCAGCGGACGCGGCGGTACAGCGGGATGCTGTTGCCGCTGTTGGCGTTGGCCGGGCGCAGCGGCATGTTCTCGTAGTACGCCTGGTACGCCGCGGTGCGCCGGGCCGTCCACTGCGCCGTGGTCAGCGCCGGGCTGCTGTCCGCGCGCGTCATATTGGCGTAGTTGTTCTCGACCTCGTGGTCGTCCGGCACGACCAGCCACGGCGCGATGGCGTGCGCGGCCTGCAGGTCGGGGTCGGACTTGTACTGCGCGTACCGCCGCCGGTAGTCCGCCAGCGAGACGATCTCGGCCCCCGCGTGCTGGCGCAGCGAGCCGGCGGTGGCGGCGTCCTCGTAGATGTAGTCGCCCAGGTGCAGGATCAGGTCCGGGCGGTCGTCGGCGATGCGGCGGTAGGCGGTGTAGTAACCGGACTCGTAGTGCGCGCACGACGCAAAGGCCATGACGAAGTCGCGGCCCAGCGTGTTGAGCGCCGGCGCGGTGCGGGTGCGCCCGACCGGCGAGATGTAGCCCTGCGCGCGGAAGCGGTAGTAGTACTCCGCGTCCGGCTGCAGGCCCCCGGCGACGACGTGCACCGAGTGGGCCGCGGCGTAGCGGGCGGTGACCGTGCCCGACGCCACGAGCGAGGTGAACGCGCTGGTGGTGGAGACCTGCCAGTCGACGGCGACGTCGGCGTTGGCCATTCCGCCCTGCCCGTCGGCGTTGAGCGGGGAGGGTGCGAGGCGGGTCCACAGCACGACGCTGCTCGCGTCCGGCTCGCCGGAGGCGACACCGAGCTGGAACGGGTAGGGGACGGCGGCACTGGCGCTCTGCAGGGGCGCGACCACGGCCCCGGCGGCGGCGACCCCACCGAGGACGAACGTGCGGCGGCTGAGCCTATTCATGGGGCACACCATCGAGTCCGGTCATGAACACAGCATGGCCGCGCGTTGTATAGATGTCTACGGATGTGTTCGCACCTGATGCGGGGTGCTGCCGAACGCCTTGCGGAAGGCGCGGTGGAAGCTCGCGACGTTGACGAACCCAGCCTCGGTGGCGATGTCGATGACCCGCAGATGTCCCCGGGCGGGGTCGCGCAGGTCCCGGGCGGCCTTCTCCAGGCGCAGCCGGCGCACGGTCCCGGCGTACGACTCGGGTGTCCCGGCAAACAGCCCGTGCACGAACCGCACGGACACGCCCAGCCGCCGCGCGGTCGCGGCCGGGCACAGGTCGTCGTCGCCGAGGTGCTCCTCGATGTCGGCGAGCGCCGCGGCGTGCGTTCGGGGCGACCGTACCGGCCGCAGCAGCGTCGGATCGAGCGCCACGGCGAGCATCCCCGCCGCGTGCACCGCCAGCCGCTCCGGCCGCCGCACGGTGGGCACCGACTCGAGCGCGAGCCGCACCGCCGCGCCCACGCCGGCGCGCGTCGGCACCGCGGCCGCGGTCGGCACCGGCCCCGGCAGCAGCGCGGACGGCACGAAGAACGACAGCTGCTCGAAGTCCGAGCCGAACTCGAAGCGGAACGGCCGGTCGGTGTTGACCAGCCCGAGCTCGCCCGGGCGCAGCAGGGTCACCCGCTCGCCCTGCGCCATGAGACTGGTGCCGCGCACCTGGAGGTTCGCGTAGAACCCATGCACCGGCGAGCGTGCGATGTCGTCCTCGGTGCGCCGTACCGTCTGCCGCTGCGACGCGATCCGGGCGAGCGCGAGCCCGCCCAGCGGCCACTGCCGCACGTCGCCCGCGAACCCGCCGCGCAGGTCCGACTCCGGCGTGAGGGCCAGGAAGGCGGCGCAGATCAGCTCCCGCCAGTACGCGAACTGCTCGCCCGGCGCCCGGTCCCCCGTCGACCAGTGCATCGCTCCCCCTGTCGGTTGCACGACCCTGCACGCCATGCAACGTCGCCCTGCACTCGCCGCAACATGGTTGCGACGGGCTTCCGACACGGTGGGTGCATGAGGACGAGATTCACCGACGCGTTCGGCCTGACCACGCCGATCGCCCAGGCCGGCATGGCATTCGTCGGCATGACCCCCGACCTGGCCGTCGCCGTCGGCAACGCGGGCGCGCTGGGCTCGCTCGGCGTGGGGCTCATGCCCGCGCCGGCGCTCACCGCGACGATCGCCGCGATCCGGTCCGGCACCGACGGCCCGCTCAACGTCAACTTCATCACCACGTTCACCGGCGACGAGCAGATCGACGCCGCCTGCGCCGCGGGCGTGGAGGTCGCCTCGTTCCACTGGGGCCACCCGCCGCAGGCCTGGATCGACCGCCTGCACGCGGCCGGGGTCAAGGTCTTCGAGCAGGTCGGCTCCGTGGACGCCGCCCGCGCCGCGGTCGACGGCGGCGCCGACGCCGTCGTCGCCCAGGGCCAGGAGGCCGGCGGCCACAACGCCTCGACGCTGCCGCTGTTCGCCCTGCTGCCCCTGGTCGCCGACGCCGTGGGGGAGCGCGCCCTCGTGCTGGCCGCGGGCGGCATCGCCGACGGCCGGGGCCTGGCCGCGGCGCTCCTGCTCGGTGCGGACGGCGCCTGGGTGGGCACCCGGCTCGTGGCGACGGTGGAGTCGGCGGCCCACGACGGGTACAAGCAGCGCCTGGTGCTCGCGGCGGCCGAGGACACCGAGCGCACCTCGCTGTTCGGCCCGGAGACGCCCCAGTTCAACCCGATGCGCGTGCTGCGCAACCGCGTGGTGCGCGAGTGGGCCGGCCGCACCGACGACATCCCCGACTCCCCGCTGCCGGTGATCGGCGAGACGGTACTGGGCGGCCGGCGCATGCCGATGCACCGCTTCTCCAACCTCGTGCCGATGCGCGACGCGACGACGGGGGACCTGGAGGAGATGGCGCTGCTGTCGGGTCAGGGCGTGGGCCTGGTGCACGACATCCGCCCCGCGGCGGACGTGATCGCCTCGATGACCGCGGAGGCGGAGAAGCTCCTCGGCGGCGCCTGGTCGGCCCGATAGCATTTGGCGCTCAAGTCGCCGGCGGCGTCGACGCGCTCCTGGCCTCGGCGAAACGGGCGGAGGCGGCCGCGCACCAGGCCCCGCCGGCGGGCGCGCGAACCGGACGCAGCGGCTGGTTGACGTGGTCGGCGTGATCGCGCTGGCGCTGTCGATCCTGCTCGCCACAGCGCTGTCGCTGTCCGTCATCCGGCCGCTGCGGGCCCTGCACTCCGCGAACATCGCCGGCATCTCGGCGGCCGCGCGCGTCACCACCGAGGGCGTCGAGGACACCCGCACCGCGAGCCGTGAGCTGCACGGACTCGTCAGGCAGTTCCGGGTCTGATAACAGATCCGGCGGTACGGCGCGACCCCGTCCCCAAGCGCCTCGCCGTCCACAGAATCAGCTCTTGCGCCAAGCGCCGCGCCCCCGGTTTCCCGCACGCTCTCTCCCGACACCGCAAGGAGAACGTGGAGGGAGATCGACCGTGTTCGAGACCAAGGTCACCGTCGTGGGCAACGTGCTCAACACCCCGGACTGCCGGCGACTCGTGGACGACAACCAGACGCTGGTGGCGAGCTTCAAGGTGGCGTCGACGTCGCGGCGCTTCGACCGGGGCGACGGCCGCTGGGTCGACGGGGACAGCCTGCGGATGCGGGTGAACTGCTGGCGCCAGCTCGCCGAGAACGTGGCCCGCAGCGTGCAGGTCGGCGACCCGGTCATCGTGACCGGCCGGCTGTACAGCCGCGACTGGGAGACCGAGGACCACGTGCGCCGGGTGAGCTACGAGCTCGACGCGCACACGGTGGGCCACGACCTGTCCCGCGGCCGCGCCAAGTTCGCGCGCATCAGGGCCCACACCGCGACCAGCTCGATCGACGACGAGCTCGGCGACGCGCGCATCGGCGACGCCCCGACGGTCCCGGCCGACGACATCAACGGCCTGCCGCGGCGCCAGGCGTTCGACCCGGAGCTCGGCGGCGTGGTGACCCTGGTCGAGGACGGCGACCCGTTCGCGGAGGAGATCCTGGCTTCGCTGGCCGCGTCCGACGACCTGGCGGCGGCCTTCGAGACCGCGGCCCCGTCCATCGATTCCCCGGACTCCTCGGGTTCCCCCGATTCCTTGGGTTCCCCCGACTCCTCGGACTCCCCCGATTCCGGTTCCGCCGACTCCGTCGAGGATGACGAGGTCGAGGAGGAGGCGGCGGAGGCTGGTCCCGGCCCACGGGCACGGCGGAGGCCGCGTACGCGCGTGCCCGCGGGCGTCTGAGGACCGGGCGGCGGGCCGGCGCGCGCATTTCCCCGTCCGCGGCGTCGGCCCGCCGTCAACCCGGTTGCCCACGAACCGGCCACATGCTGTTCTTAGGCAGGTCTTCAGCACGGCCCCGCGGTATGGCGGTAGCCTGTGCGACGACATGCGCTCGTAGCTCAGTGGATAGAGCAGGGGACTTCTAATCCCAAGGTCGTAGGTTCGAGTCCTACCGGGCGCACGCTGTATTTCTCCGCGCTGGCGCGCGGGGCGGGGGGTTCCCACCCCGCACCCCCCATGGCTGCTACGCAGCCACTGGCCTCGCTTCGCGGGCCAGATCACCGGCTTCCTCGCGTTCGCATCAGTCGCCGGAGTTCGGGCCGGGCGGATCCACCGCCTTGAGATCCGCATCGATGGTTGCGCCGGCAGGTTGCTCGCGCAACGGTTCCAGCTCGCCGTGCGGTGCGACCTGGGGATGAGCCATGACGGTCCACACGCCTCGATGGGGCAGCGCGCGCACGACTCCGAGTGGTGGTTCGCTGGGCGTTGACCGCACTGGAAGTCGTTGAGTTCGCCGGTGGCTCGTTGCAAGATCCACGAGCCGGAACCGTGGCGTATCAGTGGGGCAGAGGTGATGGACCTTCATGTGCTCCAGATACTCAGCAAAGCAATCGTCGTACACAACTTGTCAAGACCGCTCAGTGCGCGACACCGGTCATTTCGAACCAGTAGGCGTTTCAGTTATGTCCGGGTTGTAATGAGCGGTCTAGTCGATGCGGCGACGAACTGCGGCCGGGGAGAGATGCACAGGTACCGGTTCCACTTCGACATCTCCGCAAGCTGCCCGCACGCCTGGCCCCCTTTGGTGGGCGTCACTGGCCACGACGTCGACGACTGCGTGGAGATCCTCAGGCACCGGTACGGACAGCACGTGCCACCCGTGGCGAGGGTGGTCGAGGATCCAGATCTGACGGACTTCCAACCCGGAGCGCTGCCAGGCGGCTGGACGACGCTTGGAGTGCCGGTGTGGCGGGGCGTTTGGTACCCGCCCGAGAACATCGCCGGACCCGAGCCGCCGGAACGTCAGCGCAGCCGCCCACGATGGTGGGCACTGGGCGACCAACAGTCACGGCTGCGGCGCGAACGGCAAATACGTGGCCAACCACCAGGGGAGAACGTGTAGCTCGGCGGTGTTTGTGCTGGTGCGCCGCCTGGTCCGGACTATAGGAACTTCCGACGAACGCGGATCACCACGGCGGGCAGAGCGGCGAGGATGTCCACTGGTTGCTGACCCGTGGGGCCGGAACGTAGCCGGGCGTGCCGTAGCCGGTGCCGTCGCGGACCGTCACGTGGAACCACTTGTACTGACCGTCCGCCAGTGGGCCCTGGGTCCAGCAGTCCATCCACACCCCGACGCCGCTGTTGGCCCAGAAGTAGCCGGCCGCGCCCGGGACCGAGTTGAGGTTCGTCCTCGTGTTGATGTACGAGTTGGCGTTGTCGCGTGTGTTGGCCATGGCCGGCGTTGCCACCGCGACGGCGCCCGCCGTGACGACAACCGATAGCGCCGCGGCCAGCCCGGTTCGTCTCCTGCTCTGCATTCCGTCTCCTCCTCCATGCACAGTTGTCGCGATATGTATTTACGAACGTAATTATATTGTACCCGGAAAACAATGCCCGAGGCGTCAAGAAAGGACGCCCGTCCATACGAACTCGTCCGGGTTGCACCATGGCCGGTTGTTTACACCACCGGGCTCAAGCGCACGGGGGACGGCCGCCGGCGGTGCACAGGCGGTGGATCAGTGCGTACCGGGCCGGGCTCAGGTCCGGGCGGTGCACGACCGTCTGCGGGCCGAAGTGCACCGCGCGCGGAAAGGCGACCGGCACCTCGCCCGACAGGACCACGCCGTCCAGGTGGGGCCAGGTCGCGAAGACCCGTTCCAGGCCCGGGACCGCCGTGTCGTCCAGGCCCGCGAACGCGCCGTCGTCCTCGATCCACACCCAGACGGCCGGGGCGGTGCGGGTCTGTTTCGCCTTCAGCTCGATCGCGCGGACCAGCCGGCGTGACGTACCGCCGCCGGCGCGGTTCAGGCCGCGCACCTCCAGCAGCACGTCGCCGAGGAGGAGGTCACCCACCGGCGGCTCCAGCACCGGGCGGACGCCGGCCAGCAGGGCCTGCGCGGCGAGGCGGGCCTGCAGCAGGCCGTGGCGCAGCTCGTCGCGGCTCGGGTTGTTGGTCAGGTGGCCGCGCAGCTTCGCGATGCCCTGCACGTGGTGTGCGGCCAGGAGATCGAGCGCGTCCATGAAAGGTTCTCCGCGATCACGTTGACAAATCCCGACAAGCCGGGCAGGCGCTTGCAAGGCGGACCGGGCCGGACTCAGCTTCCGGATCGAAGCGTTTCACACTCCGAGCGAGAGGTCCGCCGCCATGCCCCAGAGTTCAGTGCGCCGCGCCGCCGGTGCGTTCGCACTGCTCGTCGCGGCCGGCGCTTTGAGCAGCCTGCCGCTGTCCAGCGCGTACGCCGATCCCGTACCGACAAACGTCACCGTCAACACCCGGGCCGGGCTGGCCACCGTCGCCGACACCGCGCTCGGCGTAAACCACGCGATCTGGGACTCGGAGCTCGGCACCACCGCGGTGTCCGACCTGCTGGGCGCGGCGGGCGTCGGCATGGTGCGGTACCCGGGCGGCTCCTACGCCGACATCTACCACTGGCAGACGCACACCGCACCGGGCGGGTACGTCGCCCCGAACACCGACTTCGACACGTTCATGGCGGGCGCCAAGCGCATCGGGGCCCAGCCGATGATCATCGCGAACTACGGCACCGGTACCGCGCAGGAGGCGGCGGACTGGGTGCGGTACGCGAACATCACCAAGGGCTATCACGCCAACTGGTGGACGATCGGCAACGAGAACTACGGCAACGGCCACTACGGCACCGCCTGGGAGGCCGACGACCACGCCGACAAGAGCCCGAAGCAGTACGCCGAGGAGGTCGTGGCGTACTCGCAGGCGATGAAGGCCGTCGACCCCAACATCAAGATCGGCGCGGTGCTCACCACCCCGGCCAACTGGCCCGACGCGCTCGTCGGGGGCGGCGACGCGGGCTCCTGGAACCAGGTCGTGCTGTCGATCGCGGGCCCGTCCATCGACTTCGTGGACCTGCACTGGTACCCCGGCGGCAACGGCGAGGCCGACGCGCTGACCAAGCCGGGCCAGATCGACGACATCATGTACGTGGCACGCGACCAGATCGCGAAGTACGCCGGGGCCGGCTCCGGCCGCATCGGCATCAGCCTCACCGAGACGAACGTGGGCGTCGGGCAGAACACCCAGCCGGGCGCGCTGTTCCTGGCCCAGACCTACAGCGCCATGATCGAGAACGGCGTCTTCACCGTCGACTGGTGGGACGTGCACAACGGCATCGGCACCGTGAGCACCGTCGCCGGCCAGACCGACTACGGCGACTTCGGAATGCTTTCGAGCGGCAACTGTACTTCCGACGGGACGGTCTGCGAACCGGCGAAGAACACCCCGTTCGCGCCGTACCACGCGCTCAAGCTCATGCACTCCTTCGCGCGCCCCGGCGACCAGCTCATCCGCGCCGGTACCGACGACCCGCTCGTCGCGGCGCACGCGGCCCGCCGGGCCAACGGCGACCTCACGCTGCTGCTCGTGAACATGGACCCGGCGAACAGCCACGCGGTAAAGATCGCCTATGACGGGTACACCCCCTCGTCGGCGGCCCCGGCGGTCGAGTCGTACCTGAACGGCGCGAGCGGCATCACCAGCGCGCAGACGGGCACGGCGGCGGCGCAGACTTTGGCGCCGTACTCGCTGACCGTGCTCACCCTGCACCCGGCCACGTCGCAGGCGAACGCCCCGAAGGCGCCGGGCCGCCCGTCGACGACGGCCGTCACGGACCGCACGGCGACGCTCACCTGGCCGGCCTCGCAGGCGGGCGTGAAATATGAGGTGTACCGGCAGGTCGGCGCCCGTTCCGAGCAGCTCGGCGAGACCACGTCGACGTCGTACACCGCGGGCAATTTGACGCCCGGCACGCGGTACACCATAAACATCGTGGCGCGCGACGGCTCGGGCCGGGCCAGCTGGTCCTCGCCGCCGCTCACGTTCCGGACGGGCGCCCCGGCGACGAGCACGTGCAGCGTCAAGTTCGCGGACGCCAACGACTGGGGCAACGGGTACGTCGGGAACATCGACATCACCAACACCGGTACCGCCGCGATCAACAACTGGACGCTGACCTTCTCGTGGCCGACGGGCTGGCAGAGCCTGAGCAGCGGCTGGAACGGCACCTGGACGCAGACGGGCGCGACGGTCCGCGTGACGCCGGCGGACTTCAACACCAACCTGGCGCCGGGGGCGACGACGAGCATCGGGTTCGTGGGCGCGTACAGCGGCCCCAACATCCTGCCGGCGGCGTTCACGCTGAACGGGAACGTCTGCTCGGCCGGCTGATCGACCCTGCACAACGACGAGCGCCGCGGACCCCGGCCGGTCCGCGGCGCTTCGTCGTAGCTCGGCCGACTCGCTCGGCCAGTCGCTCAGCCCAGGAAATGCAGGATTCGGACCTCGTCGCCGATCTTGACCCGCAGCGAGCGGCCGTCGCCCTCTTCGATGAGTTCGAGCAGCGTCTCGTACGCCATGACGGCCCGGTTGAGCACGTCGGTGCGCGAGTCTCCGGTCTTCTCCGACACCCGGTCGAGGGCCGCCATGCCGCGGGGCGTGAAGTTGGCGGTCACGCGCGTCAGCGACCCTCCGGTGTGCGCGGAGCTGCGCTCGGGCGGCTGCGGCGGTTGCTTGGAACCCCGCCGCGGAGTGTCAGCATTCCGACCGTCGGCATCGATCTGTGTTTCTTTCGACACGTTGTGTAGCACACTCATGATGTCTGTCCTCGGCTTGATCGTGGACTGGACAGGAGCGGCGCCTCGGCCCACGAGGCGTCGCTCTTCTGTTGGTCACCGTGGGTGTGTGACTTCTCACCTGAGGTAGAGCCTGCCATACCGAACGCCTCCTGTAATCGGTACGTGACCCTCAACCTCGCGGTTCAACCCCCGATGCGCGTATTAGTCGCACTAGGTGTGCGTCATGTGGGGCTAACGCTAGCCGTACAGGCGTCCTGCGTCCACGGCTGGGAGTACTTGAATGCCGCCCCGAACAGCCATTTCACCCGGTCTCACCCGCGTGGCGGGCGACTTTCGTTCATACGCTCCGTATATTTGCCTACTACCAACAGGTGCGAATCTCCGGCCCTGCGATCGTGAGTGGATCTCACCTGCGTACACCCTGTTACGGTGCAGTGATGGACTGTGACGTGCAGTTTTGTGGGACCAAAAGACATATTGAGATGTGACTGAATCTGTAGGCATTGTGATGTCGATCGGTTAGGCTCCCTCGCGAGACGGCTACACAGCGCAACGGCGTAACCGTCCGGGATAGGCGTGTGCCAATCCTGCAACGGGCCGGCGACCCGACCCGCTCGACGATGGAGGAGCCCCAAGGGTGACGACTTCCACTGAGGGTGGCCAGCCGCAGCCGGAGGCTGACGATCAGCTGGACCTGTCGGCGGAAATGCCGACCCGGAAAGCCTATGAGCCGCCGCTGCAGCCGCAGGACGAGCTGCGGGCCGAGGCCGTGGTGACGCCGTTGCGCATCGCGGTGTCGTGGGCGGCCCGGGTCCGGGCCGACCTCGGGCCGACCCTGGCCTTCGCGGCGAGCGTCATCCCCGCCATCGCCGCGCTCACCGTGGTCGCCGTGGTCAGTCGCGACGACGACGGCCCGAACCCGCTCGGCCTGCTGCTCGCGGTGGCCGTCGGCGCCGGGGTGCTCTTCACCGGCCTGAAGTTCCTCAAGCCGTCAACCCGCAGAGAGCGAGGCTGAATTCCATGCGCTGGACGCTCATCATCCGCCGGGAACCCATGGACGTGCGCTACGAGCGGGTGCCGCAGCACCTGCTCATGGGGCTGATCCAGGGCCACGTGATCGAGGGCCGCGTGCACGGCGTCGAGGCCGTGCCGGAGGTCGAGGAGTCGGCGCCGGCGCGCTGCCCGTTGCGGCAGGCGGCCTGAGTCCGGTATTTCCTTTGCCTACGGCGTTTGCTCTTGCCGCGCCGTCGTGGTCCGCACGGCGGCCTGCCGCGTGAGCTCGGTCAGCCTGGTCCACGCCGGGGAGTTCAGCCCCGCGGTCGCCGCGACCAGCTGCGCGATCGCCGGATCCTGCGTCATCTCCGGCTCCGGCCGTTGCAGCATCCACGCCGCCGTGCGCTCCGCGAGCCCCGGCAGCCGCGAATCGTCCGCCGCCCACTCGAACGCCGCGTCGTACACAAGGTAGATCGCCCGGAACTCCGGGTCCTCGAACGCGGCGAGCTTGTCCGCGAGCCAGATCCGCGCCTCCGCCGGCGACACCGACTGCAGCAGGATCCACACGTCCCGCTCCATCTGCACCGTCCGGGCGCTCACCCCCGACTCGGCCAGCGCCTCGAGGAACCCGGCGGCCTCCTCGGACACGAACAGCCGGTCACCGGAGCCGAGCCGCGCGATACGCACCCGCGCCCGTTGCAGCTCCTCGGCGCGCTCGCGCAGGACCCGGTCGATCTCCGCCACCGCCGCCGCGAACTCCTCCGGCCCGGCCGCGAGCAGTTCCTGGATGCGTGCGAGCGGTACACCCGATTCGGCCAGCGTCCTGATCTTCACCAGCGCGATCGCGTGCTCGGCGCCGTAGCAGCGGTAGCCGGAGGAGTCCCGCTCGGGCTCCGCCAGCAGCCCCCGCTCGTGGTAGTGGCGCACGGCCTTCGTCGTCACGCCCGCGTAGGCCGCGAGCTGGCCGATCGTGATCACGCAGTAGTTCTAGCGCCGGGCGGCCTTGCCGTCCAACCAGACCGTGTCGGCGCCGCCGACGTGCTTGCCCGGGATCGTCACCCCGTTCTTGATCACGTGCACGAGCGCCATCGCGTGCCCCCGCCCGACGCCGTAGTCCTCCTTGAGCCAGTCGATGACCGCGCCCGCCCTGACCTGCGGCCCTTCCAGCCCGCGGGCCGCGGCCACGCCGAGCAGCGCGCGCGGGGTCATGCCGGTCTTGGTCTCGAGCGCGTCGATGTAAGCCTGGAACGACATCGCGGTTCTCCTTCGCCTTCGGGCCTGCTTTCACCCCTGCGTCGAAGTCACCCACGCGCTTTCGACAGCTCCGCCAACCTTTTTCGGCCGTACTGTGTTCGCCATGGACGAGCGCCGCCTGGACGACACCCGCAACGCCATCGGCGTGCTGACCCTGCTCTTCCAGGCCCCCCAGGACGGCGCAACGCGCAGCGGCTACCTGCAGCAGATGATCGGCGACGAGGACGCGGTGGCGGACGTCGGCCGCGCCTTCACCGGGATGACGAACCTGGCCGCGCTGATCCTGCTGGACCACTCCCGCCACACCGGCGAGGCCCCGGCCGACGTCCTGCGCCGCATCGCGACCGATCTGGCCGGCTCCTGACGTTCGCGCCGTTACCGGATCCTCAGCCCGGCCCGGATCGCCATCACCACGAGCTGGGCCCGATCGCGCGCGTTCACCTTCACCATCGCCCGCCCGACGTGGGTCCGAACCGTCGCCGGGCTGACCGCCAGCTCGGCGGCGATCTCGTCGTTGGACCGCCCGGTGGCGACCCAGGCCGCAACCTCCCGCTCCCGCTCGGTGAGCCGATCCATCGCCACGGGCGGCGGCCCGCCGACCAGCCCGAACCGCGCAATCACCCGCCGGGTGACCGACGGCGACAGCAGCGCCTCCCCGCCGGCCACCACGCGGACGGCCCGGATGAGCTCGGCCGGCTCGGCATCCTTGAGCAGGAACCCGGCCGCCCCCGCCTCGAGCGCCGCGAACACGTTCTCATCCGTCTCGAACGTCGTGACGACCACGACGCGCGTCCCGCGCAGCGCGGGGTCGCCGGCGATCTCCCGCAGCACCGCCAGCCCGTCGACCTCGGGCATCCGGATGTCGAGCAGCACCACATCGGGCCGGGTCCGCCGGAGCACCTCGAGCGCCGCCGCCCCGTCCCCGGCCTCGCCGACGAGCTCGAGATCGCCCTCACGCGCGATGAGCAGCCGGAGCCCGCCCCGGATGAGCGCCTCGTCGTCGACGACGACCACGCGGATGCGCTCGCTCATTTCGGAATCCTCGCGTGTACCGCAAATCCCGGCCCCCGCCGCACCTCGAACGACCCCCCGGCGCCCTCGACCCGCTCCCGCATGCCGTCGATCCCCCGCCCGGCGCTCTCCACGCGCTCGGCCACCTCGCCGTCGTTGCTGACCGTCACGACCACCTCACCCCCGTCCAGCCGTACCGACACCGAAGCCCGGGCGAGCGGCGAGTGCTTGAGCACATTGGTGAGCGCCTCGCGGACGACCTCGTACGCGATCCGCCGTTGACGCTCGCCGGCCCCCACCAGCCCGTCGTAGTCGAGCTCGACCGCGACCCCACCGGCCCGGACCTGCTCCACGAGCGCGTCCACGTCCGCGGGCGCGTCGATGTTTTCGATCACCGCCCGCAGCTCGTCCAGCGCCGCGCGGCTCGTGTCGCGGATCGCCCGCAGCGCGTCGCGGGCCTGCCCCGGCTCCTCGTCCAGCACGACCAGCGCGACCCCCGCCTGCATGGCCACGACGGCGAACCCGTGCCCGGCCACGTCGTGTACCTCCCGCGAGACCCGGATCCGCTCCTCGAGCACCGCCCGCCGCACGAGCTCGGCCCGCTCCCGAACGAGCGCCTGCCGCCGCATGTACACCAGCGCCCCGAGCGACCAGGGCACCGCCAGCCAGCAGGCCCCCCAGAGCAGAAGCCCGAACGCGAGCAGATCGAGGTGCCCGTTCAGACGCGGCAGTACCGCGAGCGCCGAAACGCCCGCCCCCACCAAGAGCGCGAGCGCCGACTCCCGCAGCGGACGCCGTCGCGCGTACTCGAACATCGCCCAGACAATGGTGAGCAGAATCGGCCCGAAGGGGTACCCGAGCAGCACATACACCGAGCTGACCCCGACGGCGACACCGAACGGCACCAGCGGCGCAACGCGGCGCAGCCCCAGCCCGAGCGCGGCCACGACCATGAGCCCGAACCCGGCCACGTCCAGCCCTCGCGGCGCCTCCTGAATCAGCCCCGCGCGCCATCCCCCGACCGCCACCGCGACCGCAAACCCGCCCGCGAGCAGCCAATCCCGCCGCACGCCAGAATCCTAGTAGCCACGGCGCCAAACCGATCCGGGCCGCCGCCGCGCCGCCGCCGCTGTTTCGCCATGCGCCACGTGCGCCGCCTTCACCGCCGCGGTGCCACGCGCGCCGCCAACGCCACTGTCGCCGTCGCCGTCGCCGCTGTCGCCTTCGCCGTCGCCGTCGCCGTCGCCGTCGCCGTCGCCGCTGTCGCTGTCGCTGTCGTCGCCGCTTTCGCCGCTGTCGCTTTCGCCGCTGTCGCTTTCGCCGCCGTCGTCGCTGCTTTCGCTGCCATCGCTGCTTTCGCCGCCATCGCTGCCATCGCTGCCATCGCTGCTTTCGCCGCCAAGCGTGCCGTTGTCGCGGCGGGGCCACGCACGCAGTCGCCGCGCGCCACACCGATCGCCGTCGCCGTCGTCGCCGTGGTGCCACGCCGATCGCCGTCGTCGCCGCGGTGCCACGCGCGTCGCCGCGGTGTCACGCCGGTCGCCGTCGCCGTGCCGCGCCGATCGTGGGTGCCGTCGGCGCGGTGCCACGCGGATCGCCGCCGTCGCCGCTGCGGTGCCGATCCTGGGCGCCCGTTGGCGTCGCGGGGTGTCTAGAACAGCGCGGTGTCGGAGAACGCGGCTTCGGGCGTGGGGGCCTGGCTGGGCACGTACGGCTCCCAGATACCCCGCCGCCGGACGAGCATCTTGCGCGACAGCAGGTAGCGGTCACCGGCGAAGAACACCCGGTCCACCGCGCGCCGCACCTTGGCCAGGCCGGGTGGCGAGTTGGAGCCGGTCACGATGACCACGTCCCGCGCGGGTACCCCGACGACGAGCTCGCCGGGCACGGATCGTTCGAGGCTCGCCCACAGGCCTTCGGCGAGCAGAAGGCTGGAGGCGATGCCCTCGAAGTTGAGCATGAGCGCCGGTGGCTGTCCGTGGACGCCAACGGCACCGAGTCGTGCGTCGAGGTGGTACGCGGCCTGGCGGCGCAGCATTCGGCGGGGAAGCTCCATGCGTTGCAGGTCGGCCCACGTGACGAGACGCTGGCCGAACGGTGGGCCGTAGCTGTAGCCGACTCCCAGGCCGCCCATGAACTCATCGAGCACGGGCGCATGCACATCGTCGCGACGGAAGTCGCGAAGCGGTGCGAGAACGGGGAGGAGCACGGGCTGCACGAGTGCAAGGTAAGACCGTGACGGATGTGAGACAAGCTCTTGTTTTTGCGCCATCTGCTTGCTAGAAGCGCACGCGCCGTCCCATTCGCCGACATGCACTCACTCATATGCGTACATATTTACCTCAGTCAGTCTATCAAATTGTGACGGTCCGGCGTCGGCACTTGGCGGGACGCGACGGCTCGGCGAGCCCATCCGGAGCGGCGGGACCTCAGCGAGGGCTATGCGGGGTCTTCGGTGGTACTTCGGCGAGGTGCTGAAGCGGGTTTCGGCGGTGGCAGCGATGGGCGACGGCGCGACGGGGGGACGAGCGACGGAGGACAGGGCGATGAGCGATAGGGCGACGAGCGACGACGCGATGGGGCGCGGCGACCGGGCGACGGCGCGATGGGCGACGGCGCGACGGGTGGCGGGGCGACGGGCGACGGGGCGACGAGCGACGGTGCGACGGGCGGCGGGGCACGGCGACGGCGCGACCGGCCACGGCGGCCGGGCGATGGGCGACGGGCCACGGCGACGGCGCGACCGGCCACGGCGGCCGGGCGACGGGCGACGGGCGACGGGCCACGGCGACGGCGCGACCGGCCACGGCGGCCGGGCGATGGGCGACGGGCGACGGGCCACGGCGACGGGGCGACGGCGCAGACGGCTAGGTGCGTTTTCGGCGGTGGCGGTGGTGGGCGACGGCCAGGCGGGTGGCCGCGGCCAGGGCGACCGCCGCGGTGCCGACGGCGAGGGTGAGAGTGGCGGCCCGCCGCACGTCGGACGGGGTCGGCGGGTCGCCGTCGCCCAGGTGGGGGCGCTCCTCGACGCGGGAGCCGTAGACGTTGCGGCCGCCGAGGCGCACGCCCAGGGCGCCCGCGGCCGCGGACTCGCACTGGCCCGAGTTGGGGCTCGGGTGGTGGGAGCCGTCGCGTAACCAGGTGTGCAGGGCGCGGGAAGGGCGGCCGCCGACGAGGGGGGCGGCGGCGACCGTGAGGGCGGCCGTCAGGCGAGCTGGAACCAGGTTGGCGGCGTCGTCGAGGCGGGCACTGGCGGTACCGAAGCGGGCATATCGCTCTGAGCGGTGACCCACCATGGCATCGAGTGTGTTCACGGCCCGGTATCCGACGATGCCGGGCACTCCGGCGACGGCGGCCCAGAAGAGCGGGGCGACGACGGCGTCCGACGTGTTCTCGGCCAAGGACTCGACGGTGGCGCGGGCCAGGTCGGGCGCTTGCAGGCCGGCCGGGTCGCGGCCGCACAGGTTGGGCAGCTGGGCGCGGGCGGCGGGCAGGTCGCCGGTGTGCAGCTTGGCCGCCATGATCCGGCCCTCGCGGGCGAGGCTCGTGCCGCCGAGGGCCGACCATGTGGCCGCGGCGACCAGGGCCGTGCGGGCCAGCGGGCGGTTGCGGGTCAGGCGCGCGGCGGCCGCGGCGGCGAGGACCGGCACGCCGACCGTGATCGCCGTGAACTGCGTGCCCGCCCACCGTGTGCGGGCGTAGAGCCGCCGCTCGACGGCGCCGGCGAAGTGGCCGAAGCCGGCGACCGGGTGCCAGCGGCGTGGGTCGCCGAACACCGCGTCGAGCGCGGCGCCGAGCGCGATCCCGGCCGCATCGGCCCGTGCGCCTGCCAAGAATTTCATGCTGCGACCGTACCGGGGGCGTCTGACAGTTTTTCGGACCGCCCGTGAGGAGGTGGCACTGTGAAGTTTTCTGACTACGGAAAGTGGTCGGGCCGATTTTGTGTCATACCCGGGGTCCAGAATGGGCGGCGTGGAAGGCAAGGGTGGTCTGCTCGTCGCGGGAACGACGTCGGATGCGGGCAAGAGTCTGCTGACGGCGGGCATCTGCCGGTGGCTGCACCGGCAAGGAGTCAACGTCGCGCCGTTCAAGGCGCAGAACATGTCGAACAACTCGGCGGTGGCGATCGAGCCCGACGGCACCGGGGGTGAGATCGGGCGCGCGCAGGCATTACAGGCGGTCGCGTGCGGCCTGGCGCCGAGCGTGCGGTTCAATCCGGTGCTGCTCAAGCCGGGGTCGGACCGGCGCAGTCAGGTCATCGTGCTGGGGCAGGCGGTCGGGCACATCGGCGCCGCGAACTACGCGGAGATCAAGGACCGGCTCCGCGCGACGGTGCTGGAGACGCTCGACGAGCTCCGGCGGCGCCACGACGTGGTGATCTACGAGGGGGCGGGCAGCCCGGCGGAGATCAACCTGCGGGCGATGGACCTGGCGAACATGGGGCTCGCGCGGGCGGCCGACCTGCCGGTGATCGTGGTCGGGGACATCGACCGGGGCGGGGTGTTCGCGGCGCTGTTCGGGACGGTCGCGCTGCTCGAACCCGAGGACCAGGCGCTCGTGAGCGGCTTCGTGATCAACAAGTTCCGGGGCGACGCGGGGCTGTTACGGCCCGGCGTGGAGTCGCTGACCGAGCTCACCGGGCGGCCGACTCTCGGGGTGGTGCCGTGGTCCGACGACCTGTGGCTGGATGCGGAGGACTCGCTGGCGTACGACGGGCGGGTGCTGGGACGGCCGGCGCCGGCGCGCGGGAGCCAGTGGTTGCGGGTGGCCGTGGTACGGCTGCCGCGTCTGTCCAATGCGACGGACGCGGAGGCTCTGGCGTGCGAGCCGGGGGTGCAGGTGCGGCTGACGGTGGAGGCGGCCGACCTGGCCGACGTCGACCTGGTGGTCGTGCCCGGCAGCAAGTCCACTGTGGACGACCTGGCCTGGTTGCGGGAGCGGGGGCTCGCCGACGCGATCGTCAGGCACGCCAAGGCGGGGCGGCCGGTGCTGGGGATCTGCGGCGGGTTCCAGATGCTGGCCGAGCGCATCGACGACGACGTGGAGAGCCGGCGCGGCAGTGTCGCGGGGCTCGGGCTGCTGCCGGTCGACATCGCGTTCGCCGAGCGCAAGACCCTGGCGCTGCCGAGTGGGACGGCGTTCGAGGGGGTGCCGGTGCGGGGGTACGAGATCCATCACGGGCAGGTCACCCGCGGCGCGGAACAGCCGCTGATCAGGCTTGCGGACGGCACCGGCGAGGGGGCGGTCGCCGGGAACGTGTTCGGGACCCACTGGCACGGGGCGTTCGAGTCGGACGGGTTCCGGCGGGCGTTTCTGGTCGAGGCGGCCCGGCTCGCGGGGCGGCACGGGTTCGAGGTGGCGCCGGACACGTCGTTCGCGGCGCTGCGGGAGCGGACCGTGGACGTGCTGGGAGACCTGGTGGAGGAGCATCTCGACACCTCGGCGCTGTGGCGGTTGATCGAGGAGGGCGCGCCCAAGGGGCTGCCGACGGTCACGGCGGGGCTGCGATGAAGGGGACGTACCAGGCGCTGGCCGGCACGGTGCTGGAGCGGCCGGCCCGCGTCGGGGCCGTTCGGGTCGTGGCGGTCGACGGGCGGGCCGGGGCCGGGAAGACCACGTTCGCGGGTCGGCTGGCCCGCGAGCTGGGGCGGACGCGGCGGGTGAGCGTGCTGCACACCGACGACCTCCTGGACGGGTGGGCGAAGCTGCTCGCCTGGCAACCGCGGATGCGCGAGTGGGTGCTCGAACCGTTGCGGCGGGGGGAGGAGGGGGCTTATCGACGGTACGACTGGGGGAGGGGGCGGCTCGGGGACGAATGGACGCCGGTCGAGCCCCCGGACGTGCTCGTGGTTGAGGGGGTGGGCAGCGCGTCGGCGGCGATGCGGGCCGACCTGACGCTCGCGGTGCTGGTCGGGGCGCCACGGGAGCTGCGGCTGGGCCGCGGGCTGGAGCGCGACGGGGAGGCGCTGCGGGGCGAGTGGGAGCGGTGGATGGCCGCCGAGGACGGGCACTTTGCGGAGGATCGACCCGAACTGGCGGTGGACTTGCTGGTCGACGGTGCTTCGGCAGAGGCCCATGATCCGGAAATTGAGTACATCATCGGCCCGAGCGGGTGGACGGCCCACGCAACACTGGGGGACGATCCGAATAGCGGGCCTGACGGGGAGGAGCGGAGCGGATGAGCACCGATGAGGCGCAGAGCGGTAATCCTCCGGTACGACGGCGGGTGGTGCTGACCGGGATCAGCTCCCGGGCCTGGGAGCACCCGGCCGACCGGGGCGCCCTGGTGGCGCTGCGAGAGCTGCGCGGGTTCGACGACGTGCTCAAGTCGCTGCACGCCCTGTGGAACGAGCGGGCGTGGCGGCTGCAGTTCCTCGGCAACGCGATCCGCGTGGACCACCGGCAGTATCCGCGGGTGCACCGGCTGCTCGCCGAGGCGGCGGCCACGCTGGACATGGCCGAGCTGCCGGAGCTGTTCGTGCAGCAGGACCGGTCCATCAACGGCATGTGCATCGGCATGTCGAAGCCGTTCATCGTGGTCAACTCCGGCTCCGTCGAGCTGCTCGACGACGAGGAGCTGCGCTGCATGCTCGGGCACGAGCTCGGGCATCTGGTGAGCGGGCACGCGGTCTACCGCACGATGGTCATGATCCTGACGGACTGGGCGATCCGGCTGGCCTGGCTGCCCGTCGGGTCGATGGTCCTGCGCGCGATCGTGGCCGCGCTGATGGAGTGGTGGCGCAAGGCCGAGCTCTCCGCCGACCGCGCCGGGCTGCTCGCGTGCCAGGACCCGGCGGCGTCGCTGCGGCTGGCGATGAAGCTCGCCGGCGGCGGGGACCTGTCCGAGGTCGACACGACGGCGTTCCTGGAGCAGGCGGCCGAGTTCGACCGGGCCGGGGACCTGCGCGACAGCCTCATCAAGATCCGGATGGTGACCGCCCGGTCGCACCCGATGCCGGTGGCGCGGGCGGCCGAGGTGCGGGCGTGGATCGACAGTGGGGAGTACCAGCGGATTCTGTCCGGCGACTACCCGCGGCGCGATGACGACGGCAACGCATCGGTGACCGAGGAGATCAAGGCGGCGGCGGCCTCGTACCGGGAGGCGTTCAGCCGGTCGCAGGACCCGCTCGTGTCGCTGCTGCGCAAGCTCGGGGACGGCGCGGCGGACGTCGGCGGGTGGGTCGGCGCGGGCGCGGGACGGATGCGGGGCTGGATGCGCGGGGACGGTGCGGACGGAGGCGAGCCGCGGACGGCCGAGTCGTAGGCGGGGCTTGCGGGAGGCCGTCGCGGGTGGGATTCGCTCCCGGGGCGGCCACGGTTCGAGGGCAGCCTGCTCGGCGTCGGAGGGCAGCGGCGGTCGCGCTTTGAGGAGTTGTCGGTTCGCCTCGAGTTCGGTGGCGGTCGCCTTCGAGGGTTGTGGGGTTGCGCCGGGGTTCGGGGCTTGGGAAACAGGGCGGTTCGCGCGTGGTTACGCGGTGCGCAGTAAGTTCTGCGTATGACTGTGCGAACCGAGGAAGAACTTCGCGCCGCGATCCGGCGGGAGATGCCGGGTGTGCGCGCCGATCTGGAGGCGCTCGTCCGGATTCCGAGTATTGCGTTTGCGGGATTCGACCACAGCCACGTCGAGCGCTCCGCCGAGGCCGTTGCGGAGCTGCTGCGCGGGGTTGGGCTGCCCGATGTGCGGATCGTGCGCAAGGGCGGGCAGCCGGCGGTCATCGGGCGCCGGCCGGCGCCGGCCGGGGCGCCCACCGTGCTGTTGTACGCGCACCATGACGTGCAGCCCGTCGGGGATCTTCAGCAGTGGAAGAGCGACCCGTTCGAGCCGGTGGAGCGCGACGGGCGACTGTACGGGCGCGGGGTCTCCGACGACAAGGCCGGCGTCATGGCGCACGTCGCGGCGCTGCGCGCGTTCGGTGACGACCTGCCCGTCGGGGTCGTGGTGTTCATCGAGGGCGAGGAGGAGTACGGGTCCGAGTCGCTGGAGGATCTGCTGCGGGAGTACCGCGACGATCTTGCCGCCGACGTGATCGTGATCGCGGACTCCGGGAACTGGGACATCGGCCAGCCGGCGCTGACGACCGGGCTGCGCGGGATCGTGAACGGGTTCGTCGAGGTACAGGTGCTGCGTAACGCCGTACACAGCGGGCAGTTCGGCGGCCCGGTGCCCGACGCGTTGATCGCACTGTCGCGCCTCATCGCCAGCCTGCACGACGACGACGGGAACGTGGCCGTCGAGGGACTGCTCAGCACGCCCTCGGCCCCGCTCGACTACCCCGAGGAGCGCTTCCGCGAGGAGGCCGGCATGGTCGAGGGGGTGCAGTTCATCGGTACCGGACGCCTCGTCGAACGGCTCTGGACGCGCCCCGCGATCTCGATCCTCGGCATCGACGCCCCGCCGACGTCGGGTGCGCCGAACGCGCTGATCCCGCGGGCCAAGGCGAAGTTCAGCGTGCGGATCGCGCCCGGGGATTCGGCGCAGCGGGTGTACGACGCGGTCACCGAGCACCTGCGCCGGAACGCGCCCTGGGGCGCACGCGTGACAATCGAGCTCGAGCAGCTCGGCGAGCCGTGCTCGATCGATGCGACGGGCCCCGCGTACGACGCAGCGCGCGAGGCGTTCACGGCCGCCTGGGACGGGGCGCAGCCGGTCGACATGGGGATCGGGGGCTCGATCCCGTTCATCGCGACGTTCCAGGAGCTGTTCCCGAAGGCCGCGATCCTCGTGACCGGCGTCGAGGACCCGGACACGATCGCGCACGGGCCGAACGAGAGCCTGCACATCGCGGAGTTCGAGCGGGTATGCATCGCGGAGGCTCTGTTGCTGTCGAAGGTTTCGCGGCTTTCCGCCTGATCGACTCGCGAGATGCCCGGTGCTGCCGCGCCGGGCATTTTCGTTGAAGCGGGCGTATACCCTGTCAGGGTATAAATCCGAAAAGTCCGATCACGAAGTGTCGGACTTTTCGTGGGGTGGTGGGGCGGCGTGTCGTGGGGTGGTGGGGCGGCGTGTCGTGGGGTGGTGGGGCGGCGTGTCGTGGGGTGGTGGGGCGGCGTGTCGTGGGGTGGTGGGGCGGCGTGTCGTGGGGAGTCGGCTGGGCGGCTGACTTCAGGTCGTTGGGCTTGGCCACCACGGACTCGGCGGCGGGCACAGTACGGCCTCGGTTTCACGTTCGGCGGCTGAGGTCACTGGGCGGAGTACTCCAGGCCTTCGGACCTTGCCCGCCACCGACTCGGTGGCGGGCAAAGTATGGCCTCGATCTTCGTTCGGCGGCCGAAGGTAGCGCGCGGCCGGGAGATTACTGGGCGGCTGACTCCAGGCCGTTGACCCCGACCACCACCGACTCGGCGGCGGCCACGGCCTCGGCGGCTGCCATTACCTCGATCGCGGCCATGGGCTCCACCGCGGCCAAGGTCTCCATGGCGGAGCGGCGGCGGCAGATGCGCAGCGGGCGCCTCGGGGCCGGGGTCGCGGCGGCCGCACCGGCGGCGGCAGTTACGGCCGCGCCTGCGACAAGAGTCGAGCCCGCGGCAAGAGTCGAGCCCGCGGCAAGAGTCGAGCCCGCGGCAAGAGTCGAGCCAGCGACAAGAGTCGAGCCCGCAATAACGGTCGAGCCCGCGATGAGAGTCGCGCCTGCGGCGGTGGTCGGCTCAGTGGCGTCCGCTGTCGGGTCGGCGGCCAGGGCAGCGGCTGCCGCTGCCGCGGCGGCGTTGCGCTTGCGTAGCTGGCCGGCCAGGCCCAGCAGCGGAGCGCCCGCCACGAAGAGCAGGGCCGCGGCGCCGATCAGCAGGAGCGGCAGCCAGGAGGACTCGGCCATGGCCTCGCCGCCGAAGTGGCCCAGCAGTGCGCCGTACGACGCCCAGAGCATCGCCGCCACCGCGTCGTACGAGGCGAAGCGCCGCGTCGAGAAGCCGTTGCGGCCCGCGTAGAGCGCGGTGACCATGCGGCCCGCGGGGACGAAGCGGCAGAAGAGCACGGCGAGGAAGATGTGGCGCTGCATGGCGTCGTTGAGCCAGGCGGTGACCTTCGCGGCGCTGCGGGGTAGTTCGCGGCGGTGGCGGCGCTCGCCCCGGCGGGCGAGGCGGCGGCCGACCAGGAAGGCCAGCAGGTCGCCCGAAATCACGCCGACGGCGCCGGACAGGACGAGCAGCGCGAGCTGGACGTGGCCGGAGGCGGAAAGGATGCCGCCGCCGATCATGAGGGCCTGAGCTGGTACGACCGGAACAAAGGCATCAATGGTGAGTAGCACGAGGACCGTGGCGTAGAGCACGCCCGGCGTGGACACGAGGTCCAGCACCGTGCTCACCATCTCGGACTCGCCATGGCCCGCCCCTTTACATTGCCCATCGGTTCCCCCGTTGACCATGGCAACACGAGTGCACCCCAGCGCATGCCCAACTGAATACGATTGTGTCCCGCGTCTCCTTTGAAGCGGCTGAGAACACGCATACACGCAGGTGGGAAGCCGTCCGGGCGAACCTAGCCGAGGGTCTCGTCGACGAAGCACCAGCGCCAGTTCTCGCCCGGCTCGATCGACTGCATCACCGGGTGGTGGTGAACCAGGAAGTGCTGGGTCGCGTGCCGGCGCGGAGACGAGTCGCAGCACGCCACGTGGCCGCAGGTCAGGCACTGGCGCAGATGTACCCAGTCGGTGAACCCGCCCTCCACGCACTCCGGGCAGCCGTCCACCACCGGTGGCTCGACCTTCTCGGCCGTCTCCAGATGCACGCAGGTCACAGGTCCCCCCGCTCGAGCAGTGACTCTTCCAGGTCCATGTCGCGCTGCGCCTGGCGCAGCGTCTCCTCCGGGATTCGCCCGGAGTCCCGCGCCTTGCGGAAAACCTCGCGCTCCGCGCTCAGCATCTCGCGGCGCAGGCGCGCGTACGCGGCGGACGGCGTTTCCCGGTCGGATCGGCCCAGCCGCTCCCAGGCCAGGTTCGAGCGCGACAGGGCCATCTGGCGCAGGCGCTCCACGACGCCGTCGGGCGCGTCGCCGGCGAGCTCCTCGAGGCGGGCCTTGCCGGCGCGCGAGGCTTCGTGCTGTACCGACGCCTCGGCCAGGGCGTCCTCGGTCCGGTCGTCGCCGGGGACCTTGAGCCAGCGCGCGACCGTCGGCAGGGTCGCGCCCTGCAGGACCAGCGTGGCCACGATGACGCCGAAGGCCAAAATCACGAAAAGCCCGCGGGGGTACCACACCCCGTTCGCGAGCGCCGTGGGCAGCGAGAGCGCCGCGGCCAGGGTGACCGCCCCGCGCATGCCCGCCCAGGAGATGACGGCCGGGCCGGCCAGCGAGGGCGCCGGGTCGCGGCGGCGGACGCGGGGGAAGAGGCGGGTGAGGTACGTGGTGGGGAACACCCACACGATCCGCGCCACGATGACGACGCCGATGACGGCGGCCAGGGCGCCCATGGTGAAGGCGAACGAGCGCTCCACGGCGGCGACGAGGGCGCGCAGCTGCAGGCCCACGAGGAGGAACACGGCGCCCTCGAGGAGGAACTTCACCATGCGCCAGAAGGCGTCCATCTGCAGGCGGGAGGCGGCCGACATGAGCGTGGGCATGCGGTGGCCGAGCGAGAGGCCGCAGACGACGACCGCGACGACCCCGGAGGCGTGCACGGACTCGGCCGGCAGGAACACGACCCACGGCGTGAGCAGCGACACCGCGTTGTCGATGAGCGGGTTCGCGACCCGTTTGTGCACGAAGCCGATGAGGAGGCCGCCGGCCACGCCGAACGCCACGCCGCCGACGACCGCGATGGAGGCCTGCTCGGTGATGGACCAGCCGTCGACCGCCTCGCCGACCGCCGCGGCCACCGCGACCCGCAGCGTGACCAGGGCGCTGGCGTCGTTGATGAGGCTCTCGCCCTCCAGGACGGTGACCACGCGCCGGGGCAGCCCGATGCGGCGGGCCACGGCGGTGGCGGCGACCGCGTCGGGGGGTGCGACCACGGCACCGAGGGCGAGGCAGGCGGCCAGCGGTACGCCGGGGAGCAGCATCTTCAGCGTGAACCCCACGGCGGCCGTGGTGAACAGCACCAACCCGACCGCGAGCAGCAGGATCGGGCGGAGGTTGAACTTGAACGCCGGCACCGAGGTCTCCAGCGCCGCCACGTAGAGGATCGGCGGCAGGATGCCGATGAGCACGACCTCCGGGTCGAGCTCGATCTCCAGCACCCCGGGGACGAAGGAGATCACGATGCCGACGACGACCAGCAGGATCGGTGACAGCACGCCGATGCGGCGCGCCAGCACCGAGGTCGCGACGACAACCGCGATGAGTCCGACGATGTTCCCGAGCCCGTGCACGGGGCGAAGCTTATCCAGGCCGCCGTCGGCCACTGTGACGAGTGACGGGCGCCACACGGCCCCCGGGAAACCGCACGAGTGACCGGCGCGTGCGCGAGCGGCCCCGGGCCTGAGAGACTGCACCCGCACATGCACCAAGCCGTGACCTAGGGGAGGATCGTCCTCATGTGTGCTGCGCGGCAAATATGTCCGTCCCCCGGGCGGGTGTGAGCATGGCCGACGTCAGCACGACAGTTGATCTTCGCAGCCGCCGCATCGGCCCGATGGCCGGCGAGCGGCTCCGCGTGCTGCTGGTCGAGGACGACCCGGGCGACGCGTTCCTGGTCCGCGAGCTGCTCGCCGAGGCCGACGCGCCGTTCGACGTGGACATCGCGCAGACCATGCGCGAGGCGCGGCCCCGCTTCCACGACGTGCACTGCATCCTGCTCGACCTCGGGCTGCCCGACGCGAGCGGCCTCGACGGCCTGCGCCAGGTGCTGCAGCACGTCACCGGCGCCGCCGTCTGCGTGCTCACCGGGCTGGAGGACGAGCATCTCGGTACCGCCGCCGTCGCCGAGGGCGCGCAGGACTATCTCGTCAAGGGCGCGGTCGACGGGGCCGGCCTGGCCCGGGCCGTGCGCTACGCGGTCGAGCGCAAGCGCGCCGACGAGCAGGCCCGGCTGCTGCGCGAGTCTGAGCTGCGCCAGGCCGAGTCGGCCCGCCTCGAGCGCGGCCTGCTCCCGCAGCCGCTGATGCGCGACGTGCCCGCCGAGCTGTTCAACATCTACCGCCCCGGCCGCGACCGGGCCCTGCTGGGCGGCGACTTCTTCGACGCGATCGGCGCCGACGGCGGCAACCGGCTGCATCTGCTCATCGGCGACGTCTGCGGCCACGGGGTCGACGAGGCGCCGCTGGGGGTGGCGTTGCGCGTGGCCTGGCGCGCCCTGGTGCTCGCCGGCGTGCCGGAGGCGCAGATCCTCGACTCGCTGGAGCAGGTACTGGTGGCCGAGCGCCGCACCGACGAGCTGTTCGCGACCGTGGCGGTGGCCACCGTCGACTTCCGCGCCGGGGTCGCGCGCATCCGCCTGGCCGGCCACCCGCCGCCGATCCTGATCACCGGGGACGGCGCGGCGCCCTGCCAGGTCGACCCCGGCCTGGTGCTGGGCGTCATCCCGGGGATGCCGCGCCCGGCCGCCGACATCCCGCTGAGCCCGACCGGGCAGTGGTCGCTGCTGCTGTACACCGACGGGCTGATCGAGGGCGCGGCCGGCCCGGATGCGCCGCCCGGCGACCGTCTCGGTGTCGAAGGGCTGTGCCGCGTGCTGACCGGCCCGATGCGCGCCGAGCCCCGCGACCTGCCGGGCTGGCTCACGCTGCAGGCCGAGGCCCACAACGGCGGCCCCGTCCAGGACGACATCGCCGTGCTCGTGCTGACCCCCTCGAGGACTTCATGAACCCCTCTGCCTGGTCGCTGTGGCGGCGCATCACCGCCCTGTGCGCCGTCGTCGCCGGCATCCTGGTCGTGATCGCGGTCAGCGCCACCGCGACGGCCGCCGCCAACCGCAGCGAGACCGAGCAGGTGATGGACCACCTCACCCCCGCTCTCGTCAATGCCGAGCGGTTGTACTCCCAGCTGCTGCGCCAGCAGTCCAGCGTCCGCACGTTCCTGCTGACGGGCAAGGACACGGACCTCGACAGCTACCGCGACGCGCAGGGCCAGGAGGCCGCGATCCTCGCCGACACCCGGAATCTGCTCGCGGACGAGCCCGAGCTGCTGGGCACCGTGGACGGGATCGCGGGGGCGACGGCGCGGTACCGCAGCGAGATCGCGGAGCCGCTGATCGCCCAGACGCGGACGAACGGCGTGGATCCTGACAAGGCTGCCCCGACCGAGCAGTCGCGGGCCGTCTACAACGACGCCTCCGCGCGCATCGCCACGCTCTCGGACCAGCTCGAGAAGCGCCGCGACGAGGTCGCCGGGAGCGTCCGCAGCAGCGGCGACGTGCTCGTGCTCCTGCTCATCTTCGCCGCCGTCGTGGTCGTCGTGGCCGGCGTCGCGCTGGCTCTGCTGCTGCGCCGCCTCGTCACCCGCCCCGTCACCGACCTGGCCGGCGAGGTCCGGCGGGTGGCCGGCGGCGACTACGACTACGCGATCCGCAGCTCCGGCCCGCCGGAGCTGGCCGCGCTGGCCGACGACGTCGACACCATGCGCCGGCGGATCAACGCCGACCTCACCGACGTACAGGAGGCGCGCCGGCTCGTCGAGGAGGCCAACGCCATGCTGGAGCAGCAGGCGGCCGAGCTGACCCGGTCCAACCGGGACCTCGAGCAGTTCGCCTACGTGGCCAGCCACGACCTGCAGGAGCCCCTGCGCAAGGTGGCGAGCTTCTGCCAGTTGTTGCAGCGGCGGTACTCCGGACAGCTCGACGAGCGCGCGGACCAGTACATCGCCTTCGCGGTGGACGGGGCCCAGCGCATGCAGCGGCTCATCAACGACCTGCTCGCGTTCTCCCGCATCGGCCGCCTGACCAACGGGTTCGCCGAGGTCGACCTCAACAAGGTGGTGCTCGACGCGGCCGCGCAGTTCGACGCCCAGCGCGAGGCGACCAACGCCGAGATCGTCTTCACCGACCTGCCCGTCGTGCGCGGCGAGGAGCCACTGCTGGGCGCGCTGTTCAGCAACCTCATCGGCAACGCGATCAAGTTCCGCCGGCCCGACGTACCGCCGCGGATCGTGATCGACAGCACGCCCGTCGGCGACGGGGAGTTCGAGATCAGCGTCGAGGACAACGGCATCGGCATCGAGCCCGAGTTCGCCGACAAGGTCTTCGTCATCTTCCAGCGGCTGCACGCCAAGGAGACCTACCCGGGCACGGGCATCGGCCTGGCGATCGCCAAGAAGATCGTGGAGTACCACGGCGGTCGGATCTGGATCGATCCGTCGCACCGCGAAGGTACGCTGTTCCGGTTCACGCTGCCGGCGCCTCTTCCTGCGCCCGATCCCGATCCCGTTTCCGCTCTCGCTGAGGAGTCCGCGTCATGACCGCCCCCGTCGAAGCATCCCTGCCCATCGAGGTGCTGCTGGTCGAGGACGATCCGGGCGACGTGCTCATGACGCAGGAGGCGTTCGAGGAGCACAAGGTCCGCAACAAGCTCAACGTGGTGCAGGACGGCGAGGAGGCCCTGGCGTACCTGCGCCGCGAGGGCAAGTACGCCGAGGCGACCCGGCCCGACCTCATCCTGCTGGACCTCAACCTGCCGCGCGTGGACGGCCGGGAGGTGCTCCAGGTCATCAAGGAGGACCAGGACCTGCGGCGCATTCCGGTCGTGGTGCTGACGACCTCGCAGGCGGACGAGGACATTCTGCGCAGCTACTCTTTGCACGCCAACGCCTACGTGACGAAGCCGGTCGACTTCGACAGCTTCATCGCCGTGGTGCGCCAGATCGACGAGTTCTTCGTCAGCGTGGTCAAGCTGCCGCCGCGCGGCTGAGGGCGCGTCTCCCGCGAGGCGCTGAGCGCTCCGCGCCGCGGTCGTGGGGCTGAGGCGTCGCAATGTGTCGCCCGCGTCACGCTGCCGCAGCAGCGCTGAGCCGCACCTCCTGTTCGGCGCGCTACGCCGCGTCAGCGTGGTCAGGCTGCCGCCGCGCGGCTGGGGGCGCGTCTCCCGCGAGGCGCTGAGCGCGCCGCGGTCGTGGGGCTGAGGCGTCGCGATGTGTCGCGCGCGTCACGCTGCCGCAGTAGCGCTGGAGCCGCGTCTCCTGTTCGGCGCGCTACACCGCGTCAGCGTGGTCAAGCTGCCGCCGCCGGGCGGAGCCGCGTTTCCTGTTTGCCCGGAAATGTCGAGCGCTCCGCGCCGCGACATTTCCGACTTATCCCCCGACAGGGTATAAATCCGATAAGTTCGATCGCGGAGCGTCGGACTTATCGGCAAACAGCACAACGGCAACCCGCCGGGCCGCCGTTGTGTGTAAAGCCGTTGTGTGTAAAAGAGAAGCCGCCTACTGCTTGCCCGCGTGCACCTCAGGCGGATTGTGGGCCGGCACCGGAAGCTCCATCTTGTGGACCCGCTCCCAGGCCTCCACCACCGCCGCGGTCACATGCGCGCGGTAGTAGTCGTTCGCGCTCAAACGATTCGTCACCGACTCCTCGCTCTCCGCGAGCAGGCTCCCCGGCACCAGGTGCAGACCGTTCTGCACCGCGGCGCTGAGGCGGCGGTGGCCGTCGATCACGTAGTAGTCCTGGCCGCTGTGGCCGATGGTCAGCGGCTCGAGGTCCGAGGGAGCGGCGCCGGCCAGCTCCTGGGCCAGCGTCTGGTCGGCGAAGTCGATCTCGCGCGTGGGGTAGATGCGCATCGGGTCGAGCAGCAGCAGCGGCGGGCGCTCGCGCAGGATGTCGGTGCCCAGGCGGCCCTCGAAGGCGGCCTGCACGGCCGAGACGACCTGGTCCGGGGTGGCGCGGGTGCTGTCGGCGACGAGGTCGTAGTTGCGCAGGCGGTACTTGTCCGCGCCGTACCGCGTCAGGAACCGCATCCGCTCGCTCTCGCTGCGGCTGTGCAGGTTGCGCTTGGCCTCGTCCAGCGAGGCGTAGTTCTCCACCTCGGAGTGCGGGCGGGCCAGCACGCGCCGGGCGGCCTCGTTCGGCTCGGTGATGAGGTGGACCTTGAACGCCTCGTGGAAGAAGAACCAGGCCAGCCGGCTGTCGACGATGAGCTGCTCACCCGACTGGGCAATCTCGGTCTGCAGGCTGTCCACGGCGCTGTCGATGGCGTCGTCGAGCTCGGCGTGGAGGTTCAGCTGGAGCGCGGTCATGCCGCGGCGCTGGGCCATCTCCCGGTACATGTCGCCGACGCTGATGCGGCGCAGCCCGAGCCGGCTCGCCAGCTCGACGGAGACGGTGGACTTGCCGCTGCCGAGGTCTCCGTTGATGACGACCGACCGGTGATTGCTCATGCGCAAACTCTCCAGGTAGTGAGGCGTCGCGAGCCTAACACGGGCCCGTTGCAGTGCCTTTTCTCGTGTTACCCAGGGCGGACGCAACCGATTCACCCGGATGGGCTGCGCAGGGTGGTAATCCGGCGGAAACATCGGAGTGGAAGCATCCGGCCACCACCGCCGCAACGGAGGTTTCCCGTTGTTCCTGACCCGCCACGAGCAGGAGCGCCTGCTGATCCACGTCGCCGCCGACGTGGCACAACGCCGTAAGGACCGCGGGCTCAAGCTGAACTACCCCGAGGCCGTCGCGATCCTCACCGCCTTCCTGCTGGAGGGCGCGCGCGACGGGCGCACCGTGGTCGACCTGATGGAGGCCGGGCGGCACGTCCTCGGCCGCGGCGACGTCCTGGAGGGCGTGCCCGAGATGCTGGCGGAGGTGCAGGTGGAGGCGACGTTCCCGGACGGCACGAAGCTCGTGACCGTTCACCACCCGATCCCGTGATACCCGGCGAGGTGATCCCCGGCGACGAGCCGGTGGTCATCAACGAGGGGCGGCCCGAGCTGACGCTTACCGTGCGCAACACGGGGGACCGGCCGGTGCAGGTCGGCTCCCACTACCACTTCGCGGCGGCCAACGACGCCCTCGACTTCGACCGGGAGGCCGCCCAGGGGCATCGGCTCGCCGTGCCGGCGGGCACCTCGGTGCGGTTCGAGCCCGGCGTGGCCCGCGAGGTCGTGCTGGTACCGCTGGCAGGAAGAAGGATCGTGCCGGGCCTGCGGAACGGGGCGTCATGAGCCGGCGAATCGACCGGAGCCGGTACGCGAGCCTCTACGGCCCCACCAAGGGCGACCGCGTGCGCCTGGCCGACACCGACCTGTTCATCCAGGTCGAGGAGGACCACTGCGCCGGCGGCGACGAGGCGGTCTTCGGCGGCGGCAAGGTCATCCGCGAGTCGATGGGCCAGGGCCGGGCCACGCGCGCCGAGGGCACCCCCGACACGGTGATCACCGGCGCGATAATCGTCGACCACTGGGGCGTGGTGAAGGCCGACGTCGGCCTCCGCGACGGGCGGATCGTCGGCATCGGCCGGGCCGGCAACCCCGACATCATGGACGGGGTACACCCGGCGCTGGTCATCGGGCCGGGCACGGAGATCATCGCCGGCAACGGGCGCATCCTGACCGCCGGCGCCATCGACTGCCACGTGCACCTGATCGCCCCGCTGGTGCTGGAGGAGGCCCTGTCCAGTGGCGTCACCACGATCGTGGGCGGCGGCACCGGGCCGGCCGAGGGCAGCAAGGCGACAACGGTCACGCCCGGCGCTTGGCACCTGGCCCGGATGCTCGAGGCGCTCGACCCCTGGCCGATCAACGTGCTGCTGCTCGGCAAGGGCAACACCGTCTCCGAGGAGGCGATGTGGGAGCAGCTGCGGGGCGGGGCCGGGGGCTTCAAGCTGCACGAGGACTGGGGTACCACCCCGGCCGCCATCGACGCCTGCCTGCGGGTCGCCGACGCCTCCGGCGTGCAGGTGAACATCCACACGGACACGCTCAACGAGGCCGGCTTCGTCGAGGAGACCCTGCGGGCCATCGCCGGGCGCAGCATCCACGCGTACCACACGGAGGGCGCCGGCGGCGGGCACGCCCCCGACATCATCACGGTCGCCGCGCACCCGAACGTGCTGCCGTCCTCGACGAACCCGACCCGCCCGTACACCCGCAACACGCTCAGCGAGCACCTCGACATGCTCATCGTGTGCCACCACCTGAACCCGGCCGTGCCCGAGGACCTGGCCTTCGCGGAGAGCCGCATCCGGCCGTCCACGATGGCCGCCGAGGACCTGCTGCACGACCTCGGCGCGATCTCGATCATCGGCTCGGACTCCCAGGCGATGGGGCGGGCCGGCGAGGTGGTGCTGCGCACGTGGCAGACCGCGCACGTGATGAAGCGGCGGCGGGGCGCCCTGGCCGGGGACGGGCCCGCGGACAACGAGCGGGTGAAGCGGTACGTCGCGAAGTACACCATCTGCCCCGCAGTCGCCTCCGGCATCGCCCACGAGGTCGGCTCGGTCGAGGTCGGCAAGCTCGCCGACCTGGTGCTGTGGGACCCGGCGTTCTTCGGGGTCCGCCCGCACGCCGTGGTCAAGGGCGGCGCGATCGCGTGGGGCGCCATGGGCGACGCGAACGCCTCGATCCCCACGCCGCAGCCGGTCCTGTCCCGCCCGATGTTCGGGGCCTACGGCGCGGCCGCGCCGGCGACCAGCCTCGCGTTCGTCGCGCCGGCCGCGATCGAGGACGGGCTGGCCGACCGCCTGGGGCTGCGCCGGCGCCTCGTCCCGGTGGCGGACACGCGCTCGGTCGGGAAGGCCGACCTGCCCCGCAACGATGCCATGCCGCGCATCGAGGTCGAGCCCGACACCTTCACCGTGCGGGTCGACGGCGAGGTCGTCGAACCGGACCCGGTCGAGGAACTGCCAATGGCGCAGCGGTACTTCCTGTTCTGATGGACACCCAGCTGCTCATCCTGGCCGACGGGCGGTTCCCGTCCGGCGGGCACGCGCACTCCGGCGGGCTCGAGACCGCCGTGGCGCGCGGGCGCGTGACGGACCTCGACGGCCTGCGCGCGTTCCTGCTCGGCCGGCTGCGAACGGCGGGTCTGGTCGCGGCGGCCTTCGCGGCGGCGGCCTGCGCGCGCCCGGAGGCGATGGCGGAGCTCGAGGAGGAGCTGGCGGCGCGTACCCCGTCACCGGCACTGCGCCGGGCGGCGCTCCGGCAGGGCCGCTCGCTGTGCCGGGCCGCGCTCGTGGTCTGGCCCGGCGAGCACGTGACCCGGGCCGCGGCCGCGCGGGTCTCCCAGCCCGTCGCGTTCGGGGTCGCCGCGCACGCGGCCGGGCTCGGGCCCGGCGAGACCGCGCTGATGGCCGCGTACCACGCCATCTCCGGCCCGGCGAGCGCGGCGATCCGCCTGCTCGGGCTGGACCCGTACCGCGTCCACGCCGTCCTCGCCGAGCTCGGCGACGCGTGCGACGAAGTGGCCCGCGAGGCCGCGACACACGCCCGTGGCCCGATCGGGGACCTGCCGGCGGCCTCGGGGCCGCTGCTCGACGTCTCCGCCGAGGACCACGCCGCATGGGAGGTAAGGCTCTTTGCCAGCTGAGAACGCCGAACACACGCACCCGCATCCCCACGACGACCCGCACCACCCGCTGCCGCGGACGAGCCGGGCCGTGCGCATCGGCATCGGCGGCCCCGTCGGCTCGGGGAAGACGGCGCTCGTCGCCGCCCTGTGCCGCAGCCTGTCCGGTGACCTGCGCATCGCCGTGGTGACCAACGACATCTACACCACCGAGGACGCCGACTTCCTGCTGCGCAACGGCGTCCTGCCGGCCGAGCGCATCCGCGCGGTGGAGACCGGCTGCTGCCCGCACACGGCGATCCGCGACGACATCTCGGCCAACCTCGACGCGATCGAGGAGCTGGAGGAGAGCCTCGGCCCGCTCGACGTGATCCTGGTCGAGAGCGGCGGCGACAACCTCACCGCCACGTTCAGCCGGGGCCTGGTCGACCGGCAGATCTTCGTGGTCGACGTGGCCGGCGGCGACAAGGTGCCCCGCAAGGGCGGGCCGGGCGTGACCTCCGCCGACCTGCTCGTGATCAACAAGACGGACCTGGCCCCGCTGGTCGGCGCCGACCTCGGGGTGATGCGCCGCGACGCGGCCGCGCGCCGGGGCGAGCTGCCGACGGTGTTCCTGTCGCTGGTCGAGGACCGCGCGGCCGCGCCGGTGCAGGAGTGGATCCGGGGCCTGGTAACGACGGCATGAAGGCCGCGGCCCGGATCGTCGCCGAGTGCGAGGGCAAGCGCACGGTGCTGCGCGTGCTCAAGGGCGAGCCGCCGCTGCTGCCCCGGCGCACGGGGCCGGCCCGGGTGCACCTCGTCGGCGGCGCGGCGGGCCCGCTCGGCGGCGACGAGCTGAGCCTGGAGATCGAGGTCGGGCCGGGGGCGCAGCTCTGGATCGGTACCGTCGCCGCCGCCATCGCCCTGCCCGGCCGCTCCGGGGCGGAGTCGGTCCTCGCCGTGCACGCGACCGTCGGGGCGGGCGGCACCCTGGTCTTTCTGCCGGAGCCGATCGTGGCCGCCGCGCGCTGCCGGCACCGCAACGTCTCCACGGTGGAGCTGGCCGCCGGGGCGCGCCTCGTCTGGCGCGAGGAGGCGGTCCTCGGCCGCTTCGGCGAGGAGGCCGGCGAGCTGCGGCTCAGCACGGCCGCGCGCCGCGAAGGCCGGCCCTGGTACCGCAGCGACGTGACCACCGGCCGCGGCCCGGCCCTGCTCGGCGACGCGCGCGTGCTGGCCTCGCTGCTGACGACCGCGGAGGTGACCGCCCCGGCCGGCCCGGACGCGGCGGTCATGGCCCTGGCGAACGGGGGCACCCTGGTGACGGCGCTCGGCGACGACCTGGCGCGGACCCGCGCGGTCACCGATCCGCTGACTACCCCTTGAGGAACAGCGCGGCGATCTTCGGCAGGTGCTTGCGGACCGCCGCGTCGTCCTCGTCGTCCCAGTCGTCCTCGACGAGCGGGGCGACCTGGCCGGTGCGGGCGCGCAGCAGCATCGGGTAGTCGTCCTCCTCGCCGTAGAGCTCCTCGGCGAGGTCCTCGACCTCGCGCGGGGCCAGCTCGTGGGCGGCCAGGTCCCCGGCGGCGACGGCCCGCAGCACCGGGTCGTCGGCGAGCGCGTCCGGGTCGGCGACCGCGCGCTCGTAGGTCTCGCGTCCGCGCGCGATAAGCCCGTCAACGAACGCGTCGGCGTAGCGGGCCACCACCCGGCCGGTCGCCCACATGGCCGAGGAGTTGGCCCGCGCCTGCAGCCGCGTGCGGTGGGCGTCGAAGTCCAGCAGCTCGCTCTTGTCGAGGGTGGCCAGGCGCATGCGCAGCGCGGCCGTGAACCGCCCGGCGAAGCCCGTCGTGACGCGCTCCCCGGCGGCGGACCGGGCACCGTCGATGATCGACCAGAAAGTATCGCTGTCCACGGCCACGAAGTCTTTCATCCCGGCGCACTCCCCGGCCAACATGCATGGCACGTTTCCGGGATTCGGCACGTGGGCGGCGACCGTAACGTTCTTCTTGCAAGGCCAACCACACCACATCCCAAAGGGAGCGCACCATGAGCGACATCGACACCTACGACGGCGGGCACGACGGCGGCGACGTGGACTACGGCCACTACCAGGCCGGCCAGGAGCACGACGCCCTGGACC